>CALENA010000150.1 GCA_937910875.1 uncultured Desulfobulbaceae bacterium | reverse complement strand
AACCCCACCGGTTGACGATGCCGATACGGCATCGTCAACCGGTTTTTTTTATGGCAGAGAATCGGGCAGGACCAGACTCACGTCTCCTGAAATGACCGGATGGATCACTCCATCATCGCTTCGCACACGCAACTGCCCCTGCCCATCAATTCCTTCGGCCACGCCCTCAATCACCTGCCCATCCCCCCGCAACCACTGCGCACGCTGCCCTTTCAGGAAATCGCGCTCTTGCCAGCGAACCAGTATTTCAGCAAAACCAGACCGTTCAAACAGGGCCACCAGGCGGAGCACCGACTCGCGAATTGCAGAAAACACCTGCTCTACTTCAAAGTCTCGCCCGTCAGATGCAGCACAAAGAGAAATTGCCTGCGGAGCCAGTGTTATAAGATCTTTTGCCCCGCCTGAGATATTGAGGCCAATCCCGACCAGGACATAATTGTCCACAGATCCTTGCTGCAAGGCTGAAGATTCAAGCAAGATTCCACCGCACTTCCGCCCGGACAAGAAGATATCATTGGGCCATTTCAGCTGCGGAGCAAGGCCAAAACCGGCCAACACCTCAGCCACTGCCACCCCCACAGCCAGAGTCAATTTCGGGTATTCTACAAGGTCCAGGACCGGACGAAGGATAATGGTGCAGTACAGGCCTAGACCGGGCAACGAGACCCAGGAACGACCCAGGCGACCACGACCGTTGGTCTGGGCTCGGGCCAGGACTGCATATCCGTGCGCTGCCCCGTCGCCGGCCAGTTGATGGGCCACACTGTTAGTGGATTCTGTGACCTCAAGAATCAAACAATCGTCCATTACGCCCCTTGCGGGTAAGCCAGCGTGGCTGGACCATATTAGCCAGCCACAACCAAGCATGAAAGTTCGTCACTTCGGCATGGCCAATAATGGTTTCCGATGAACTTTCTGATAAAAGGCATAAAAAAAAAGGTGCAGAGGAAAACCCTCTGCACCTTCTCATTTCAGCGCTGAAAGACCAAAGAGCTTAGTTGACGCCCTTCTCCCCTTCCTCGTTTTTAACCCGTGCACATGCGGCATACATGGTGGTGGAACCGGAGGACCAGAAGGACAGCTTTCCCTCTTTCACCAGATCATTGGCCGCATTTTTGATCACCCGAGGCTTGGATTCGGGATCACATTTATAAAAATCCTTAACATAAAGCTGAGGCTTGGGTGCGGTCAAAGCTTTATTGAGGATTGCTGCTTTTAATTCTTCGATACTCATTGCCATAACACATACTCCTATAAGAGGGGTGAATTGGCAAGTAACCAACTTCAACAGTAGGCAGCGGACCCGCACAGGCGAGTCCGCTGCCAAAGCTCATGTCAATTACTTGATGTGGCTGGTGTACTTGAACTGGGTCGTTGTACGCCAGGTATCGTAGGCCAGACGGTAGTCATCAATGCTCTTGATGGTGAACGGAATGTTGCACTTTTCAAAGAACTTCTCCCAACCAATCCGCTCGGCCCACTCACCAAGACGCTCATATTTATTGGCGTTATTGGCATAGGTAACCAGGATATTCTTCACGGCTTCAACGGTCTCAGGCCAGCGCGGCGGAGTGTTGGGCAGGAAGGGGATAACCAGCTTGGAAAACTTGGGGGCCGACCGGGAGTTGGAGACCTTACCACCGACCAGGATGGCAATACCGTCACCTTCCGGATCAGCAAGAGGCATGGCCGGGCACATGGTGTAGCAGTTACCACAGAACATGCAGCGATCGGCATTGACCGCAACGGTCTTGACTTCCTCACCATTGACAGTGGCCTTGGCCGGCTTTACAGCACCCAGAGGACAGGCGGAGATGGCCAGAGGCAGCTCACAGACACCGGTAATACGTCCGTGATCAATCATGGGGGGCTTACGATGAACTCCCAGGATAGCGATATCAGATGCATGAACGGCACCACACATGTTCAGACAGCAGGCCAGGGCAATACGAACCTGGGCCGGCAATTTCATGGAGGTGAAGTACTCGAAAAGTTCGTCCATAACGGCCTTGACCACACCAGAGGCGTCGGTTGCAGGCGTATGACAGTGAACCCAACCCTGGGTATGAACGATATTGGTCACACCGGCGCCGGTACCACCGACCGGGAACTTATTCCCACGGCTGGCCAGATCGTCCAGCAGGGGCTGGACCTTGGCCTCTGAATCGACCATGAACTCAACGTTGTTCCGAGTGGTGAAGCGCAGGAAGCCATCACAGTGGGCATCAGCGATATCACACATCTCACGAATCAGTTCGATGGAGATCAGTCGAGCAGCACCTACACGAACGGTCCAGCACTCATCACCATTTTCGGCCTTGTGCATGAGCACACCAGCCTTGGTGAGCTCGTGATAAAGCCATTTGCCCTTGTTGGCAGCAATGACCGGGGGATGAAATTTAGAATAATGTGGAGGACCGATATCTGTAATCCTGTCCACCATTGGATTTGCGGGATCATAACCCATAATAAACCTCCTTTATTTAATCAAGATTGTGAATGACGTGTTGACCTTAGGCAGCGTGACGTGCACGGAACTCATCAACATTACGATCGAAGCCACCCGGAACCTCTTCTTCATTCCAGAAAACGTAGGGGTTCGAACGAGGCTCTCTCACATGCTGCGGCAGGGGCTCAAGTCCCATAACCTTGATGAAGGTCGGCAGACCCACACGCTGCATGGTCTCACCAACACGCTCACGGTTCTTGCCAACTTCCATCCACCAGTCCCAAATATTCTCGATCACCTCGATCACATTCTCAAACTCGTTATCGGCTGAAACCTCGATGAAGGGGATGATCATGGTGGCGAACTGCGCACCATCTAGGATCGGGGCCTTGGCACCGACACAGATGGTGGCACCCTGATGTGCACCCGGGCGCAGGGCACGAGGCATAACATTGATACAGTGCATGCAGCGGGTGCACTCACTGTTATCGATCTTCAACTCACCGCCTTCCATCCACATGCAGTTGGTGGGGCAGAGATCAATAACCTCTTTTTTGATGTCAAACTTACCCCAGTCACGATCGGCATGGGCGCCGCCGTTGGAGGGATAGTTCCCGGCAATGTACTCCTTGACAGCGGCCTGATCCATGCGGATATCATCACGCCAGGTACCGATAACAGCAAAGTCGGAACGGGCAATGGCAGCAACACAGTCATTGGGACAACCAGAGAATTTGAACTTGAACTTATACGGGAAGGCCGGACGATGAATCTCGTCCTGATAATGCATGGTCAGATGATGACAGGCCTCTTCCGTGTCATAGCAGGACCACTCACAGCGGGACTGACCAAGACAGTTGGCAGGGGTACGAAGGTTGGAACCGGAACCACCCAGATCCTGACCGATATCATGGGTCAGCTCATAGAAGAAGGGCTCCAGGGCCTCAGTGCGGCAGCCGAGCATGATCATGTCACCGGTGGAACCGTGCATGTTGGTCATACCAGAACCATATTTCTCCCACAAGGCGCAGATCTTGCGCAGATTCTCGGTGGAGTAATACTTGGATGCGGGCTGGTTGATACGAATGGTATGAAAATGCTCAACCCCGGGGAACTGTTTCGGGACATCTGAGTAACGACCAACGATACCGCCGCCGTAACCAAAGACACCTACGATACCACCGTGCTTCCAATGGGTGATTTTGTCCCTAAAAGACAGCTCGAGTTGACCAAGAATGTCCCAGCACTCGGGCTTTGTCTCGGCCTGACGCTTGATGTCGGTAACGAAGCTCGGCCACGGGCCTTTCTCAAGCTCATCCAACATGGGTGTGTCATGCTTTGCCATGAATGTTCCTCCTTTAAATTACGATTAAACTACAACCTTTACCAGAATTTACGTATCAACAGCTTCTGTCTCCGAACCTGCTGCGGAGCGATAACCCAATCGAACAAAAAACCAATGTTTCTCTGGTTTCTCCAAAAGTCACTTTCAGTGACTCTTTTGTGCAGAACTCTTTCTTAAAACAATACACCATTGAATTGTCATTCAGCGATCGACAATATCGCTGTAGCTTTCCTTTGTCAACAAAAAACAGACCCGCAAAACCCTCAGAAATGAACATCTATTCATTTTATAAAGGCGTCCTTTCGCGCCATTCCAGCCAGCAGGACATATTCCCCGCTGATCCCTCTGGTCTCGCCTGCCTCTCCAGCCCCCCCCCGCATGCAGGTCAGAATCTCGGCTGCCAGAACCTTTCCCAGCTGAACCCCTTCCTGATCAAAGGAATTAACATCCCAGCAAAAGCCCTGAAAGACAATCTTGGCCTCGTAAAGGGCCAGCAGGGTCCCCATGGCATGTGGCGTCAGCCGCTCACCCAGCAGGAGCAGACTGGGTCTGTTTCCCTGAAAGGCCCGGTTCGGATTGTCACTTGCGCGCCCCACGGCCAGTGCCAGAGACTGGGCCAGAAGATTAGCAACCAGCTTTTCCTGGGAGCTGCTACCCTCGCACTCCAGATCAACCCCATACTGACTGTGACGGAAACCGATAAATTCGATCGGCACGATCTCAGTCCCCTGATGAAGGAGCTGATAAAAGGCGTGCTGGCCATTGGTTCCAGGTTCCCCCCAGACCACCGGCCCGGTCTGGATCGTCACCTGCTCGCCATTGCGCCTCACGGACTTCCCGTTGGACTCCATGTCGCATTGCTGGAGATGGGCCGGAAATCGGTGCAGGGCCTGAGCGTAAGGCAGCACAGCCAGTGTTGAACAGCCGAGGTAATTGTGGTTCCAGATACCGATCAGGGCCAGGAGCAGGGCCGGATTCTTCTGCGGATCAGCCTCCTCTGCCAGACAGTCCATCTCAGCGGCCCCGCGGAGAAATTCCATGACCTGCTCAAAGCCAAGAGCAAAACCCAGGGCCACCAGGCCAACCATGGACGTGGCGCTGAACCGGCCACCGACACTCTCAGTCATGTAAAACGAGCGGAGATATCGGGCCGGATTATCCATGGGGCTACCCACCCCGGTCACACAGAGACAATGGCGGGCTGGATCCAGACCCTTGCGAACCAGAGCCGCCCGCACCAGGGCCTCATTGGTGGCGGTCTCCAGGGTCGAACCGCTCTTGGAAACCACGTTGACCAGGGTGGTGGCCAGATTGACCCGGGAGAGGACCGCGGCCGCGTCATCAGGATCAACGTTGGCGATAAAACAGACCTCACGTGCGGGAAGGCTGTAGGCCCGCAGGGCCTCAAACACCGCCCGCGGTCCAAGATCAGAACCTCCTATCCCTACCTGAATCAAGGTATCAAAGGGCTGGCCCTGCTCATTCAGCAACAGTCCCTGTTCCAGGTCCGCCAGAAAATGGTGCAGCTTTTCAAGCTCAACCGCAGCCGTTGCAGAGGCCCCGGGCTCAGCCGCCGGCTGGTCAAAGAGATCGCGACAGGCCGTATGAAGGACCTGACGATTCTCAGAGGGATACTTTTCAATCCGGTTGATGATCGCGCCCCGACGCATGGCCCGGAACTGCTCAACCAGACCGCATTGACCGGCCAGACGCGCAAGAGCAGCAAGCACTTCGTCATCAAGCCGCTCCATCCCGTAAAAGAGATCAAAGCCGAGAGCCGAGACCCGATAACGACGCAACCGATTCGCTGTCAGCGCTCCATCTGGAGTCAGGTCATAGGGTGACAGGGCCAGACGCGACAGATCCCCATGGGCCGGAGCCGTGATCAGAGAGTGAAAGCTGCCCATCACCGCTCCCGCTCAGCAAGTTCTATCGGCACGCCCGGCCTCGGCCAGGGTCCGCATCTCGGTCAAAACCGCACCATAATCCGTCTGACCATACACAGCAGAACCAGCCACAAAGATGTTTGCCCCGGCTTTGGCCACCTCATAGATTGTCGCTGGTGAAATCCCGCCATCCACCTCAATACCGATGGGCAGGCCCAGGCGTTCGATCCAGCCCTTCAGACCACGGATCTTGTCCAGGGTCGAGGGGATAAAGGATTGGCCGCCAAATCCCGGATTGACACTCATCAGCATCACCAGATCCACATCGGCCAGGATAAAATCGAGAGAGGTGAGAGGCGTGGCTGGATTCAGAACCACACCGGCCTTGCAGCCCAGTTCTTTGATCCGGGAAATGGTCCGGTGCAGATGAACACTGTTTTCCACATGCACCGTAATCCAATCGGCACCGGCCTGAGCAAAGGCCTCAATATAATCATCAGGATCGGTGATCATCAAATGGACGTCAATCACCTTTTTGGTGGCCCGACGCGCGGCAGCCGCCACCAGTGGTCCGATCGTGATATTAGGAACAAAATGGCCATCCATGACATCCACATGAATCACCTCGGCCCCGGCCTCATCCACGGCCCTGATCTCCTCTGCCAGCCGTCCAAAATCTGCCGACAAGATCGACGGTGCAAACTGTATTTCCTGCATCAACTCGTTCCTCTCTTCATAACCAGCTTGGCTGGACCAAATTGGCCAGCCATAACCAACCATGAAAGCTCGTCACTTCGGCATGGCCAGTCATGGCCTCCGATGAACTTTCGGGTAAATGGCATAATAATCCTTCCACGTTACTGCACACCGCCACACATCTCTGCCCCAGGGCGCCCAGCCTACTGCATGATCTCTCTTAGCAAAAAAACCAGCAGCCTGGCCACAGGGAAAATGCTCATGACACACGGCGCAGACCGCCCCCCGGCACAATTTCCACCAGACCGTCCAACTCCAACAGGAGCAGCAACTCGGCCACCCGGGCAGCACCAAGACCTGAGGCGGCAATCAATTCATCCCGACCCATGACATAGGGTTCGATCCGGGCCAGCAAGGCCGCAGCCTCAGGCTCAAGGTCAACCGCGCAGATGTCTACTGCCCTGGTCTCACCGGCAAGCGGGTGAACAACTCCCGAGAGCTCCTCCAGGATATCATCAAGAGAATGAACCAGCTTGGCCCCCTGCTGCAACAGCCAATGGGTGCCGACGCTCTTGAATGAATCGATCTGCCCGGGGACAGCAAAGACCTCCCTACCCTGATCAAGCGCCATCTCGGCCGTGATCAGCGAGCCGGACTTACGGGCGGCCTCCACCACAATCACCCCACGGCTGAGTCCGGCAATAATTCGATTACGGGCCGGAAAACGAAAGGCGTCCGGCCGCGTTCCCAATGGATATTCACTGACCAGGACACCTTTCTCGCGAATCTGGTCATAGAGTTTTTTGTTCAGCTGAGGATAGACCACATCCAGACCGCAGCCGAGCACACCAATGGTGCCACCACCTGCGTGCAGTGCCCCCCGATGCGCCGCGGCGTCGATCCCCAGGGCCAGGCCCGAGACCACAACCACACCGGCCGCAGAGAGACCGGCCGCAAGGGTTTCAGCAATCCGGAGCCCATAACTGGTGGCCGCCCTGGACCCGACCATGGCCACTGCATTGCAATTCAAGAACTCCAGCCGCCCCTGGGCAAAGAGAAGCGGCGGCGGCTGAAAGGTCTGGCGCAGCAGGTCAGGATAACCGGGGGCGTCATGAACCAAAAGACCAGCCCCCATGGCCTGCAACCGGACCAGTTCCTGCTCAGCCTCAATACGAAAAGGGTCTGCATGGGCCAGACTCGCCAGGACCTCGGCCCGAAGCCCCGGAACCCTGGCACGCTCCGCTGGAGTCGCCCGCAGCGCCGCGCCCGGATCTCCAAAGGTCTGAAGCAGACGCCAATATCCGGCCAGACCAAGCCCCGGCACCAGACTCAGAGTCAACCAGTCAAGGGAGTTGGTCATATAAAATCCTTGTTAAAATCACCCGGGCAGCAAGAAGACCACGCAGGCAGGGACACCAAGACTCGGGAAAGACGTCACAAACCAGGCGCGCGGAATGACAGCGGCGCCCTCTTGTTCAAAACCGCCCAGTTGATAAGGTTATACAGCTCATAACGACTGACGGCGGCGAACTGCAACAGAGGAGATAACAAAATGATACCGGAAAAATAACTGCGGGGCAAGGACAATGGAAACACGATGACCTGACGGTCCAGATCGAGGCCCCGACAACCAGATAAAGAAAAAAGGTAACTGTCCAGTAGCACCACAGCTGCTTCGCAGTCTCGCAAGGCTCGCTTAGCTGTCATCGGCCTGCTCATGTACTGATCAGTACACTTCGCAGACCTCTTTCGCGCATCTGCGGCACTGCTAAACAGTTACGGTTCCGGGTAAACGCCCGTTTCCAGCAATTACGGTGGATAGTTACGAAAAAAGAAAAGAGGGAGGGGGAAAACAGTTCAGTCGACCATAAAATCGCGCAACTCTTCGATACGGGAGGGATGTTTGAGCTTGCGAATGGCCTGGGCCTCAATCTGACGAATTCGCTCCCGGGTGACGGCAAAACACTTCCCGACCTCCTCCAGGGTATGATCGCAGGCCACGTCAATGCCGTAGCGCATCCGCAAGACTTTGGCCTCGCGGGGCGTCAGGGCATCCATGACGTTATGGAGACATTCCTTGAGACTCTCGACCATGGAGGCCTCATCGGGTCCGACCTGAGCACAATCTTCAATAAAGTCAGCTAGAAAGGTGTCGTCCTCGTCACCCACAGGGGTGTCAAGAGAGATGGCGTCACGGGCCGTTTTCAGAGCCGCCTTGACCTTCTCCACATCGGTGCCCAGATGATCGGCCATCTCCTCGGGGGTCGGCTCCCGATTTTCATCCCGGGCAAAATCCTTGGAGACCCGCAACAGGCGATTGATGGTCTCGATCATGTGCACAGGCAGACGAATGGTTCGCCCCTGATCAGCAATCCCACGGGTAATCGACTGACGAATCCACCAGGTGGCATAGGTGCTGAACTTATACCCCCGGTGATAATCGAATTTTTCCACGGCCTTCATCAGGCCGATATTCCCCTCCTGGATCAGATCAGGGAACTGAAGACCGCGATTGATAAACTTCTTGGAAACGGCAATCACCAGGCGGAGATTGGCCCGAACCAGAGACTCACGGGCCTGCTTGACCTGCTCACGCCCCATGGTCACCTCTTTCAGAGTCACCTCCAGGGCATGAAAGCCAAACCCCAGGGCCTCTCGCATCTCCCGGCCGATCCGCCGGTCAATCTCGGCCGGACTGAATTCCAGCCCCCCCTGTTCCGCCACAACCTGTTTATGATCGCGGACGACCTGGCTGCGCACCTGACTGAATCGCTTTTCCAGGTCAATCAGATTACAGGCAATCCCATTAATACAGCGGGGACAGACCAGCTCGTCGGCAAAAAGAGCGGCCACCTGGACTCCCAACTCCAGAATCTGGTTATAATAACGATCCGCCTCAACAGACTGATACTCAGAGGCCAGAAGTTGCTGCCTGAAACCTTCCCGCTCGCCTTCCAGGACCTGGGCCTCGGCAATTTGCTCCAGAAACCACTCCTGTTTATTTTCAAAGGCCGCCGGGGTGTTTTCAGAAAACCCCCTGAGAACCTGATTGATTTTAATTGCACCGGAGTTGAGTTGCTCGGCAAGCTCATTCAGGGCCAGAAGGGCCAGAGGGGTGGCAAGGACGGCGCGCTGAATCTGCTGGTGTCCAGCCTCCATGGACCTTGCCAGTTTCAGCTCATCCTCATGACTCAAAAGATCAAGCGTGCCCATCTCACGCAGGTAAATACTCATGGGATCGATGGAATGATCTCCCTGGCCTGTACCACTGCGGGCTATCCCTCGACCGGAACCACCAGAGACACCTTCATCGAGCTCGCAGTCATCTCCCAGATCATCGACCAGAAGCGTTCCATTGGCCAGGACCTCATCACCCTCTGAGCCGAAACCACCTTCGCTGTTGACATCAAAGAGACCGGTGAGATCCATGATCAGGGCATCATCTTTCCCGGATTGATCCTGCTTGCTCTTCTGAGGGGAACTATTCACTCCATCACCATTGTGTTTGGGGCCAGACATCAATTCCTTTCTCCCATCCAAAAGCGTCTTTTGTGAATTCCACAAAGAAAAATCGTATGATCACAGAAAATATACCAATAAAAATATTTTTATCAACAACTTATTATAGTTTCGTACAAACATTCCCCTCACCTGCCTCAAACAGGGCCCTGACCGCGCATTCGACTTTCAACTTCTTGTTTTTGCTTGAGCAAAACTGCAAGACGCCCCATATCCCGCTCCCGCTCGGCCCGGGCAATCTCCGCAATCAACTGCCGGGAACAAATCTGCAATCGCTCCCGTTCGAGCCAGAGCAAAATCTCGGCCAATTCCTCTTCCGGTCCGGCCTCCGAGATCAACGAGTCTTCAATGCCTGACGCGGCCAGAAGCACTTCCGAGACATAGCGGCGTTCCGCCCCCTCCGGCAGGGCCGCAAGGAGATCTTCAGGCTCGACCTCACCCGCCCCTGCCTGCAGGGCCTGCAACTGGAGCAACAGGACCTCACCCATGGTCCCGGCCACCATCTCCCGCACCCCGGCCTGTTCGAGCCGGGCCAGGGCCTGTGGATACAATACCATATGGCTCACCAGCCGCTTCTGAACAGAAGACATGGGCTCGAGCCGCTCCTCACGCCCCTTGGCCCGGAACACCGGCACCTCTGAAGGGACGGGGGCCTGAGACCGCGCCCCCTTCAACAGATCCGCCAACTGCCGCTGCTCCACCCCGAGCCGCTCGCTGAAATGGGCGATCACGACTGAACGCTGGAGCTCTGAGGCCGCTGCCTGGACCAGAGGCCGAAGTTCCTCCATAATCCGACTCTTGCCATCCAGGGTCAGACCATGCTCAGCCACCAATTGCTCAAGGGCAAACTCCGGCAACTCCACGGCCGCATCCAGCAGATCATCCAGCCGAGCCCGCCCCAACTCACGAACAAAGGTATCCGGATCATGGCCCTCGGGAAGCAGGGCCACCCGCCCTTTGATCTGCTCTGCCAGAAAAAGGGGCACGGCACGACGCGCCGCCTTGACACCGGCAACATCACCATCAAAGAGGAGAATCACCTCGTCGGAGAATCGCTTCAACAACCCGAGTTGCTGCCGGGTCAGGGCCGTGCCCAGTGGAGCCACGACATTGGGACAACCATGAACCACCAGGGAGACACAATCAAAATTGCCCTCCACCAGGACGACCCGGCCTCGCGTCCGGATTTCATCGCGTTGCTGAAAGAGACCCAGCAGAGTAGAACTTTTATCAAAAACCAGACTTTCGGGGGAGTTGAGATATTTAGGCTGACCTTCGCCGACGATCCGACCGCCAAAACCGACCACCCGGCCCCGCAGATCATAAAGCGGAAAGACGATCCGATCACGAAAACGGTCATAGCTCCCCCCCTGCTCCTTCCTGACCAGAAGCCCGGTGGCCTCGGCCGCCTTCAGCTGCTCACCTTTCAACCGGGTCCCGATAAAATTCCAGCCGGCCTCTTCAACTGCCGGGGCATAACCGATTTGAAAACGCTCCTGAATCGCCTCCGGGATACCCCGCTCTTTCAGATAAAGACGGGCACGCGCGGCCCCGGGAGACTGAAGCAGACAGGTCCGGAAAAGACCTGCGGCCTCAAGATTTACCGCAAACATGGCCACACGTTGCCGATCCCGTTCCTGCTGGGCCGGAGACGATGTCCGTTCAGGCAGCTCGATCTGGGCCCGCCGGGCCAGCTCCTTCAAGGCCGCCGGAAAATCCAGGCTGTGATACTTCATCATAAACGAAAAAACGTCACCCGATTCGCCACAGCCGAAACAATGGAAAAACTGCTGGCCCGGATGGACCGAAAACGAAGGCGTCTTCTCCCCATGAAAGGGACAAAGCCCCAGATAGCGGGCCCCGGCCTTTTTCAGCTCCACCGTTTCGCCAATGATACGGACAATGTCCGAACCATCTTTGACCCGATCTTTGATCTCTTCAAATGTATCGTTCTGTCCCACCTGGACCCCTAAAAAAGTAGCTGTTGGGCACTGCCACATCTGCCTTGGTCAGCGGCTGGCCCGGAGAGCTGGTTTTATGCAGTCCGCGGGCCTCTCGCGCCCGACTGCCCCACTGCCTGACTGTCGCTGTTCGAGGCAGAACGCACCGATTTTTGTCTTGCGCTGGAGACCTGCAAAAGAAAGATGCATCCCGAACGCGGAAAGGCTATACTGAGATCATACAACCAGGTCACCTCCACGCGCTGCACCACCCCGGTTGCCCGACCACTTCAACCTCTTACCCATGACCATGGAAGATCTTAACAAACTTCTTGCCTTTGAGGTAAAAAAAGAGATTGCTGATCGCTATTTCGGCTTCCGCAGAATCATCGAGGAAGACACCTCTCACTATCAGCAAAACATCATCAACCAGGCCCTGAAGCTTGAAAAGACCATTGGCCTGGAACTCATCCGTATCTACGTGCTTCTTCGGGATGAAGCCCTTATTCAACGCTTCTTTCTCCTCACCGGACTCGGCGAGACCCTGTTCCACGATCCCTATGTCAACCAGTCACCCACCATCCGCCAACGGGTCCTGAGCGGTTTTGATTTCCCCGGACTGACCCGCAAATGGCGGCTGCGCAACTTGTTTCTGTTTCTCTATGATTCCCTGGAAACCGACATCAATGAGTACAGGGAACGCTTCACAGCCCTGGCCCTGGACCAGGAGACCATCAAGGAAGAGATTGAACTCTTCTACCGAAAAAACGACATCAGCGGGATCATGCTCTTTTTACGAAACATGGATGGTGATTCCGGCGGCCTCCTGGCGACTCCGCCAAACCAGGGGGGCGCAGAGGCGATACAGGACCGAATGCGCCTGACCCCACCCAATCCCGTTGAAAAACTGCTCCCCCTCCTGCAGGCCATCCCCCCCAGCCGTGACATCAAGGACCAGCTCAAGGCCCTGATCAATGAGGCCGCTGACCAGCAGCCCGATTTCGACCTGAAGGATCTGAAGGATTTGAAGATCGCTCCATAGCTCGGCGCACAACACGCCCGTCACCCTCCAAGACACCCCATTCCCAGCCCCTTCCTCAGGCAACAAAGACACCTCAGCCCTTCCAGCTCAACAAGAGCCAAATACGACACCCCGCACAGTTTGACTGACAAATCAACTCCTGCCTCAGGCGCGTAATACGCCCACATGTCCAGCAGCCGCAACGACATTCTCACACAAAATACTGTAAAAACAACATACTACCAAACAAAGCCACACAACCACAAACTCACCCCGACCCCATTTGCAGACTCACCCGGCAGCACGCCCTGGACAAAAGGCGCAACACAAGTCCTCACACACCACAACACCCCGCCACACAAGGATTTACAACTTTTTACACCCCAACAAATTATCATCTTCCACGGTCATAATCGGTAACATTTTCCGCTGAAAATGACCGCCATATATTATATTAACAACGTTTATTCAGTAAGATCAATAGCGGCAGACCCCTATGGCGCATTGTGCGCCCTACTCGTCTCCCCCTTAAGGCGTACAATGCGCCATAGAGGGGAGATGTTTTGAACTAAATTTTTAGCAATAAACCTTGAACATACCAGCTTGCAATATATTTTTTCACGACAGTTCAAAACGTTACCACAAAACACAGCTACACATCAGCCAGAACAACAGAACATGGCACACCTCTTGCTACATGGAAGACAAAGACAAACGGCGCCTCAAACGCCGACACGACCAAGGAGAACGCCATGACCGCACAAACTGCCACCACAACCCAGTCTCTGACCATTCGCAACTTTTTTCACACCAACGCCAGCATCATCAGCGACGGCTTCTTCCTGATCGTGGCCCTGACACTATTCATGCTCCTTGGCCCCCTGGCCGCTCCCATCGCAGTCATCGCCATCTACAACCTCCGTCAGAACCAGGGCGAAATGCCCGAGCCCGAGGTCGCAACCCAGAAAATCAAAAGCAATCACACCAATTGATCAAGTCACTCTTTGCCTACCGCCATATTAACTTGGAGTACACCATGACCAAAAATTTCTCGCTCACTGCAACTGCCGAACCCCGCATCGCCACCCCCCTTGTCAACAAGCTCATGCTGCTGATGGCCGGCTTCATCCTGATCGGAGTGGCAGGCGGCATCTATGCCCAGGCCATCGGACACCATCACGCCTTTGCCAATACCCGCGATATGCCCTGGGGCATGCTTATCGGCACCTACGCCTTTTTTGCCATCATCTCCACCGGTCTCTGCCTGCTGGCCGCCATCAGCCATATCTTCGGCGGCAACAAACTGGCCCCTCTAGGCAACCGGATGGTCTGGCTGTCCATCGTCGCCATCATGGGGGCCTTTACCGTCATCGGCCTTGAAATTGAAAATCCCTGGCGCATGCCCATCGGCAACATCTTCTTCCCCAACCTCACCTCGAATATCTGGTGGATGGGGACCCTGTACGGCATGGCCGTCGGCTTCATGTTCGTTGAATTTTACCTGATCCTGACCAAGAAGTATTCTGCAGCTATCGTCCTTGGCGTCATGGGCGCCGTGGCTGAGGCCTCCGCCAACAGCAACCTGGGCGCTGTCTTTGCCTCACTGGGCTCACGCCCCTTCTGGTACGGCTCCCAGCTGCCCATCTTCTTCCTGGGATGCGCGTTCCTCTCCGGGGCTGCCGCCATTATCATCTTCACTCACTATGCCAACGTTCTGCGCCGGACAGAAATGGACAAAACAACCTTCGAAGGCATGCAGACTGCCGGTAAGATCATGGCCCTGATGCTCTTCCTGGTCTCCATCGCCACCTCCTGGAAATTCATCAACGCCCTGTGCGGCTCAGAAGAGACCATCCTGGCCGCCCAGGCACTGCTCAACGGGCCCTTGGCCATCAATTTCTGGATCTTTGAAATCACCATCGGCCTGGTCCTGCCCTTTGCCCTGCTGATGATCACCAGAATGCGCTCAGTCCAGGCCATGTCCACTGCCGCTCTGATGGTCCTGGTCGGCCAGTTCTTCTCCCGCTTCGACCTGGTTGCCGCAGGCCAGATCGTTCCCATCTACCGCGGCTTTGACGACCTGCCCACCTACCTCTCCTACATGCCCTCAGCCGCGGAATTCTCCCTGGTCATCGGCGGCATCGGAGTCCTCGGACTGGGCTTCCTCCTGGGCGAACGCTTCTTCGGCAAAGCCTTTGAGACTAACGGACACCATTGATCACGAACATTCGCTCTACAAAAATACGCCCGGGCTCACAAGGAGTCCGGGCACACAAGACGAGGCCTGACATGTACACGGACGACAAAGCCATCTTCACTATTGGAATCGCTGCCGAGATGCTCGACATTCACCCCCGCACCCTCCGCATCTACGAAGAAGAAGGATTGATCACCCCGGCACGCAAAGGCCGCTGGCGCTACTTCACCATGGACGACCTGAAATGGGTCAGCTGCCTGCGCGAAATGATCCACACCCACGGGGTCTCCATCGCCGCCATCAAAAAACTGCTCAAATACACACCCTGCTGGAACATCACCGACTGTCCCTTTGAAAAACGCCAACGCTGCTCAGCCTTTCTCTCCAACAGCCTGGTGCCCAAAAAAATCAGCCGGGTAATTCCCTTAAGGCGGCATGTGGCTGACCTGGCCGCCTGATTACCAAGCCAGTTTATGGAAACAGCAAAAGGAGGTGCAGCCGTCTGTCGACCACGCCTCCTTTTGCTGCTGAGCCTCCACCCTGACCGGAACGAATCCCTGCCGGGCATCCCATCAATCCACAGACTCAACCATCTGTAAACACCGCTTTACCGCAACTCCTCCAGAGCCCGCCGACAAACCATGGGCGCATCATGCGCCCACATCTCCCGAATCTTCCCCCAAGGCATTCGACGGCAAGCCCGAAATCCAGCTGGCCGCCCACCTCACCTGCCCCTGAACCCCAGCAGATCTCTTCTGCCATTGTCCTGAACAAAATCATCTAGTTGTCTTACACAAAGACGACCATGCAAACCACAACAAGGACGCACAATGGGCCCCTGCCCCCACGGTCTAATGGCTCGCCTTGCGCCCTTCTGCTGAAAAATCCTATATCAAATATCTGGTAACTGCCACCTGACACTCTGATATACAATTATATACTCATTTGATTTCAGCCTGATAGGCCATAAACCAACACAGAGAACCATCCATCCGGCAATATGGCACACCCCTTGCTACATGGAAGACAAAGACAAACGGCGCCTCAAACGCCGATACGACCCAGGAGAACGCCATGACCGCACAAACCGCCACCACAACCCAGCCTCTGACCATTCGCAACTTTCTTCACACCAACGCCAGCATCATCAGCGACGGCTTCTTCCTGATCGTGGCCCTGGCACTGTTCATGCTCCTTGGCCCCCTGGCCGCTCCCATCGCAGTCATCGCCATCTGCAACCTCCGTCAGAACCAGGGCGAAATGCCCGAGCCCGAGGCCGCTACCCAGAAAATCAAAAGCAATCACACCAATTGATCTCTTTTTCCACACCCACCAGATCGACCCGGAGCACATCATGGCCAACAACTTCTCACTCGCCACATCCGCCGAACCCGAGATTGCCACACCCCTTGTCAGCAAGCTCATGCTGCTGATGGCCGGCTTCATTCTTATCGGCGTGGCAGGCGGCATCTACGCCCAGGCCATCGGACACCATCACGCCTTTGCCAATACCCGCGAGATGCCCTGGGGCATGCTCATCGGCACCTACGCCTTTTTTGCCATCATCTCCACCGGCCTCTGTCTGCTGGCCGCCATCAGCCATATCTTCGGCGGCAACAAGCTGGCCCCTCTGGGAAACCGGATGGTCTGGCTGTCCATCGTCGCCATCATGGGGGCCTTTACCGTCATCGGCCTTGAAATTGAAAATCCCTGGCGCATGCCCATCGGCAACATCTTCTTCCCCAACCTCACCTCGAATATCTGGTGGATGGGGACCCTGTACGGCATGGCCGTCGGCTTCATGTTCGTTGAATTTTACCTGATCCTGACCAAGAAGTATTCTGCAGCTATCGTCCTTGGCGTCATGGGCGCCGTGGCTGAGGCCTCCGCCAACAGCAACCTGGGCGCTGTCTTTGCCTCACTGGGCTCACGCCCCTTCTGGTACGGCTCCCAGCTGCCCATCTTCTTCCTGGCAAGTGCATTCCTCTCCGGAGCATCCGCCATCATCGTTTTCACCTTCAGCGCCCACCTGCTGCGTCGCACAAAAATGAACCAGACGACCTTTGAGGGCATGCAGGCTGCCGGGAAGATCATGGGCCTGACGCTCTTCCTGATCGGTATTGCCACGGCCTGGAAATTCATCAATGCCCTGTGCGGCTCAGAAGAAACCATCCTGGCCGCCCGATCTCTGATCAACGGCCCTCTCTCCATCACCTTCTGGATCTTTGAGATCGGTATCGGCCTGGCCCTTCCCTTTGCCCTGCTGATGATCTCCAGAATGCACTCTATCCAGGCCATGTCCACTGCCGCCCTGATGGTCCTGATCGGCCAGTTCTTCTCCCGCTTCAATCTGGTTGCCGCAGGCGAGATCGTCCCCATCTATCTCGGCTATGACGACCTGCCTACCTATCTCTCCTACGTGCCCTCAGCTGCTGAATTTTCGCTGGTTGTCGGCGGCATCGGAGTCCTGGGACTGGGATTTCTTCTGGGCGAGCGCTTTTTTGGCAAGGCCTTTGATAGCCACAACAACCACTGAGCCGCAGACGCCGACCAAAAACCTGACAAACCAGACCTGAGCAAGAGTTTCGATTCAGCACGCGAGGACCGCCATGCACAGCACCGACACAGCCATCTTCTCTTCCGGGATCGCAGCCAAAATGCTCGATATCCACCCCCGCACTCTCCGCATCTACGAGGAGGCAGGACTGCTTACCCCGGCACGCAAAGGCCGATGGTCCGCCTTCACCACGAACGACCTGGAATGGATCAGCTGCCTGCGCGAAATGGTCCACACCCACGGGGTCTCCATCCCCGCCATCAAAAAACTGCTCAACTACACACCCTGCTGGAACATCACCGACTGTCCCTTTGAAAAACGCCAACATTGTTCGGCACTGCTGTCCAACGACCTGGCACCCAGGAAAGTCAGCCGAATCATCCCCTTCAAGCGACATGCGGCTGACCTGGCCGCCTGAACATCGACCACCAACCTGCCATACGCATAAAAGGGGAGATTCCGCCAGATACGGCACCTCCCCTTTTATGTTCTGTGCCGATCAGCAACAGGCACTGATCAGTTTCACGACCCGATCCGCAGGGCCCGACACAGCCCCGTGGCCACTGGCAACACCTTTAAAAAAACAACCTGAATCCTTTCTTTTTCTCCCGACCGGGAGCAATCAGGGCTTATCAGCCGCAGGAATCGGCATCGTTGGGATTATAGGTCCAGGAACCATTCCGGTACAGATAATCATTGACCAGAAGTCGATCTTCCTGGCTCAGACTGTCCCAGGAGCCATCCCGGGCACACTTGACCGAGCTATTGGCAAAAACCCGATTCCAGCCCTCGGAAGTCCGCGACTCACGCTGGATAAAGACCAGACCCTTGTCATTGCCACTGGCGTGACAGCTCTGGCAGAGTTCGCGGAACTTGATCCCGCCCATGCCCCACGGCTCACTCTCCCAGTCCAAGGACCCCTGGTCAAGCACCCGGCATTGCTGGGTCCCGGGATCTAATCGTTTTGTCGGCCTGGCCTGAACCCCGGTCGTAACCCCCCACACCAATACCATAGCCATCGCCACTGTCATCGTTATCCAACGCATCAGTCAACCTCCTGGTTCATGGGAATCTCCTTAATACAGTGATACACTGTCACACTCCAGTGTATCACTGTCACATCCAAAAAACCAAGCGGATTTTGTAAAAAGAGTTTACCCTGCGTCCTTATATGAAATTCATTGGAGATCACAGCCGGCCACGCCGAAGTTTTGGATTTCCATGGCTGGTTGCAGCAGGCCAGCCTGGTCCAGCCATGCTGGTTCGTGAGATATTTTTAACCTGCAGAGCAACCTCAGTAAGCCTTTCACCCCCCCTATTTATGCGTGCAGTTATCCAGCGGGTCAACCGCGCCCGGGTCCGCGTTGACCAGGAACTCATCAGCAGTATTGGCCCGGGCCTCCTGGTCCTGCTCGGCGTTCACAAGGACGACCAGGAAGACGATCTGAACTGGCTGGTGGACAAGACCTGCAACCTGCGGATCTTTGAGGATCACGAGGGCAAGATGAACCGCTCTCTGCTGGACACCATGGCCCATGGCAACCAGATGCTGGTAGTCTCTCAGTTCACTCTCTACGGGGACTGCCGCAAGGGAAGGCGACCTGGTTTTTCCGAGGCGGCACCGCCGGACCAGGCCAAACAATTTTACCTGCAGTTTATCGACCAGACCAGACAACGGGGCGTCCCCTGCGCTGGCGGCCGCTTCCAGGCACACATGGAGGTGGAACTCATCAACGATGGACCCGTCACTCTCATCCTTGACTCACGGCACCCTCAACCCGACCCCTCACAACCATGACCATGAATCCAACCAGCATCCCCGAGACATACACCCTCAAGCGCCAGGAACACATCAACGAAATCGACTCTGATGTCCTGCTCCTGGAACATGCACTCCTGGGCTGCCCTGTGGTGGCGATCAAGAACCAGGACAGCAACAAGACCTTTGCCGTGGCCTTTCACACCATCCCCACCGACTCCACCGGCGTGGCCCACATCCTCGAACATTCGGTGCTCATGGGGTCGCAGAAGTATCCGGTCAAGGATGTCTTCGGCGAAATCAACAAGGGCGGGCTGATGACCTTCCTCAACGCCATGACCGGCTCGGATGTCACCTACTATCCCTTTGCCACCCGTAATCTCAAGGAATATTACAACATCATGGACGTCTATTGTGACGTCACCCTCAACCCCCTGCTCAGCCGTGCAACCTTTGAACAGGAGGGCTGGCATTATCACCAGGAGTCCGCAGACGCACCCCTCCAGTTCCAGGGCGTGGTCTACAATGAGATGAAGGGTGCCTTTTCCAACCCCACCCGCCTCCTCTTCCACCACATCTTCGCGGCTCTGATGCCTGGCTCCACCTATGCCCACGAGTCCGGTGGCGACCCTGAACGGATTCCGGACCTGAACCACGAGGCCTTCTGCGCCTTTCACGCCCAGCATTATCACCCCTCCAACGCCGTGTTTTTCCTCTACGGCAACGCGCCACTGGCCGACGAGTTAAACCTGCTGCACGACAAATTCCTCAGCCGCTTTCCCGAGGCCCGTCAACGGGCCCTGACCGAACCTGGGGAAGAGACGCATCAGATCCAGTACATCAAAGATTGCTACGGGGTTGACTCTTCAGATTTAAAGGAAAAGACCTTTCTGGCCGTGGGCTCCCGGGTCTCGACCGTGGACAGACGCGAAGAAAATGCCGCCTTCCAGGTGATCGCCAATATCCTCTTCAACTCCGACGCCTCGCCGCTCAAAAACACCATTATCAGCAGCGGCCTGTGCAAGGATTTTGGTGGCCTATATCTTTCGACCTCAAGCGCCAAGACCTTCATGATCACCTACCTGGTGGGGAGCGAACCGGAACATCGCGACCAGTTCCTGGCCCTGTACCAGAAGGCCCTCACCAGCATGATCGAAGAGGGACTCGACCGCGAACTGCTGCTCTCCGAACTCAACAAGTTCGAGTTCGCCCTGCGCGAGGAGGCCAGCCGGGCCCAGCGCGGCCTTGATCTCATCGGTCGGCTCATGCCCGCCTTCAAATACGACACCGACCCCTTCGAATCCCTGAATCTGGAACCGCTCTTCCGCTCCATCCGCCACAAGGCCCTGGAAGAAAACTTCTTCGAGACCCTGATCCGCGACTATCTCCTGAACAACCAGGCCACGGTGGTGGTGACCCTGAGCCCGGACCCGGACAAGGGGGCCAAGACCAGGGCCACTGAAGAGCAGCGTCTCCAGGCCCACGCCGCAGCCCTTGACAACAACGGACGACAGGCCCTGATCCACCGCACCCAGGAAATGATGGCCGCGCAACAGGCACCCAACAGCAGCAAGACCCTGGCCCTGCTCCCCCGGCTGACACTCGCCGACCTTGAACGCCGGATCAGCGTTCACACAGTCACCCCGACCTCGATCTTTGGAGTGGAAGTCCTGGTGAATGACCTGCCCACCGAGCAGATCTCTTACGTGGACATGGGGTTTGACCTTTCCGGAGTCCCGGCCCGGCTCCTGCCCTATGTCAATCTGTTTGCCACCATCATCACCGAGGTCGGTACCCGCGGAAAAGACTACCGCCGGTTTGCCCGCGAGCTTGGGATCTGTACCGGTGACTTCTCGCACGACCTCAACAACTACACCCAGGCCCGGAACCCAAAGAGCACCCGCCCGATCCTCTGGTTCCACATGAAATGTCTGCCCGAATATCAGGAGCAGGCCCTGCAACTCATGGCCGAGGTCTTCAGCAGTCCGGCCCTGGACGACCGCACCCGCATCCGCGAGATTGTACTCCGCGAATGTGCCTGGTCGGAGCACAACGCCCAGAGCGAGGGCTACAACCTGGCCACGGCCCTGGCCTTTGCCCACCTGAGCCAGTCGGGAATTCATAACGAGTTGACCGCCGGGGTCACCAACTACCGCAAGGAACTGCAACTGGCCCGTGACTATGCCGCCCAGGAGGAGGAATTCCTGGCCGCCCTGCAGGAAATGGCCGCTCTTATCTTCAACCGCGCCAATCTGGTGTTAGGCATCACCGCCGACCAGAAACAGGTCTCCCGTTTTGCCAACCACGGCAATTGCCTGGTTGAGGCCCTGGGCCAGCATCCCCTTCTCCCGCAGACAGTCGCCATCGAGGGGCTGGCCCGACACGAGGCCCTGATCAGCTCTGCCGAGGTGGTCTTCGCGGTCCTGGCCGGCAATGTCTTTCCTGAAGGCCAGGGCTACCGCGGCCAGTTCGAGGTCCTCAAGACCTATCTCAGTCGTGACTTTCTGTGGAATACGGTCCGGCAGATGGGCGGGGCGTACGGCTGCTTTATCCAGTTCAGCCACATCAGTGGCAACCTGGCCTTTGTCAGCTATCGCGATCCCCAGGTCCGCAAGACCTATGACAGCTACCAGTCCGTCCCGGCAGCCGTGGCCCGGCTGGATCTCGACCCGCAGGTCCTGGAACAGCTGATCATCGGCACCTATGGCAACTTCACTCCCCACCAGGGGCCGTCCGGGCGTGGAGCCACGGCCCGCAACGAATACCTGAGCGGCATTACGGCCACAGACAAACAGCAGCAGATCGACGAGATCATCAGCACCACCAGCGCTGATCTCAGGAGCTTTGCCCCGGCCCTGAGCCAGATGATTGAACAGGGCCACCGGACCATCATCGGCAACCGCAGCAGGATCGAGGACGACGGCAAGCTGTTTGACAGAATCAGCGATCTGTGAGGCTGGGGACTGGGCAATCACGACCCAAGATAATTCAAACCATCATCCTCAGTTCACTCACCTCAAGAACAACACTCATCACACGCCATGGACACACAAAACAATCACTTTGACCAGGCAGCCCAGGACTGGGACAAAAAACAGATGCGGGTGCAACTGGCCCACGCCATCAGTCAGGCCATTGGCACACTCCCCCTGAACCGGGAGATGAAAGCACTGGAGTACGGCTGTGGCACCGGCCTGGTGGGCCTGCCCCTGGCTCCACGTCTGGCTCACCTCACAGCAGCCGACACCTCAGAGGGGATGCTCAAGACCCTGCAGGAGAAGATCAAGCGCGAACAGATCAGCAACGTCACCCCGATCCACCTGGACCTGAGCCAGGAAACCTGTGCCGACCGCTTCGACCTGATCTTCTGCTCCATGACCCTGCACCACATCGAACACAACCAACTCGTCCTGCAACGCTTTGTGGAGATGCTGAGGCCCGGCGGCCTTCTGGCCGTGGCCGACCTTGAGACCGAGGACGGCTCATTTCACAGCTCCGAAGTCCAGGGTGTGAAGCATCACGGTTTTGACAGCCACCAGCTGATCCATCTGGTCACCTCTTCTGGTCTCCAAAAGGCCCAGACCCGGGAAGTTCATCAGATCATCAAAAAAGACAAGGCCGGTAATTCACGCACCTTCCCCATCTTTCTCCTGACCGGAGAAAAGAGGCCAGAAGACTCTGAAAAAATATAACTCTTCACTGATGTCTCTAACCAAAAATTTATTTATCTGATGACCAGAAATGGAAAGAGGCAGGAGCAGGAAGGTCCCTGACCGGCGTATCTGAAACATGGGCGACGAAACGTCGTTCATGTTTCGGGCGAATCGTAGCTGGACAGGGACCTTCCTGCTCCTGCCGGGCCAAGCTCACCCCCATAAACCTGTATTTGAAAATCTCGACGAGCTGTTTGTTCAAGCCCCACGTTACGTGCCCCCCCTGTTCACTCGTCAAAATCCCAAGGAAAAATTTTCAATCACAGAACAGAGGCCAGAACGACCAACTCACCAGCATGGCTGGATCAAAATGGCCAGCCACAACAAACCATAAAAGTTCGTTACTCCAGCATGGCCAGTTATGGTCTCCCATGAACTCTCATATTAATATTGAGCAAGCACAGGGTCATCTGCAGCCAGGCCTCGCCCTGTCCTTTTCCCTGTCCCAGATTCCCATTTTGTGGTAACTATATTCGCCCGTTCAATTTACTTTCGGCAAAGAGATCCATCATCACGATGCGGGGAGATTCCCCGTTCATTTTCAGCAAGGAGCAGAACATGCAATACTCTTCAGAAGTACAAGAGATGTGTCCTGTGGCCCAGGGGACCAACCACGGCCCGTCTCCCATCCCGCAGGAGGGCGGCTGGACCCAGGCCCGAGAAATCAAGGACATCAAGGGCCTGACCCACGGCATCGGCTGGTGCGCCCCACATCAGGGGGCCTGCAAGCTCACCCTCAACATCAAGGACGGAATCATCGAAGAGGCCCTGATCGAGACCATCGGCTGCACCGGCATGACCCATTCAGCGGCCATGGCCTCGGAAATCCTGCCCGGCAAGACCATTCTTGAGGCCATGAATACCGATCTGGTCTGCGATGCCATCAATACGGCCATGCGCGAGCTCTTCCTGCAGATCGTCTACGGCCGCAGCCAGACCGCCTTTTCCGAGGGTGGCCTGCCCATCGGTGCCGGTCTTGAGGATCTGGGCAAGGGATTGCGTTCAGTGGTCGGTACCACCTATGGCACCCGGGCCAAGGGTCCCCGGTATCTGGATGTGACCGAGGGCTATATCATGGAACTGGGTCTGGACAGTGATAACGAGATCATCGGCTACCGTTTTGTCCACCTGGGGCGCATGATGGAGGCCATCAAAAAAGGTGAGGCTCCGGCCCTGGCCCTGGTCAACGCCACCGGCACATACGGCCGCTTTGATGATGCAGTCAAAACCATTGATCCGCGCAAGGAATAGGGAGAATCGCCATGGCATTATTTGAAAGCTACGAGCGGCGGATCGAGCAGATCACGCCGGTTCTGGAAAAATACGGGATGAAAGATCTGGACGAGGCCAAGAACGTCTGTAGCGACTACGGGGTCGATGTGGCCGCGATCGTGCGCGGTGTGCAGCCCATCTGTTTCGAAAACGCCTGCTGGGCCTATACCTTGGGTGCAGCCATTGCCATCAAGAAGGGACAGACCAAGGCCGTTGACATCGCCGCCACCTTGGGCGAAGGGCTGCAGGCCTTCTGCATCCCAGGCTCTGTGGCCGATCACCGTCAGGTGGGCATCGGACACGGAAATCTGGGCTCCATGCTCCTGCGGGAAGAGACCAGGTGTTTTGCCTTTATTGCCGGACACGAATCCTTTGCCGCGGCCGAAGGCGCCATCGGCATTGCCCGTTCAGCCAACCGGGTGCGCACGGAACCACTCCGGGTCATTCTCAACGGTCTGGGCAAAGATGCGGCCCACATCATCTCACGCATCAACGGCTTCACCCATGTGGAAACCCAATATGACTACATCCGCAGCGAACTCACCGTGGTGAAGAAAAAGGCCTACTCAAAGGGTGAGCGCAGCAAGGTCAACTGCTACGGGGCCGATGATGTGCGGGAAGGAGTGGCCATCAACCACCTGGAAGGCGTCGATGTCTCCATCACCGGCAACTCCACCAACCCCACCCGCTTCCAGCACCCGGTGGCCGGCACCTATAAGAAGGAATGCGTTCAGCAGGGCAAGCGTTACTTCTCCGTGGCTTCGGGCGGCGGCACCGGCCGGACTCTGCACCCTGACAACATGGGCGCAGGCCCCGCCTCCTACGGCATGACCGACACCATGGGCCGGATGCACTCCGATGCCCAGTTCGCCGGTTCCTCTTCCGTCCCGGCCCACGTGGAGATGATGGGGCTGATCGGCATGGGCAACAACCCCATGGTTGGCGCCACTGTCTCTGTGGCCGTGGCCGTGGAACAGGCATCATAAACAATAACCTGCAGCCAAGAACACCAAAAGGCCGGGTCTGGATGAATCCAGACCCGGCCTTTTTTATCGAAAAGCACCACTCCCAGTGCTATCTGTAGGAGTTCAGCCAAAACCCACCTCCAGATCATAGAGCTGTTTCATCTGTTCCCGAATCCATTCTTCAGCCTGCGCCCGTTGCCTGAAAACGCCCGTCTTCCAGCTCAGGCTCTCGGCATAGGCCTCCCACATCCGCGCCAGCCCAAAGACAACGTCGCTGGTGCCACAGATGGCCACCACCAGATGGGGCATGATTCCGTCGGTCTCCTGGTTCAGTTTCAGCACATCTTTCACATCTTCAATCGCAACATCCACCTCATCCACCGCCATGAAATCAAGCAGACTGTAACGGTACCTGCTGATCGCCTCCCGCGTGGTCAGCACCTCTTCCACCGAGGCCAGGAATTCAGCAGCCGTTACCGTGCCGCTGAACGTCCTCAGTATCCCCTGATTATTATCGAGTAACTGTATCTGATGCGCCATACCGTCCCCTTCCTCAACCCTCTGCGCCCTGCAGATACCCGCTCATCAGAGTAGTCATGCAGACCTCAGCCCTGAACCCGTTGCCACGCCCCTCGGGACATCCCTCTATTTTTCTGCTGTGCCCTGTTCAGGCCCGGTCATCTCATGGATTTTTTCACGACCCTTCTGCCACCACTTGATTGCACCCTCACGGGTTCGCTGCCAGAGACTGCCGGTACCCTCCCGGGTCTTGTTCGCAGCCTCTTCGCCGACCTCGACACTTTTCTCCTTGACCGTCGCACCAACGTCCTTGGTCTTATCCCAGGTCTCGGCGCTCACCTCTTTGGTCTTCTCCCAGATCGTCAGCGATGACTCCTTGCCGGCCTCACCCACGGCTCTGGCCGCCTCACCCATCTCCTGCCCGGCCTTCTGCCAGGCCCCTGGCTGATCACCAGCGGCCTCAACAGCAGGCACGGCAAAGACAAACACACTCACAACAATCAGGCAACACATGCCGTTCCATCCATATCGTATCATCATACTCCTCATCTGTTCATTACACTATCTGCAAGGATATCATCAAGCGACCCTGCCTGTCCAGTCTCCTTACTCAACAAAAAATTGTATCAAGTCCCCTTGGCCATGTCCAGAAAAAGAATGATTCTCCTTTTAATCCTTGCTAAGGTAGCTACTGAGAGTATTTAAATTCAAATCCATGGCCATCCGGCCAATGAGATCACCCATTGCACGCAAAGACACACCCTTGACAACTCAAGCCGCCAAAGCACCCCGTTCGTCCCGCTACGCCGCTGCCGAGGTCCTGTGCCGCCGCCGGCAGCGACGGGAACCCGTCACCCTCATCCTGGACGAAGTGGCCGAGGTCTGCGCCCTGGCGCCCAACGACCGGCAACTGGCCATGAACATGATCTACGGAGTCCTGCGCCAGCAGGAGTATCTGGAGACTCTGCTTCAACAGTTCTGCCGTCAGCCCCTGTCCCGGCTCAAACCCTTTGTCCGCCAGACCCTCCTGATTGGCCTCTACCAAATTATCTTTCTCGACCGGATACCCGATTCGGCTGCGGTCAATGAGGCAGTCAAGGCCCTGCAGGCGGCCCGACTCCCCAAACAACTCCAGGGCCTGGTCAACGGCATCCTGAGAAACGCGGTGCGGCAGCGGGCCGAACTCCCGACACCCGATGATGGTGACACTCTCTCTCATCCCTTTCTCAATCATCCGCCCTGGCTTACTCACCGCTGGTCCAACCGCTATGGACAAGAACGGATGGAGGAGATCTGCCAGGCCAACAACCAACAGCAACCCCTGGTCCTTCAGGTCAACATTGGTCGCTGCAGCCGTGCTCAACTGCGCCACCAACTCGAGTTGACAGGGCTGACCATTCGCGATGGCCGCTACAGCCCCGACAGTCTCATCCTGGACGGATTCAGCGGTCGAATCGAGAGCCTGCCCGGCTTTGAGCAGGGATTTTTCCAGGTCCAGGGCGAGGCCGCCCAACTGGCAGTCCACCTCATGGCCCCTCTTCTACCGGGCGGGAGCTATCTTGACGGCTGTGCCGGACTGGGCGGCAAGACCAGCCAACTCCTGACCGCCTGCCGAAACGCTGGTCATCAGAATCCTGCAGACGAGGCCCGACTCCAGGCCGTGGAACCTGAGGCCGGACGTCGCAAAAAATTCCAGGCCAACCTTGAACGCCTCCACCCAGATTATCCACTCAGCCCCTTTCCTGGCACCCTCCAGGAGTTCAGTAGCCAGGCCCCACGGCCATTTGACGGCATCCTCATTGACGCGCCCTGCTCCGGAACAGGGGTCATTGGCCGCCAGCCGGACATCCGCTGGAACCGTCTGGAATCAGAGCTCAAACGCTACCAGGAAACCCAGCTCGAAATCCTGACCCTGGCCGCAGGTCTGCTTGCCCCTCAAGGAATCCTGGTCTATGCCACCTGTTCTCTGGAACCCGAAGAAAACCAGGAGGTGATCGATCTGTTCCTGGCCAGACAACCAAACTTTCAACTGAGTGACTGCGCCTCGCACCTTCCGTCAACGGCCAGCCCACTGATTCAAGGGCCTTTTTTCGCCCCGACCCCGGACCAGGGGACTGACGGTTTTTTCGCCGCCCGCCTGGTCCGCAACCAAAACCGATCATAACATCATCCAAGGAACCCACCATGGCCCACATTCTCCTGTCCCTCTCCCTGTTCCTGACCCTGCTCCTGGGCGCCTGTGCGGACCTGCCCCCCACCGGGCGCCTGGCAAGCGACCCGACGATTCAAGACATCTTTGACTCCGGCCAGATCCCTGCAGAGCACACCTATTACACCATGGGTTCTCGGGTCCACCCCGAGGCGATCATCGGGCTTCGCCAGCCCTACCGTCTGCGCTCCGAGATCTGGACGCCCATCGATCTGAACGAGCAGCAATTTCGCGACTGGTTATTCTGGTTCAAGATTGGAGAAACCCCGACCTGCACCCACAGCGGCGGTCTTCTCATCACTCCGGATGGCCAGTCCGCCGGGGTCTGGTATTCCAAAAAAACCCTTGGGACCATCTGGGAGCCGGAGCAGAGCGTGATCACCGTCTCCCCCTTTTCTTCACCCGAGGGCTCTCCCTGCCGTCATCAGGAAAATGTAGACAACCGGTAATCATGCCATGACAGACCCAGCAACAATCACGAAAGAGAACGTCATGAAGAGATCTCCCATTGCCCTTCTGGTTCTGCTCGCCCTCAGCCTGCCACTTGTTCAGTCGGCCTGCAGCGCAGACGACACCATCAACATCATCACGAACAGTGGCAAAGACTGTCCCACCTCCATCCAGGCCAGCATGACCACACTGATCAACGAGGCCCGGGCCCAGGCCCGAACATGCGGCAACATCAACTATAGCGCGACCCTGCCCGTGACCTGGAACACCCTTCTGGCCATTGCCGCCATCGGCCACTCCCAGGACATGGCCAGCCATGACTTCTCCAGCCATATCGGCTCCGACGGCCTCGATGCTCTCACCCGGGTCGAGGCCGCCGGATACGAACCAGCGGCCCTCGGCGAAAATATCGGCGCCGGTCAGACTCAAATCAGTGAAATAATCAATGGCTGGCTGGGCAGTGAGGGACACTGTCGCAATATCATGAGCCCCCTGTTTACCGAGATCGGGGCAGGTTGTGCCAGTAACGATGCCTCCTATTACGGGACCTACTGGACCCTGGAGTTGGCCAGGCCGCGCTAAACAGCTGAAATTTCTCTTTGCGCTCCCGGGCCTGCTGGGGTATTTTCTACCAAAACGAGAAACCAGCCTGATTCAAAGTATGGTTCAGTCTGAATCCTGGTCGACTCGGCTCAGGCGGCCTGTTGACCAGATTTTTTTATTGGACTCTCACCGTGAGTGTTACACGTCCCCCTTCAATACGATCAGGATCAGAAACAATGGCAGAAATCAAGAGCACCATGGAAATGGTCATGGAACGGGCCGCCCGAATTGCGGCCAAGACAAGTGTCACACCGGCCGATGACAACCATGAAGAGAGCGGAATGCGGCTGGCCGCCCGCTACATGAACCACGAAATCAAAGACCTGGGGCAGGCCCTGAAAGAACAGAACCCAGCCCACCAGATGAGCATCCGCCGCGGAACGGCAAAAATCCTGCTGCGCAACATCGTCCTTCCCCGCGATGAAATGCTTTTGGCCAGCAGCCTGCTGGCCATGCAGGGGCTTCTGGACATGAAACAACACACTGGCGACATGACCGCAATCTGCACTGAACTTCAGCAGATCCTCGAACAATACGGCGACCACAAACAACAGATGCGACAACAACTGGAGGACGCGATCCGGGGACAGATGGAAAAGAAAGGCGGCGATCAGGCCGGACTGGATGGTGATCCCATGGGCATGAACCCGGCGCTCCATCCACAATTCCAGGCCGAATGGTCCAAGATGCTGAACAGCCTCAACAGCCAATACGGCCAAGCCCTGGATCAGCGCAAAGAACTGCTCGGCCAGCACTTCAAATAAACCAGCATGGCTGGACCAAATTGGCCAACCACACCCAACCATGAACGTTCGTTCCTCCTGCATGGCCAATGATGGTCTTCGATGAGCTTTCGGATAAAATGTTCTGCTTTCTTTTCTGATCCCATGACCGAGCAACGCATCCGCACCATCCAGGCCAGACTTCGACGCAACCATCTGGATGCCATCCTGGTCAGCCAACCTGAAAACCGCCGCTATCTCTCGGGCTACAGCGCACCTGACCATTCCATCAGCGAGAGTTCAGGCCACCTGCTGATTCCGGCCCGCCAGGACCCCTGGCTGCTCACCGATTTCCGCTTTCAGCAGCAGGCCACAGCCGAGGCCAAAGCGTGCCGGGTCGAGCTCTACCCCAAGGGCCTGCTCAAGCTGCTCGGCCAGCTCCTGCCCGATCTGGGGATCTGGCGTCTGGCCTTTGAGAGTCATTACACCCTGCATGCCTCCGCCCTGAAACTCAGCGAACTGACCGACAGACTGGGCATCAATCTGCAACCGTTGAGCGGCTGGGTTGAGGCTCTGCGCCTGATCAAAGATGAAGATGAGATCAATCGTATCCGGGACGCCGTGGCCCTGAACGAGAAGGTCTTTCAGCAGATCCGGCAGACCCTCGCGCCGGGACTGAGCGAAATCGAAGTCGCCCTGGCCATTGAAAACGAGATGCGCCTCCAGGGCGCTGAAGGTCCGAGCTTTGCAACCATCGTTGCCAGCGGTCCCAACAGCGCCCTGCCGCATGCCGTCCCGAGCCGGGCAGTTATCACCAATGAGGATCCGCTCATGATCGACATGGGGCTGATTCTGGATGGCTACTGTTCAGACATGACCCGGACGTTTTCCCTGGGCCCGGCAAGTGAGAAATACCTCAAAATTCACCGCCTGGTTCGCACAGCTCAGCTGGCGGCCATGGCCGAAATCCGAGCCGGAGTCCCGGCTGCGACAGTCGACCGCGCAGCCCGAAAGATCATCACCCATGGGGGGTACGGCGACTCCTTTGGCCATGCCCTGGGCCACGGGGTGGGTCTGGCCGTTCATGAAGAACCACGCCTCTCTGCCCGAAACAGGTGCCACCTGCGAGCAGGCATGGTAGTCACCGTCGAGCCAGGCATCTATCTTCCGGATTGGGGCGGTGTCCGTCTGGAAAACATGGTCGTCATCCGCGAGGATGGCTGCGAACTCCTGAACAGGGACCAGACCGGACTTGACCTCTGATCTGCCCAGAACAGCCTTTTCATCAATTCAACGCTTCAATACATCAAAGCAAACGGAACCCCTCATGAGCGAACCCAAATACTTTGTCCTTGATACCAACGTCATCCTCCACAACGCCGACGCCTTCGCCTCCTTTGACGATAACATCGTCATTCTGCCCATGACCGTCATCGAGGAACTCGACGGCTTCAAACGTCACAACGATGAGCTGGGCCGCAACGCCCGCCACGCCATCCGCCAGCTTGACGCCCTGCGCACCCGCGGCAGCCTCAAGGATGGGGTTATCATGGACAACGGCGGGACCCTGAGGATCATCGTCGAAAAAAAGGACATGCCCGGGTCCTGCATGGACATGGGCATTGCCGACAACGGCATCCTGGCAGTGGCCAACACCCTGCACCTGGAGAAGAAAAAGGTGATCTTCGTCTCCAAGGACATCAACGCCCGGCTCAAGGGGGATGCCCTGGGGATCCAAGTCATGGATTTTGAGCAGCAGAAGTCCAATTTTGATGACCTCTACCGGGGCTGGAGTGAGCAGGAGGTCAGTGCCGAGCAGATCGATCTCTTCCATCGGGAAAAACAGCTGGTTGATGATCAATTCAATTTTCGCATCAATGAGTTCATCCTGCTCAAGGATGCGAGCAACCCCAAACACAGCGGCATAGGTCGGATTACGGCCGACCACACCCTGACCCAACTCAATCCGACCTTTGATTCCGCCTGGCATATCCGACCCCGCTCCAAAGAACAGCGCATGGCCCTGGAACTGCTCATGGACCCGACCATTGCCCTGGTCACCCTGATCGGCACGGCCGGGACCGGCAAGACCCTGCTGGCACTGGCAGCCGGACTGGAGCTGGTCTTGAACAAGGAGAGCTACGAAAAGCTCCTGGTCTCACGACCGATCATTCCCATGGGCAAAGACATCGGCTATCTCCCCGGGACAAAAGATGAAAAACTCAATCTCTGGATGCAACCGATCTTCGACAACCTGACCTACCTGATGAAAGACGGACACAAGGCCGAAGAGGGCAGCATTCAGGGTCGGGTCAATCAACTGATCAAAAATCAGATGATTGAGCTCGAGGCCCTGACCTATATTCGCGGCCGGTCAATCCCGGATCAATTTGTCATTGTTGATGAGGCCCAGAACCTGACCCCGCACGAGGTCAAGACCATCATCTCCCGGGCCGGCGAGAACACCAAGATGATCTTGACCGGCGATCCCGAACAGATCGACAATCCCTATCTCGACTCATCATCCAACGGTCTGAGCTATATTGTCGACCGCCTCAAGGGCCAGGAGATTTACGGCCACGTGACCCTGAGCAAGAGTGAACGCAGTCCGCTCTCCGGAATGGCCGCAACCTATCTCTGATCACAGCACAACCATTCGGACATCTACCCTTTGCCATTCCCGACCCTAACCCAACCGGGCATCGTTGTTCAGGGGTTCTGTTAGTATATAGACAGGGAGTTACCGGCGCAGTTATTCAATGCCCCACCAGGCTCTCTTTCCGATTCACCCTCTACATTCATTGACTCTTATGCGCCAGTTTGTCATCGACGACCTCTCTCCCATGGAGCGCGACAATATCGACTCCTATCTCAAGCGAACCCTCAAACATGGGCCGATGATCGGCCTCTACTGGATAGTTATTCCACCGGATCTGTACAGCGAAAAACAGCAGGGCCATGACGAGTGCGGCCCCTTCTATCTCGGGGTTGAGGTGAGCAAGGAGGCGGTCTGCTTCGAGTTTCTGGTTCGGAGCGAGTCCAACCTCCACTGCGACTGTATTGCCCATGCCAGCCCGATCCAGCGCCAGTTTGTCCTCGACTTTATCGACCGGATGGTCGATGAGGAGATGATCCGCTCCTGACCGACCAGGATTCACACAGTTCGCCATGGGTCTTCAACAAGTCTTCAGGCAAGCAGCGGTCATCTCCTGCCCTCCCGACCAGAATTGATAAAAAACTTGCAAAACCGAGTCGTGCAGTTTACAAGATTCAGGAATAACTCCTAATCACCAATTACCAATAATTCACATGTACGAATCAACTTCCCAGAAGACAGCCCAGGCAACTTCACCCTGTGACGACTCGTCGCTCATGGCCATCAATGAGGCGCAACAGCGTTATTGCCGTGGCCTGGAAGAGATGTTCAAGGTCGCACGCGCCATCACAACCACCACTGACATCAAGGCCCTGCACCGGGTCATTGTCACCCATGCCAAGGCCCTCCTGACCTTTGATTTTTCCAGCCTGCTCCTGGTCTCAGAAAAACAAAACTCTTTGATTCAACAAGACTACCTTGGTTTTCCGCAGTACTCCATGGACGGATTCTCCCTGAAAGAAGGCCAGGGCCTGGCCACTTACACGGCCAAAAAACAGGAGCCGGCAAGCGTGGCAGACTTTAGCTGCGAGACTCGCTTTTCTGTCCCCCAGGTGATATGGGATCTGAATATCCGTTCAGCCCTGGCCGTCCCGATGATCATTGAAGGCGAGGTCATCGGGATTCTGATCGGACATACCCTGGAACTGCGCCATTTCAGTCAGGCAGAAACAGACCTCTACACCGGCCTGGCCAATCAGGCTGCCCTGGCCCTGCACAATGCCAGGTCGGTCAAGAAACTGCAGGAATCAGAAGAACGCTTCCACGACCTGTTTGACAACTCACTGGACCTGATCCAGATCACCGGTGGTGACGGCCGGCTCATCTATGTCAACCAGGCCTGGCAGCAGACCCTGGGGTATCACGCCGAAGAGGCCGTGGGCCGCTCGGTCTTCGACATCATCCATCCGGAAGAAAAGGAGCATTGCCTGAGCGAGTTCCAACGCCTGTGTCTCGGCCAGGAGAGCCGCTCGGTCGGGACGGCCTTCTGCAGCAAATCCGGGGAGAAAATTCCCGTGGAAGGCAACATCAACTGCCGACTCAGCAACAACCGGCTGATCTCCACCCGCGGCATTTTCCGCAATATCTCGGAACGCAAAAAGATGGAGGCCCGACTGCGGGAAATGATCATCAGCGACGAGTTGACCGGGCTGCTCAACCGCCGCGGTTTCTTCTCCCAGGGCCGGGCCCAGCTGGCCATCGCCGAACGCAACAACAGCCCCCTGCTCCTGCTCTACGCCGATCTCGACAACATGAAGGCCATCAACGACCTACAGGGTCATGAGACCGGGGACCAGGCCCTGATCGCCACCGCAACCCTGCTGAAAAACACCTTCCGCCAGGGCGATCTCATTGCCCGTCTGGGCGGTGATGAATTCGTGGTCCTGCTCACCTCATCCATCGGAACAGACCCGGAAGAGTCTGTCCTGAGCAAACTCGAGCACCAGCTCAATCAGTTCAACGAGCAGAATCCACACCCCTATCGCCTGGAGATCAGCCTGGGTCTGGCCCGCTACCAGCCCGAGAATCCCTGCACCTTTGACCAGCTGCTCTCTCAGGCCGATCAGCAGATGTACGAACAAAAAAAGATCCGAAAAGAGCGGACAAGACTCAGCTGAATCTCGTCACTGCCACTCTTTTCCGGTTGTCTTCAGTCTGTCAATTTGCTATTTTCTGGCCATTATCCCCTTTATTTTTCGGAACAGTCCTTCTTTTTTATCAATTTTTCAATCCATACCAGGGCCGGCCTGCAGCCGCCGCAAACCTGATTCCTGCCAAGGAGCCCCCATGCAGAATTTTGTTGATTCCACCCCCGAGTTCATTGAAGGCACATACCAGAAGATGGAGGCCAATCTGGCCATAGTCCGCCAACGCCTGGGCCGCCCCCTGACCTACGGCGAGAAGATCATCTATGGTCATCTGGACGCCCCGGAGACTGCAGAACTGACTGCCGGTGTCTCCTATATCAAGACCCGGCCGGACCGGATCGCCCTGCAGGACGCCACCGCCCAGATGGCCATTCTTCAGTTCATGCTGGCTGAAAAAGACGAGGCCGCCGTCCCGGTCACGGTTCACTGCGATCATCTGATCCGGGCCCAGCAGGGGGCCAACAACGACCTGCGCCTGGCCCGGGAAGAGAACCGGGAGGTCTACGACTTCCTGGCCTCAGCTTCACAGCGTTACGGTTTTGGCTGCTGGCTGCCGGGCGCGGGCATCATCCATCAGGTGGTCATGGAACAGTACGGCTTCCCCGGCCTGATGATGCTGGGTACCGACTCACACACACCCAATGCCGGCGGGATCGGGGCCTTTGCTTCGGGCGTGGGTGGGGCAGATGCCGTGGATGTGATGGTCGGCATGCCCTGGGAAGTCCTTCATCCGAAATTCGTCGGCGTCCGTCTGAGCGGCAGCCTCCAGGGCTGGGCCGCCCCCAAAGACGTCATCCTCATGCTCCTGGGGATGCTGACCACGGCCGGCGGCACCAACCGGGTCTTTGAGTACTTTGGTGATGGCGCGGCCACACTCTCCTGTACGGGCAAGGCCACCATCTGCAACATGGGGGCCGAACTGGGTGCCACCACCTCGACCTTCCCCTATGACACCCACATGGCCGCCTACCTGCGGGCCTGCGGGCGAAGTGATGCCGCTGATCTTGCCGAACAATACGCCCATCTTCTGGCCGCAGATCCCGAGGTCCTGGCCAGCCCCGAGAAATACTACGACCAGGTGATCGACATCGATCTCTCCACCCTGGAGCCGCACGTGGTCGGTCCCCACTCACCGGACCGAGCCTCCACCGTGGCCAACATGAAGGCCCACATCGAAGAAGGGGGCTTTCCTGCTAATGTCACCTATGCCCTGGTGGGCTCCTGCACCAACTCCTCCTATGAGGATATGGGCCGGATCGCGGCCATGGCCGAACAGATCTCCGCCCACGGAGCAAAACTGAAGATCCCGATGCTGATCACCCCGGGCTCGGAGCAGGTCAGGGCCACCATCGAGCGCGACGGCCAGCTGGCCAGCCTCGAGGCCATCGGCGCCACGGTCCTGGCCAATGCCTGCGGCCCCTGTATCGGTCAGTGGAAACGGCAGGACATCGAACCGGGCTTTGCCAACTCGATCATCACCTCCTATAACCGCAACTTTCCCAAACGCAACGACGGCAATGCCGGGACCTGTGGCTTTATCGCCAGCCCCGAAACCTGCCTGGCCTATGCCCTGTTCGGTGACTTCACACTCAATCCCTACACCACACCAATCACCGGCAGTGATGGCTCCACCTTTCTCCTGACCGCGCCCGGAAACGTGGCCGAGGTCCCGAAAAATGGCCTGATTCGCGATGACCAGGGTCTGCTGCCGCAGGTCGAGGAGCGAAGCGCAGTCTCAGTCCAGGTGTCCCCTGACTCTGAACGTCTGGCCCTGCTCACCCCCTTTGCCCCCTGGGACGGCCAGGACCTGATCGGTCTGCGCCTGCTTTTGAAGGCCAGGGGCAAGTGCACCACCGACCATATTTCACCGGCCGGCCCCTGGCTCCGCTTCCGTGGTCATCTCGACCACATCTCCGACAACATGTTCAGCGGCGCCACCAACGCCTTCAGCGGCGAGACCGGTCAGGGCATCAATCAGCTGACTGGGGCAACCCAAGGGTTCAGCGAGATCGCCCGGGCCTATCTGACCCGGGGCGACAACTGGCTGGCCGTGGGTGATGCCAACTACGGCGAAGGCTCATCTCGTGAGCATGCGGCCATGAGCCCGCGCCATATGGGTGGCCGGGTGGTCATCACCCGCAGTTTTGCCCGCATCCATGAGACCAATCTCAAGAAACAGGGTATGCTGCCCCTGACCTTCAGCGATCCGGCCGATTATGACCTGGTCCAGGAGGGTGACCTGGTTGACATCATGGGTCTTTCCAAACTGGCCCCGGGCAGCAAACTGACCGGCATCTTCCACCACCTGGATGGAGGCAAAGAGCAGATCGTCCTCAGCCACTCGCTGAACCACGAACAGATCGACTGGTTCAAGGCCGGTTCTGCCCTGAACTTCCTCGGTCAAAGCTGAGCTTCTATCTTCCTGTCCGTCCTGGGTCATTATTACCCAGGACGGGCAGGGTTGTCGGGGAAAAAAGTTCCACCCGCTCGCTCCAGCCACTTTCACCCATCCCCCTGCCATCCGCCGCATGTCCCGTCAATCCTGAGTTCGACCGAAATTCACCTGACTGGCACAAATTCTGCTTGCATTCATCAAAGCGAACAGCGAGAATTATCAGCATTTATATGAAAGTTCATCGGAGACCATGACTGGCCATGCCGAAGGTGCGAACTTTCATGGGTGGTTGTGGCTGGCTCATGTGGTCCAGACACGCTGCCGTTGGACCGTTACAACCTGTTATCGTTCCAGAGAGTGAGGCGAGTCAATCTCAACTCCATGCCTGGGAGTATTCCACCATTTATCGGGAGAATTCCATGTCCTTAGTCGTAGCAACAAACCTGACCAAGACCTATGTCTCCGGCGACATCGAGGTCAAGGCGATCCGCGGAGTCGATTTCACCATCAAACCCGCTTCCTTTGTCTCCTTTGTCGGCCCCTCGGGCAGCGGCAAGTCTACGCTGCTGAACATGATCGGCTGCCTCGATCCACCCACCAGCGGTTCCCTGGTGGTGACCGGTCAGGACGTCACCCATATCTCATCTAAAGATTCGGCTAAATTCCGAGGCGATCATATCGGTTTCATCTTCCAGGACTTCAACCTGATTCCTGTCCTGACCGTCTTTGAAAACATCGAATATCCCTTGCAAATGGTCCAGAACTGGCCTGCTGAACAGCGACGGCAACGGGTCGAGGAACTGCTGACGGCCGTGGGCATGGAAGGCCAGGGCAACAAACTGCCCAGCCAGATCTCCGGTGGCCAGAAACAGCGGGTCGCCGTGGCCCGGGCCCTGTCCTCCAAGGCCAAACTGATCCTGGCCGATGAACCCACTGCCAATCTTGACCGGGTCACCGCCTTTAAAATTATCGACCTGATGAAAAAGATGCGCGACGAATTTTCAACCTCCTTTGTCTTTTCTACCCATGATCCCAAGGTGGTCGAAAACGCCGAGATCGTCTACACCCTCGAAGACGGACAATTCACGAACTGACACAGCCTCCAAGGAGACAACCATGCTCAATATTATCAAAATGGCGGCCCGGAACCTGCGCCGTTACCTCAGAAGGACCCTGCTGACCTCGGCCCTGATCACCCTGGGAGTGGTCTCAGTCCTCCTCTTTATCTCGGTCTCAGGCTCGTTCAAGGGGATGATGGTCGGCCAGATCACCGATTCCATGCTCGGCCATCTGCAGATCCACCGCAAAGGCTACCTTTCATCCATTGACAATCTGCCCCTGAACATGAATCTGTCCGGCAAACAGTTGGGCAAAATCACGGAGATCCTCGACCGCAACGAGGCCATTGAGGCCTACTCCATGCGGATCAAGTTCGGGGCCATGTTTTCAAATTATAACGAGACCACCAATATCCGTCTCAATGCCATTGATCCTGAACAGGAGCTGAAGACAGTACCTCTCCTGGGCGACCGCATCCTCGACGGTGAAAAAGAGGGACTTCTGAATCCAGGTGAGATCCTGGTCCCGGAATTGATCGCCAAGGGCATGAAGGTGACAATCGGTGACTCCATTGTCCTGGTGGCCACCAACAAGGACGGCTCGGTCAATGGCCAGCCCTTTACCGTCCGCGGCATCCTGGAGAGTATTTCCGGTCCGGGCGGCCGTGACGGCTATATCAGACTTGCCGATGCCCGAACCCTGCTCCGCATGGAAGAACAGGAGATCAGCGAGATCGCCATCCGCCTCACCGGACTGGACCAGCTGGTACCGGTCTTCAAACAGCTTGAGACCACCCTGTCCGGGTTCAAAAATAAGATGGACAAACCGGTCTTTGAGGTCCATACTTGGGAGAAGATTTCACCCTTTTTCAATATCGCCCGGATGATCGACCTGATGACCTTTTTTATCAAGATCATGCTGGTGGCCATTGTTCTGGTGAGTATCATGAACGTCATGATCATGGCCGTCTATGAACGGATCAACGAGATCGGGACCATTGCCGCCATCGGCACCTCTCCGAGCAAGATCCTGGCCCTGTTCCTGACCGAGGGCTTCCTTCTGGGCCTTCTGGGGACCTCCATCGGGGTGTCCATCAGCCTCGCTTCCATTGCGATCATGAACATCACCCAGATCAGCTTTGACTTCGGCCGCCAGACTGGACTCATCCTGACCCCGACCATTGCCGCAGGTGACGTGATTGCCGTCTCACTGATCGTCATTGGCATTGCGGTCCTCGGCAGTCTGCAGCCGGCCTGGAAGGCCTCGCATATGGACCCGATCGATGCCCTGCGCCACGTTTAGCCACAAGGCAGAAATCAGAAGTCAGAAATCAGAGGACAGATCAACACAAGTCCGTAAGACTTATACATCCAGCCTTGGCTGCCCTTGCCGGGGCTCGGTCGGGAGTGGCCTGGCAGACAATTCGCAGCGACCGCAGAAAAGCGAGGACGTCTGCAGGGCCACTCCCGACCGAGACCGTATCCGGAACAGGCACTAAGGCGTCAATAATCAACCACAAGCGAACGTACTGTTATTTCATTTATATTCATTGGGAAACAATCATGAAATTCACACAAACTCTCATCCTCAGTCTTACGGCCTGCTGCGCCGTCCTCTTCAGCCTCTCTCCGGCAATGGCCGTGGACGGCAACGAGATTCTCCGCCAGGTGGACCGGAACATGCAGCCCGAAACGTATGAGATGTACCGCAAACTGATCAATATCGAACCTGACGGGACCCAGAAAGAGTTTGTCCTCTACTCGGTCAAGAAGGGGGCCAACAAGGTCGTCGCCCTGTTTCTCGACCCGGCCAGTGAAAAGGGGCGGGCCACCCTGCGCCTGGACGATAACATGTGGCTCTACATCCCCAACGTAGGTAAGCCCTTACGGATCACCAGCCTGCAATCGGTGGTGGGCGGAGTCTTCAACAACTCCGACATCCTCCGTCTGGATTACGGTCAGGAGTACAATGCAGTTGACATCATGGACGAGGGTGAGACCTACACACTGACTCTCAAGGCCAAAACCGCGTCCGTGGCCTATGACAACCTGAAGATGATCGTCGACAAAAAAAATCTTCTGCCCACCACCATTGAGTGCTATGCGGCCAGCGGCTTGCTGATCAAAACCCTGCACTACTCTAAGATCAAGGACTTTGGTGACGGCATGGTCCGACCCTCGATGCTTGAGACCGACAGCCCGCTCTACAAGAATTATCGCTCGGTCATGCTCTGGGCCAAGATTGCCAAAAAAGAATTGGCCGATGAGGTCTTCAGCCTCAACTACCTGTCCAGGATTGGGGAGCTGCGCTGACGAATATGACTGTTTTGGCTCCCCGCCTGTCTCTGGCCGCTGCCCTCCTGACCCTGCTTGGACTGTTACACCCGGCAGCAGCCAGAAGTAGTGATGAGTTCAGCTTTGATCTTGCGGCCTTTGAAAAGAAACCTCTGGAATGGGGCGGATTTGCCGAGATCAAATTCGAACATATGGACATTGGCCAGAACTCGGCCCTGGCCAGACTGAATCTTTACGACCAGCCTCGGGCGGATCTTGAGCGGCTGAGCACGGCCCTGCAACTGGATGGCCGCTACAGCCGTGACAGTATGACCGTCAACTGGGTTGTCACGGCCACGGCCCAGCAGGATCAGCTGGCCTGGGCCGACACGGCCGATATCTACGAAGCCGCGCTTGAGCTCAAGCCTTCGCCGTCAATCAGCATTACGGCCGGGAAAAAATCGTATAAATGGGGCAAGGGCTATGCCTGGAATCCAGCAGGCCTTATCAACCGGCCCAAAGACGCCAACAACCCTGAAGAGGCCCTTGAAGGCTACATCGGAGCTGAGGTCGACCTGATCCGCAGCATGGACGGTCCCTTACGGACCATGGCCCTGACTGGAGTTGCCCTGCCGGTCTGGCAGGGTGTCAACGAGGACTTTGGCGAGGAGAATCATGTCAATCTGGCAGCCAAACTCTACCTCCTCTACCGCGATACCGATATCGACCTGATGCTCTTTGAGGGTGACAGCCGATCCAGTCGCTACGGCATTGATTTTTCAAGAAACCTGGCCACAAATTTCGAGATTCACGGCGAACTGGCTTACATTCCTGCCCTCCAGCAGTCGGTCCTGCAAGACAATAATACCCTGGCCAGCCGTGAACGATCCGCCCTTTCAACCCTTCTTGGCCTGCGCTACCTGAACGAAACAGACCTGACGACAATCATCGAATACTTCCATAACGGCGGCGGCTACAGCGAAGGTGAACTGGCGCAATTTCTGAGCCTGATCCAGGATGGCTATACCGAATTCCTGGCCAGCGGCAGCGAGTCTCTGCTGGACCAGGCCGACCTGGTCAGTCAGCGTGGCTATGGTCGAGCTCAGCCGGGCCGGAATTATTTCTACGTCAAGCTGACCCAGAAAGAGCCATTTGATCTCCTCTACGTCTCTCCCGGCCTGACCGCCATCGTCAACCTCGACGATGAGAGCTGGTCCCTGAGTCCGGAGCTGGCCTACACCGGCTGGACCAACTGGGAGCTGCGCCTCCGTCTGTCGCTCACCCAGGGTGATGCCCTGACCGAGTTCGGCAGCAAGATGTTTCACAACAAGGGGGAGATCCGCCTCCGCTACTTCTTCTGACCAGCCAGATCCCTTTCTTTCGCATGACAACAGGAGCATCCTGTTGTTGCCAAAAAACAGATGGCAGGTTTTCAAGATACTGTCATACCCGCATCCTGCCAATCTGGCCCGGCCCGGCCCACAAAACGCTTGCAGCCTTTTGTTGACCAAGGGTAACCAGAACACGCCCCGCTTTGCTGCTGATCCATTTCCCAAAAAATTCCCAGCCCCCCCTTGACGCTCTCAAAAGAACCGGGTATAGAGACTGACTGACTACTCAGTTAAAAACTGAACAGCCGATGAACCGGACCATAAATGAAAAAAAAACTGAGTAAAAAAGAAGCGATCCTTGAGTCTGCTACCCAGCTCTTTTCACAAAAGGGTTACCGAACCACCTCCATGAGCGAGGTTGCCAGAGAGGCTGGTGTTGCAGATGGCACCATCTTTTATCACTTCAAGACCAAGGAGGAGTTGTTTCTTGCCGTCCTGGAGAATTTCAAGAATGAGCTGATTGCCGAATTCTCCACTTATCTGGACGGCAGAGAATTTCAGACCGGCCTGGAGAAAATCGAAGATCTGCTCTCGTTCTACATTTCCCTGGTGAACCGCCTCGAAGACCGTTTCCTTCTCCTCCACCGCCACTTTCCCTACACCCTGGCAAAAAACAATCCGGCCTGCAAAAGCCACCTGGAGGAGATTTATGACTCACTGATTACCGTCTTCGAACAGGGAATCGTCCAGGGTCAGGCAGATGGTTCCATCGACGATCTCCCTGCCAGGACCATGGCTATGATCATCTTTACCCTGGTAGACGGCATGGTCCGCCTTTACTCCTATCATATCTATCAGAACGGGCCACACTACAACGACCTCATCGCATCCTGCCGCAGGATGTTGAAAAAATAACTTTAACAAAGGTGATCTAATGCTCACGAAAATTTTTCCATTCCTTGCCTGGTTCAAGGGGTACAACGGCGCTACGCTCCGCACAGACGCCATTGCCGGCCTGACCGTGGCCCTGGTCCTGATCCCCCAGTCCATGGCCTATGCCCAGCTGGCTGGTCTGCCCGCCTATTACGGCCTCTACGCGGCCTTCCTGCCACCGATGGTTGCCGCCCTGTTCGGCTCCAGTCGTCAGCTGGCCACCGGACCTGTGGCCGTGGTCTCGCTGATGTCAGCCGCCTCGCTCGAGCCCCTGGCCACAGCCGGAGGTCCGGAGTTCATTGCCTACTCCATCCTCCTGGCCATGATCGTTGGTATCTTCCAGTTTTCACTGGGCGTTCTGCGCCTGGGCCTGGTGGTCAACTTTCTCTCCCATCCGGTGGTCAACGGCTTTACCAATGCAGCGGCGATCATCATTGCCTCTTCTCAGTTCTCGAAATTCTTCGGCGTTTACGTCGACAAGGCCCCGCACCACTATGACACCATGATTCGGGTGGTCCAGGCAGCCATGGACTTCACCCACCTGCCGACCCTGGCCTTTGGAGTTGGCGCGGTGGCAATCATGGTCATCCTCAAACGCATTAACCCGCGGATTCCCAATGTCCTGGTGGCCGTTGCCGTCTGTACCCTGATCTCATACTACAGTGGCTTCAACAAAGACGCTCAGGTCCCGGTCAGCGCCATTGACCTGCGCGGTCTGGATCATGCCGTTGAAGAATTCAATCACTCCGTGGCCGAGATCAACCAGCTGGGCAACGAACGGGCGGTACTCAACAAGGAACTTGACCGCCTCATCAAGGATGAGAAAAGCGGCCACGGCCCCTCTCTGACCCTGATTGAGACCAAAAACAAGATCAACCTGCTCACCGGCCAGATGGATGCGGCCAAAGAGCACAGCCATCTCCTGCGCAAGGAACTGCGGGGTCTCAAATTTGAAGCGGCCGGAAGCGGCGATTCACTGACCTTTTACAGCCATGACGCCCTGCCCGCTGGAGTCACCACCGACGGCAAGATCTGGCGGCTCAAGGTCGGCAACTCACCCCTGAAGAGCGACAATCTGCCCCTTATGGGCGGCGGTGCCGTAGTCGGCAAGATCCCCGAGGGCCTGCCCACATTCGCCATGCCCAACCTGTCCATTAACTCGTTTATCAAACTGCTGCCCACGGCGATCATCATCTCACTCCTGGGCTTCATGGAGGCCATTGCCATTGCCAAGGCCATGGCCACCAAGACCGGCCAGAAACTTGACCCCAACCAGGAGTTGATCGGCCAGGGTCTGTCCAATATCCTGGGCTCCATCGGCTCCAGTTACGCCTGTTCCGGTTCCTTCTCCCGCTCGGCAGTCAACCTGCAGGCCGGCGCCATTTCCGGCGTCTCAAGCGTCATCACCAGTGTCGTGGTGGTCATCACCCTGCTCTTTTTGACCCCGCTCCTCTATCATCTGCCCCAGGCAGTCCTGGCCGCAGTCATCATGATGGCAGTCATCGGCCTGGTCAACACCCACGGTTTTGTCCATGCCTGGAAGGCCCAGTGGTATGACGGCGCCATCTCGATCATCACCTTTCTGGTCACCCTGGCCTATGCCCCGCATCTGGACAAGGGAATCATGGTCGGTGTGGCCCTGTCCATGGGTGTATTCCTCTACAAGTCCATGCGTCCGGTGGTGGCCAAACTCTCCCTCTCCGAGGATATGGTTCTCAAGAGTGCCGAGCATTACCATCTCCAGGGCTGTCGCCACATCGCGGTCGTCCGCTTTGACGGTGCCCTCTTCTTTGCCAATGCCAGCTACCTTGACGAGCAGGTCATCCGTTTCAGGACCGAGCAACCGGACCTGCGCCACATCCTCCTGGACGCCAGCGGCATCAATGACATGGACGCCTCGGGCGAAGAAGCCCTGGCCCTCCTGGTTGACCGGATGCGGGCCGCCAAACTTGGTTTCGGTATCAGCAGTGTCAAGGATACGGTCCTCAGGGTCATGCACCGCACCCATCTCTACGACAAAATTGGCCGCGAAAATATTTATCCTGACAGTAAGACGGCAGTTAATGATATAATCTATAGAATCCATCAGCATTCTGATTTGCCTGAAGAGGGATGTAGCAACTGCCCCCTGACCCAGTATCTTCCGCAATAAGCGAATCAACGTTCCATAAAGGAGAAATCATATGCCCTGCGTCACCATATTCAGCTGCGATTTTTGTCATGGAAGCTCTGTGGTCAAGGAAGTCCTGGACCGGACCGGCTACCGCCTGGTCACCGACAACAATCTGATCAGCGAGGCCTGCAAACTCTCGGGATTGAGCAGTGCCAAAATCGAGTCGGCCTTCACGCCCCAGACTTCCATCTTCAACAAATTTACCCATGAAAAAGAGCATGCCATGGCCTATCTCAAGCTGGCCATGGCCAACCTTCTTTCCGGCCACAAACAGCTCTTTGCCGGTTATCTGGGCCTGCTTGTCCCCCGGGACATCTCCCACATCCTCAATGTCTGTCTGGTGGGTGATGCCCCCTTTCGTCTCAAGGTCGCCAACGAAGACCAGGGACTGAGCGAAAAAGAGGCCACCAAGGTCATCAACCAGTTGGACAGCGAACGGGCCCACTGGGTCAACAACATCTACAGCACCGAAGACCCCTGGGATCGGTCGCTCTATGACATGGTTATCCCCATGAGCAAGACCTCGGTCAAAGATGCGGCCGTCCTGATCGAAGAGTACCTGAACAAGGATATTCTCACCCCCACCGACACCAGCAAGAGACGGGCAGCCGATTTCCTCCTCGCAGCCCAGGTCGAAGTGGCTCTGGCCAAGGAAGGACACAACGTTGACGTCGCGGCCAACCGGGGAAAAATTTCCCTGACCATCAACAAGAATGTCCTGATGCTGAGCCGCCTCAAAGAAGAGCTCAAGACCATTGCCAGCCAGGTATCCGGAGTTGAATCGGTGGAAAGTGAGATCGGCAAAGGATTCCACAAATCTGATATTTACCGCAAATACAACTTTGATGTTCCCTCCAAGGTCCTGCTCATTGACGATGAACGGGAATTTGTCCAGACCCTGTCTGAACGGCTGACCCTCAGGGACATGGGATCGGCAGTGGCCGAGGATGGTGAATCCGCCCTTAAGATGATCGCCCAAGATCGCCCCGAGGTCATCGTCCTTGATCTGAAGATGCCGGGGATTGACGGTATCGAGGTCCTGCGCCGGGTCAAGGCCAGCTATCCCGAGGTTGAGGTCATCATCCTCACCGGACACGGCTCCGAGGCCGATCGCAAGACCTGCATGGAACTGGGCGCCATAGCCTATATGCATAAGCCGATTGATATCGACAAGCTGAGCCGGACCCTGGAGGAGGCCAACCAGAAGGTCCAGCAGGCCAAACAAAAATCAGTCAACTGACCAGCATGGCTGGACCAGATTAGCCAGCCACAACCAACCATGAAAGTTCGTTACTCCGTCATGGCCAAGGATGGTCATCGATGAACTTTCATACATAAAGGACAGGTTCCCTCTATGGGATTTCTGAATCAGTTCAAGCCGATTTTCTGGGACCATCAGTCCACCAAATCAGGGCCGTTCAAGAGCCTCTTTGATTTCAGATCCCTGTGGAGAAAGCGGGTCATCCTTCTGGTCGCCGTGGCCCTGGGCCCGCTCATCTCTCTGGCTATCTTTGACCACATGGTGACCCGCTATGATGCAGAACAGGAGATTCATCTGCGCACGGCCCGACTGGTCTCCAACAGTCGGCGCACGGTCTCCTTCTTTCTGGACAAACGCAAATCTGCCCTGGACTTTGTCCTCAAGCATCACCCCTTTGAAATCCTCATTGACCAGGAGCATTTCAAGGTCCTGCTCACGGATCTCAACGCCACCATCGGCGGCTTCACCGACCTTGGGCTGATCACCACAGCAGGAGACCAGTTTCGATATAGCGGCCCCTACGACCTGATGGACCAGAATTACGCCGGTGAGGCCTGGTTTCAGGAAGTCCTGGAAAAGGGAATCTACATCAGCAATGTCTTCCGCGGCTTTCGTGACACCCCTCACCTGGTCATTGCCATCAAGTATCAACTGGATGGCAATGACTATGTCTTCCGGGCCACGGTCGACACCGAGCGCTTCAACCAGTTGCTCTCGGAAGTCACACCGGGCGGCAACGGTGACGTTTTTCTCATCAATTCCCAGGGCGTACTCCAGACTCCGACCCGGTCACACGGAAAGGTCATGGACACCATTGAACTGCCGATTCCGGAATACTCTGAACACACCCGAGTCATTGAAGTCGTTGACAAAACGGGTGAACGCTTTATCGTCGGATACGCCTACCTGAAAGACACCCCGTTCATCCTGATGATCACCGAGCAGAAATCCGTGCTCATGGCCCCCTGGCTCAAGACCAGAATCGTGATCATCACCTTTCTTGCCATCGGCATGTTTGGTATCCTGCTGGTCATCTACTTTGTCGCCACCCACCTGGTGACCCAGATATTCACCGCCGACCTGAGGCGCTCCCAGACCCTGCGCGAGGTGGAACATACCAGCCGCCTGGCCTCCATCGGTCGCCTCTCTGCAGGTGTGGCCCATGAGATCAACAACCCCCTGGCCATCATCAATGAAAAGGCCGGGCTGCTCAAGGATCTCATCACCTATCGGGAAGAGTATAAAAAGGACCAGAAACTCATCGTTCACCTGGATTCAATCCTGGCCTCGGTTGAACGCTGCGGCAGCATCACCAAGCGTCTTCTGGGATTTGCCCGTCATCTGGACGTCACTATCCAGAAGATCAACCTCCGGGCGGTCATCGAGGATGTCCTCGGTTTTCTGACCAAGGAGGCAGAGTACAGAAGCATCACCGTTGACCTCAGGGTCGACGAGACCATCCCCGACTTTGAAACCGACCGCGGCAAGCTCCAGCAGATCCTGCTGAATCTGATCAACAACGCCTTTGCGGCCATGCAGGACGGCGGGACCCTTGATGTCCGGGCCAGACCGGCCGACTCGGACATGATCAAGATCAGCGTCACAGACGATGGCTCCGGTATCCCCGAGGCCGATCTGAAAAAAATATACGAGCCCTTTTTCTCCACCAAAACCACAAAGGGCGGAACCGGTCTCGGCCTGTCCATCACCTACGGGCTGATCCAGGAACTGGGTGCAACGGTCGAAGTTGAAAGCGAGGTCGGTGTCGGCACTCAATTTCTGATCACCCTTCCCCTGCACCACACTAGAAAGGAATGAACATGAATATCTTACTGGTCGATGACGAACAGGAACTGGTCTCCACGCTTGCCGAGAGACTTTCCATCCGCGGAATTGAGGCCGACTGGACCAGCAGCGGTGAAGAGGCCCTGGTCAAGGTAACGGATCAGGCCTACGACCTGGCTGTCCTGGACGTCAAGATGCCCAAGATCAGCGGACTTGAGCTCCAGGCTGAAATGGAAAAGATCCGGCCGGAACTCAAGTACATCTTCATGACCGGCCATGGCTCTGAAAGGGACTTTCGCTCCGGTTCCAGCGACACCAGAACCATCTGCTACCTGATCAAACCAGTTAACATTGACATCCTGATCAGCAAGATCAAGGAGGCATTGGCTCGTTAGCAGGTCAGCAGCAGGCCCCCCGGCTCCCTGCCACGCGCGCTGGCACAGTCCACTCTCACCAACACTGACACACCAGTAGGCTGGACCAAAATGGCTCACCACAAACAACCACGAACGTTCGTTCCTTCGGCATGGCCAATGATGGTCTTTGCTGAACTTTCATGAAAAAGGAAGGCTGACCGCTGAAAACATGGGCCATTCCGGCCAATACAACTCAACGACTCGTACTGGAGGTATCATGGCTGACCACTGGCAGACTTTGGGGGAGGAAGGCATCCAGTTCATGGGCAAGATGTCGGCATCCATCTCCCACGAACTGAAGAATGTCCTGGCAATCATCAATGAGAATGCGGGCTTACTGAATGATTTCTGCCGGATGTCTGAACGAGGCATGGACATCGACCCGGAACGACTGGCCAAGGTCTCGGACAACATCACCAGGCAGGTGCAACGGGCCGACGCCATCCTCAAGAACATGAACCTCTTTGCCCACTCAACTGATACACCGTTGACCGTGGTCGACCTTCATGCAACCCTGGCCATGGTCATCAAACTGGCCACCCGTTTTGCTGCCAACCGAGTCATCCAACTGAAGCTGGTCCCGGCCTCCGAACCGCTCACCATCACCACCCGTCCCTTTCTCCTGGAGAACCTGATCTGGCGCTGCCTGGATATGAGCATGAATGTGGCCGGGGTAGAGAAAACCATCACCTTGAGTGTGATTGCCGGGAAAGATCAGGCCGTCATCCGCTTCCAGGGGCTGGGGAGCCAACTTGAGGAAAGATCAACAATCTTTCCAAGCCCACAAGACACTGATCTGTTGACTATCCTGCAATCTACTCTTACAATAGATTCAGCTGTTGGCGAACTGACACTGACCCTGCCTCAAGCGACCAGCAACTGACGAAGGCTCTTTTGAACAATGAAAAATTTTGCTCGGGCAGAAAGTGCGGCAAGGACGACAATTGCCATATCTATTTGACCCGATGTCATTATTCCTTTTGCCGCAATGTAGAAATCAGGCAAAAGGACAATTTTCCAAGGTGGCCTGAATTGAACCATTTGCTGAAGGAGCAATCATATGTCTGAACGAATTTTGCTTGTCGATGATGAAAAAGATTTCGTAGAAACCCTGGCCGAACGCATGCGTTCCCGTGACATGACCGTCTCGACGGCGACCTCTGCCGCTGGCGCCCTTGATCTGATTGAGGAAAAGTCCTTCGACGCCATTGTCCTGGATCTGCAGATGCCGGGCATGGATGGGTTGGAGGCCCTGGAGATGATCAAGGCCAAAAATCCCAATCTCCAGGTCATCCTGCTCACTGGTCAGGCAACGGTTGAAAAAGGAATCCAGGCCATGAAACTCGGGGCCATGGACCTCCTTGAAAAACCGGCGGATATTGACACGTTGACCGAAAAGATCAAAAAGGCCAGTGCCAAAAAAATGGTCCTGGTCAATGAAGAGACAGAAAAGAAAATAAAGGAAATCATGGGCGGTAAGGGCTGGTAAGCGCCCCTGACCTTCTCCTGAAAGACAAAAGGCCTCATGCCCCGTATGTTACCGGGACATGAGGCCTTTTGTGTTCAACACTCTGATAAGCCTGATCTGCCTTACTGAACCACTGCCGTAATCTTTTCCAGCAGCAGCCCCACGTCGAGTGGCTTGTCAAGGAAGTCAAAGGCCCCGCCTTCCATGGCCTCAATCCCGGTCACCGAGGCCCCATGGCCGATCAGGCAAATGATCCGCATCCGGGGCGCATGATCTCTGAGTCGGTCCAAGGCGTCCAAGGCATCCATATCCTGGATTTGCACGTCAAGCAGAAGAACATCCGGCGGCTCAGCCAGGACCACGGCCAATCCCTCCTGACCGGAACCCACCGCCAGAGCCCGATACCCACCTGCAACAAGGCGCTGAATCAGGTTTTCGGCCAGTTCCACGTCCGGATCAATAATAAGAATTCGCGACGGATGCATTTTTCTTCCCGCTCCATCCAATACTTCCCACCACTTGAAGCGAACCGGTAATGACCTGTTACTCCCGGTCATCAAAACCGACTGCCCGCCTCAACCTGATTGTCTTACCCTGTCTTCTGAGAGCCCGGCAGAATCACTCCCGGTTCCAACTCCCCCCTGGCCGCCAGTTCCAGGGCCTTGGCGTACGGCCCGATCACCGCATCAAGGACGCGGACCCCTTTCCAGGACAAAAACTTCTGATGTCGCTCCTCAATCCCGCCACAGACCAGAACACCGACCTCTTCTTTCATGATCAATCGGCACAGTTCTTCGGCGGATGGCTGCGAGACCAGGAAGGTCTTGGGCGCGCCCTGACGCTCACCCTGGCGGTAGACAGCCATCACCGTCTCGGTCACCATATCAAAACGACCAGCAATGGCCTCATCCTCGACAGTAACCAGAATTTTCATCACTCCAGATGACTCGTTCATTCCCGGATATCCTTAATCCGAAAGTTCATCGGAGACCATCATTGGCCATGCCGAAGGTGCGAACTTTCATGGTTTGTTGTGGCTGGGACCTTTCTGTGCCAGCCATACTGATCAGGACAGACCATGCAGGGTCAATTTCCGCCACAGGGTGGTCCGACCCCAGCCCAGGATCTTGGCCGCCTGCGAACGATTGCCGCCGGTTTTTTTCATGGCGTCGAGGATCATCTCTTTTTCAATCCCACGCCAGCCGGAACCAACTGTTGTAACTGGATCCAGCACCTTCTTCCCCGGGGAGGGAGGTGGCAAGTTGCTTTTTCTGGCCACGGCCGGCTCTTGCATGGCTTCCTGCTGCCGATCTTCACCTGGCTGGACAAAGAGATAGGCAGGCAGACATTCCGGGTTGATCTTGTGCCCCTGACAGATATTGACGCAGTACTCAACAATATTGCGTAATTCCCGGACATTGCCGGGGAAACCATAGGTCTCGAGCAGCTCAAAGACCGAGGGGTCACAGCCCGTCATCCCCTTGTTTAACTGACCGCTCAATTCATGGAGAAAGGCATCAAAGAGCAGACGCAGATCACCGGCCCGCTCGCGCAGAGGCGGCAGGTGCAGACGGAGGACATTCAGTCGGTAAAAGAGATCCTCCCGGAAAATTCCTGCCTCGACCTGGCTCCTCAGAGCGCGATGAGTGGCGGCAATCACCCGGACATCCACCTGGATTTTTTTGGTCCCGCCCACCGGATAAAAGGCCTTGTCATCGAGGACCGACAGGAGTTTGACCTGCAGTTGCAGGGGCAAATCGCCGATCTCAGTGAGGAAGATGGTCCCATGCTGGGCCATCCGGAACATCCCAGGGGTATCCTTGACCGCTCCGGTGAATGCACCACGCACATGACCAAAGAGCTCAGACTCCAGCAGGGCCTCGGGCAGGGCCCCGCAGTTGATCTTGATAAAAGGGTGCCGAGCCCGCTTGGATCGCTTGTGGATGGCCTCGGCAATCATATCCTTACCGGTCCCGGTTTCCCCGGTAATCAACACTGAGGCATCGGTCTGGGCCATGACCGGCAAAAGGTCAAAGACCTTCAGCATCTCCTTGCTGTGACCAAGGATATGATCCTTCCCCGCTCCTCCCCGACCGTCAGGACTGGTCTGCTGCAAGGAGATATCTTCCAGAACCAGGAGCAGTCCGACCCGCTTCTGCTCCTGGTTGCTCAAGGGCGAAATGGTGAAGCGGATCGGGATCTTCCGGCGATGAATGGTCAGGATATCGCCTTCGGCAACCACAGGCTCACCCGTGGCCAGGACCTGACGGAACAACTCACCTTTGCGCCCCAGGCTACTGCGAAAGATAAAATCGCCGTAGACCCCGCTGGCATCTTGAGACGAATAGCCGGTCAGGCGCTCCAGAGCGGTATTCATCTCGACGATACAGAGCCTGGTGTCAAGCACGGCCACCCCATGGGGAATCCCGTTCACCACCTCCTGAAACGTCAGCTGTGTGCAAAATGAGAGTTCGGACACACCCCTACCTGCTCTGAACAATTTGCAAAAAGAACTCCCAACCGTGTTGTGGTTCCATGTCAACAGTATGACCAAAACGCAAAGGCCAGCAGCTCGACCACTGGACGTGTTATCACCACCATTTCCAAAGCCGCAAGTCAGAAATTAAAACATGGAACGATTGATCATGAAATGAACCCAGATCGAGGCCGCATAGCCCAGGGCAATGACCGGGGTCCATTTGAGATGGCCGCCAAAGGTGTACATGCCCCGCGCCTGACCCATAAGGGCCACACCGGCAGCCGAGCCGATGGAGAGCAGACTGCCCCCAACACCGGCCGTCAGGGTCACCAGCAGCCACTGGCCCTGGGACATCTCAGGCATCATGGTCAGCACGGCAAACATCACCGGGATATTGTCAACAATGGCCGAGAGGATCCCAACCATGATATTGGCCGGCGTCGCCCCCCAGCCGGCGTACATGGTATGGGAGACCAGAGCAAGGTAACCGATAAACCCGAGACCACCAACGCAGAGGATAACCCCGTAGAAAAACATCAGGGTATCCCATTCGGCCCGGGCAATATTCCTGAAGATATCAAACGGGACCGTATCACCCAGCTGCTCCCCGGCCTTGCCCTCGTCGAAGCCCCCTGTACCGTGGCCGTTTTTGTGGGTCTTCTTGAGATAATAGCCATAGATCTTGAGATAGGAGAGACCGGTCATCATGCCCATCATCGGGGGCAGATGGAGGAAATTATGGAAACTGACCGCAGTGGCAATGGTCATCAGGAAGAGCACCATGACCACCACGGCTCCACGTTTCATATTGACATTGATCTCACAGGTGGCCGGGCTGATATTGGGTACGGCAAAGCTCATGATCAGGGCCGGGATAAACCAGTTGACCACCGAGGGGATGAAGAGATTAAAAAATGTCCAGAAATCGACGATCCCCTTCTGCCAGACCATAAGCGTCGTAATATCGCCAAAGGGGCTGAAGGCCCCACCGGCATTGGCACCGACCACGATATTGATACAGGCCAGAGTGACAAACTTCGCGTTATCCTTGCCAATGGCCATGACCACCGCGCACATGAGCAGGGCCGTGGTCAGGTTGTCGGCCACCGGTGAGATAAAAAAGGCAAGCAGTCCAGTGATCCAGAACAGTTTTCGGAAAGAAAAGCCGGCACAGACCAGCCGGACCCGCAGGGCCTCAAAGATCTGTCGTTCCTCCATGGCGTTGATATAGGTCATGGCCACGAGGAGGAAGAGAAACAACTCGGCATACTCGAGAATATTATGACGCACCGCCACTTCTGCGGCATGGGTCAAGCCGTGACTGGCATACAGATAGGCAATAATCCCCCAGATCAGACCAGCGGCCAGCAGGACCGGTTTTGATTTCCGCAGATGGGTGTACTCTTCGGCCATGACCAGCAGATAGGCCACCACAAAAATAGCAAGAGAGGTATAGCCGACCCAGCTTTTAGTCAGATCCAGATGCTCGCTCCCCGCACCACCGCTGGCCCACACAACCATCGGCAGAAAGAGGACACCCAGCAGGGACAGAACAATCCCGGTGATTTTCTTCATTTTTCTTCCTTTTGCTTAAATGAGACAGAACAAACCGCCGGTCATCAGACACTCTGAACAACCGGCGGTTTCACAAACAGACCAAAGCCTTCTGAATTATCATTGAAATATCAGTCAAATACCTGCGATAAATTTTTTCACAGACCTTGATCTTGAACGAAAATCTTCATCTTGCAAGAGACTCGTCATATTACCCTTTTTTACATCGCCTGAGGCACAAAAATCGTCATCCCCATCAACGGCCAGACCACCGTCACGGCCAGCCATACCACAGCCATCAGCAGGACACTGGTTGGGATACCCCATTTGAAAAATTCGGCAGAGGTGAACTGTTTAGAGTTATAGGCAATGGCATTGGGAGCCGCTCCCACCAGGGTGAGAAAGGGCATACCGGCCGTGACCAGCGAGGAGTAGAGGATGACCTCTCCGGTCACATTCAGGTACGGGGCCACAACCAGGGCCACGGGCAGGGAGATGGCAATGGCAGCCACGTTCATGATGAAGTTGGTCATGATCAGGACAAAAAAGGCCATCCCGAGAATAAAGACGATGGGCGCCGAGTTCTGAAACAGGATCAGCCAGTTGACCGCCATCCACTTGGCAGCTCCCGTATCCCAGAGGCAGAAACCAATGGACATGGCCCCGGCAAAGAGAAGGATGATATTCCAGGGAATCTCTTCCAGGTCCTCAACGGTCAGGATATTAACGATGAAAAAAGCGATGGTAGAGAGGAGCAGGATGCCGGTCTTGTGCAGACCAGCCAGAGCCGGAACAAAATTCTTCAGGGCAATGACCAGAACGGCGGTGAAAATGATCGAGGCCGCCAGAATCTCTTTCCTTGACCAGCCCCCGAGTTCACTATACATCCGAGTCGCCTTGGCCTTGAGGCCGGGAATCGTTGCCCGCTCAGGTTTCAGAGCCAGCATGAAGAATCCCCAGAGGAGAAAGGTCATGAGCCAGCCAATGGGGGCCATGTACGTGGTCAGGGCAAAGAAGGAGATATCAACGTTTGTGATATCCTTGTAAAAACCAAGGGCCACAGCACCACGGGCCGCCCCGAGCAGGGTTACAATGGAGCCGGCACCGGCCACATAGGCCATACCGATGAACATACTCTTGCCAAACTGGGTGGGCTTATCTTCATCGGAGTAAAGGGAATGGATAGCCATGAGCAGAGGGAACATGGTTGCCGCCACCGCGGTATGGGCCATGAGATGCGTCATGGCAGCAGTCATGACAAAGCAGCCCAGCAGGATCATGCTGGTCCTCTCGCCGACGATGGAGAGCATCTTGTAGGCGATCCGTTTGGTCAGACCGGTCTTGGTGAAGACCATACCGATGACAATGGACCCGAAGATGAAAAGAACTGAGGGGTCCATGTAATCTTTGAAGGCCACCTTGGGATCACGGATCAGATACAGGGCCTGAAGGACACCGATGGCCAGACTGGTCACCCCGATGGGTACAACTTCAAAGACCCACCAGGTGGCGGCCAGCAGGAAGACGGCAATGGCCCCCTTGGCCTCCTTGCTGAGGACAAAATGCTCACCCAGCGGATCAATGGCATCCGGCAGCGGTGGGCAATAATAAACAATTAAAAAAAGGGCAACACCAATGCCCATAAAGAGATACCGCTTCCAGTCAAACGGCTCTGTTGAATCAGATACAGTTATGATTTGTGCACTCATTATTGACCTCTTGTCTCCTTTTCCATTAATCCCGGACACACTGACCATTAATGGCTGTAAAGATTTCGGCAAAACGGATAACGCCGAGCACCTCACCCCCATCGACCACCGGCAGGACACATTCACTACCGGCCAGCATAATCATCATCACCTTTAACAACGGGGTGTCCAGAGGGATGGCGGTCCCGACCTTGGACATGCAGTCCTTGACCTGTTTGCCATACTGACGGCTGCACTGTTTGAAGAATTTGTCTTCCAGGAGAAAGGCCAGATTCGGGAAATCTGTTCCCTTGCCCTGATAATCTTTCATCTGGACAATTTCAGTGATCTCGCTGGCAATTCCTTTCACGATATCGCGCAGGGTCAGTTGACCTGTCAGCTGATTATTCTCATTCACCACCAGCAGAGAGGTATACCGTAACAGCCCCCGCTCACCGGCGGTAAATGAACCAACAGTAGCAACAGCATCCTTGAGAGTCTTGTCCTCACTGATATGAGGAAAGCGCTCCAGCGGAATCATATAATCCTTTAAAAACAGAGTCTCTGCGGTCATACTTTTTCTCCTTGATTCATGCCATCCACGACCCAGACCTGCGGCACGGAATGGCTGAGCTGGGGCAGTTGTCTTCTACCCCCCACAATACACAAAACTTCTTTTCCACTCCCTGACCAGCATGGCTGGACCAAATTGGCCTGCCGCAACCGACCATGAACGTTCGTTCCTTCGGCATGATCATTCGGGGTCTCAGGCAAATTCTCACATACAACAACGCGCCAACCCTCCTCTTGCTTTCTTCCCCGTGAACAGATCAATCAACACCATTACCATCCCGTATCGACATATCCCTTCGAGCATATCACACAAACAATTCAAACGAAACAATATGAATCACATTGCCCCGCCCCCAAAACAATTGTCCGCTATTCAGGCCCAAGCGACCAATATCTTGACCAGACGAACTGCGACCCTGCAGTAATCAGCCTGAACAGCGAAACATGACCCATAAAGCAATGACCATGCCAGTGCGGGCAATATCTTGATTGAACGAATAATAACAGCCAGTTAAGCACACAACAGCAGGCACTCCGCCCCCGGAACAAGATCGGAACGTTATGGAACGATCGGAAACACCAACGCCTGTCAAAAAACAGCGCTAAGGGGCCAGCACCCGGGAACGAAACACAAACCAATCCGGATTGTTTCACAATGGAACATTAAGAAACGAAGCAACCATGGTCAAGTTGGCCAAAACTCGGCCAGTCTCAAGCTGACTCCGACAAGGAGGCCTCCTTGCGGCCAATCACATGACGCACCAGGCCGTAAAGACGAGCCAGGAGATAGAAGAAAAGGGACGCCAGGGCCAGTGCCGCTAACTGGGTCGACGACAGGGGGGCAATCTTGAAGACGGTATGCAGGGGGCTATACATCAGAACAAACTGCAGACCGATGGAAAAGAGCATGGCCAGCCAGACCCAGGGGTTGGTGAACAGGGGGACCTGATAGTCGCGGCGGATGACAAAGATCAGAACGGTTTCATACAGGACCACGAAGTTGAAGACCATGGTCTGGGCCACGATCAATTCCGGGCCCGTCTCCCGACCACCAAACAGGACGAACAGGACCAGGGCCACAGCCGTGCCGGCCACGCCCAGGGAACCCAGGAGCAGCAGCCTGGCCGGCGGCAGAATACTCTCGTCCGCCGACTTGGGACGACGAAGCATGATGTCCCGACCATAGGGATCAACACTGAAGGCCAGGGCCGGGGCACCATCGGTGATCATGTTGATCCACAGAAGGAGGATGGCGGTCAGCGGCAGGTTCAGTCCCAGCAGCACAGCCGTAAAGATGATCAGGACCTCCCCCAGATTACCGGAGAGCAAAAGCATGATCGACTTCTGAATGTTGTCGTAAATTCCACGCCCCTCCTCGATGGCATTGACAATGTGCGTGAAACTGTCATCGAGCAGGACAAAGTCCGAGGCCTCCTTGGCCACCTCGGTGCCGCTGCCCACGGCAATGCCGATATTGGCCTTTTTCAGGGCCGGGGCATCATTGACCCCATCCCCGGTCATGGCCACCACATGGCCCATCTCCTGCAAGGCGGTGACAATCCGCTGCTTGTGCTCAGGCACCACCCGGGCAAAGATATTGGTACCATCGGCCAGAACGGCTATCAGTTGCTGCTGATCCATGGCCTCCAACTGCTCGCCGCTGCAGACCTTGCCCGTGATCCCGATCTCCCGACCAATGGCCGCGGCCGTGGCCTGATAATCGCCGGTCGCCATGATCACCCGAATTCCGGCGGCATGGGTCCGTCTGATGGACTCGTGAACGTCCTTGCGCGGTGGATCAATCATGGCCTGGAGACCGATAAAAACCAGGTCCTGTTCGATAAATCCCTCAGGCCCTGCCACAGCCCTGCGGGCAAAACCCAGGACCCGGAGGGCCTGTCCGGCATAGCGGTCATTTTCGGCACCAATGAGCTGTCGGGTCTCAGCAGTCAGGGGTATTTCCTGTCCATTGCGCAGGGCCCGGGCGCAACAGGCCAGCAGTTGATCAGGCGCCCCCTTGGTATACATGGCCTGTGAGCCATCCTCCTCATGAACCAGAACACTCATCAACTTGCGATCCGAATCAAAGGGCAATTCGTCGACCCGCCTGACTACCGCCTCCTGCCCGGCCTTGGCGGCACTGACCAGCAGCGCCCCCTCGGTGGGATCACCCAGGACCTGCCACTGCCCTTCCTTTTCCTCCAGAGTGGCATTATTACAGATCAACCCGGCATGGAAGAGCAGGGGGGCGACATGCCCACTGACCTCCCCCTCGGGCGCATACCCCGAACCGCCCAGAGCTGTTTCACCGTCCAGGGTCCAGCCATGGCGGACAGTCATCTGATTTTCAGTCAAGGTCCCGGTCTTGTCCGTACAGATCACATCACAACTGCCCAGGGTCTCCACCGAACGCAGACGCCTGACCAGGGCCTTCCGGGCCAGCAAGCGTTTGACCCCGACACTGAGGGCAATGGTCACCACGGCCGGCAGGGCCGTGGGCACTGCGGCCACGGCCAAGCTCACTCCTATCAGCAGAAAAGAAAAAAAGAGCTCCCGGTTCAGGCCCTGATCCAGAGTGGCCTTGGTGATCAGCAGCGTAAAGACCACGACACAGACCCCGATGATCACCAGCCCCAGGCGCTGTCCAAAACGGCGCAGACGCAACTGGAGCGGCGTCATTTCGTCGGCGACCGCACTGATCAGAGTGCTGATCTTGCCGATCTCGGTCTCCATGCCGATGGCCGTGACCACGGCCAGACCATTGCCAGTCACCACCGCTGTCGTGGCAAAGAGCATGTTATGCTGATCTCCGAGCTGAACCTGGCCGCTCAAGGGAACAAATATTTTTTCCACCGGGACCGACTCGCCAGTGAGCGAGGCCTCCTCCGCCTTGAGCCGAACCGCCTCAATCAGACGAACATCCGCCGGAACCTTGTCACCTGCCTCAACCACAATCAGATCACCGACCACCAGGTCCCGGGCTGCTATCCGATGACGGCGGCCATCCCGCAGCACCACAGCCTGCAAGGCGCTGATTCGCTTCAGGGCCGCCAGCGACCGATGGGCGCTCAACTCCTGAAAAAAACCAATCAGGGCATTGGCCAGCAGGATAATCAGGATCAGAATGGAATCGGCATACTCGCCAATGAGCAGCGAAAAGAAAACGGCAAAGAGCAGGATATAGATGATGAAATCCTTGAACTGGTCAACAAAGAGACGCAGGGGATTGAGCGGGGCCGCACTCTCCAGTTCGTTGGCCCCATCACGAGCCAGACGGGCAGTTGCCTCAGCAACCGTCAGTCCGGAACGACTCGAGCCCAACCCATGAAGCAATTCCTCTTCGGTCTGCTGGTAATAATTTTTCACCATTATTATTCCTCCTGCCTGATTATATGACCAGAGCGCCTCACTCCACAAGAGTCGGACAAAAAAAAAGCCCGTCGGCAGACACCGACAGGCTTCTCAAATCAATAAACCAGTATGGCTGGACCAGAACGGCCAGCCACAACTAACCATGAACGTTCATTCCTCCGGCATGGCCAGTGATGGTCTCAGATGAACTTTCGGATAAACAACAGATCAATCGGCAGTCTCCATGACCCGTCCACAACAGAGGGGAATCGCATCGCCGCCTTTGAGTTGCATGTACTTGTTACAGGTGCTGCAGATCACCGTGCACTCCTCCACGGCCTGATCAGCGCTGTAGGTGGTCGCTCCGGCCACACCTTCAATAACAAACCGGGCCAGATTCTCCTTCATGGGGATATATTCACCAATGGCCGTCAACCGCTTGTTTTCATGGGCACAATCAACCACCACCCGCCACAGGGTCTCAAGCGAGGCCGTTTCCTGCTCTGTTTCCGGCAGAAACTCAACAACATTTTTATCGATATGAATCTTCATTACACTCCTCTGGTCAAAAAATCAGCGGAAAACAGACCAGACCAAACACATCTGCCTCTTCCCGCAATAAAGGCCTGCCACCCACACGCAAGCGGCTTCAGCCCCTGTTTGCCTTCAGGGCCTGGCCCACCTTGCGGCCCAGTTCGACACAGGCCCCGAGATCGCTCTTTTCAGGGACATACTTGACCCTGAGCCCCTCATCCACCACCTCGAACTTCATTTCCTCCATGGCCCCGTTCAACAGTTTGACCGCCTCACCTGACCAGCCAAAGGAACCAAAGGCAGCGCCAATCTTGTTGGTGGGCCGCAGACCGCGCATATACATGAGAAAACCGGCCATTCTCGGCAGAAGACCATTGTTCAGGGTCGAACAGCCGAGCACAATAGCACTGGCATCCAGGACATCGCTCATCACATCACTGCGATGGCAATACCGCAGATTCAGGAGCTTGACCGAAACGCCCTCATCCTGGAGTCCGGCAGCCACCTCTTTGGCCATCTTTTCGGTGGAATGCCACATGGTGTCGTAGATGATCAGGGCATTCCCCTTTCCCTCATTACGACTCCAGCGGTCATAGGCCTCGATGGCCATCATCGGATTCGAGCGCCACACCACCCCGTGATCAGGGGCTATCATCTTGATTTCCAGGCCGATCTCCTGAACCTTGGCAATCAATTTCCTGACCAGAGGCGAGTACAATGTCAGGATATTGGCGTAATACTTGGTCATTTCGTCCATGAGCACGGCCTGACTGATCTCGTCATCAAAGCGCTCGCTGGTGGCCAGGTGCATGCCAAAGGCATCACTGGAAAAGAGGATCTTGTCCTCAACCACATAGGTGAACATGGAATCGGGCCAGTGCAGCATCCTGGTCTCAAGAAAGGAGAGGGTCTTGCTGCCCAGGCTGATGTCCTCACCTGGAACCGCGATCTGATAGGGCCAGTCATCCCGATGAAAATGCTGACGCAGGGCCTTCTCGCCCATCTTTGAGCAGATGATTTTTTCAGGCTGGATCAGGTCGATCATATCCGGCAGAGAACCGGAATGATCCATCTCCACATGATTGACCACAATATAATCGATCTTCTTGGGATCAACGATCTCACTGATCCGGCTGATCAGATCCGCCTTCATGGAACTCTTGACCGTATCAATCAGGGTGATCTTCTCATCCATGATCAGATAGGCGTTATATGTGGTTCCTCGATTTGTGGAATAGCCATGAAAATCACGGACATCCCAGTCAACAGCCCCCACCCAGTAAATTTTGTCAGTCAATTTAATCGGATTCAACGTCCTTTCCTCCTGCTCTTTCTCTCATACCCGACAGAGGGCACACGACCCCCTCATAAAAAAATGGCCGGCCCCAAGGGTTTCCAGGGGACCGGCCAAACCCATCAGACTTCGCTGAAATCGTCCTTGCCCGCCCCGCAGATCGGGCACTCCCAATCATCGGGCAGGCTGTCAAAGTCGGTCCCTGGCTCGACACCAGCCGCAGGATCACCGACCTCAGGATCATAGACATAGCCACAGATATCACAACGATATTTTTTCATCCAAATCTCTCCATAAAATCAATAAGATTAACGCATAATGAATGGCACCATAACCACTCAGATTCACTTCGTCATGGCGCATGTCCCTAAATCCCTACTGAGCAGCCTCCCGGCAATTGCCACGAATCCATCAGACGTTGACAGCCGGCGCCGCGTCAACTCAGGCCTTCCACAGACCATGCAGATTACAGTGCGCCCGGGCCGTCACATCTTCGGCATCAATGGCAAAGACGGCCTGCGGAGCGTCGCCGGGCTTCAAGAATTCACGATAACAGGTATTCCCGGCAATCAGTTCAATCCACTCGATATAGTGCTTCGCATCCATGGGATGGGCCACAGTGCCGAGAACGACCTTATAGCCGCCATCAACCGGAGTGATTACCGGCACATGTTTTTCCTTGGCCGCATCCACGGTATTCTCAACAAGTTCGACCATGGGCGCCCCGCAACAGCTGAGATCGCCGCCACCGGCATGGACCACTTCCACCACATTTCCACAGATCTCACATTTATAGACACCAAGCATCTTTGCCATTATTCATCCTCCTGGTTTTGATCAATTAACATGCTTCAGGAAAAACAGGCCCCCCTGCCCCTGAATCCACAAACAAATACCGCGGTCTCTGGCGCCTCTTGCATACTGATCTTTTCGCTCAATCTCTGCTCTATACTCAAAATTTTATCCTTTGGGATATCAATCAGATGCCCTGGGATAAATTTTTTTCACATGGATTGATACCGAACGAAAATCTTCATCCTGCAAAAGGCTCACTTCTTACCAGTTTTCCGCCAGCAACTCATAATAATTATATGAATGGGCACAGGCCGGACATTTTTCCGGCGCCGCATGGCCTTCATGCCGATACCCGCACTTGGAGCAGTACCAGCTCGCCACGCTTTCAGTCTTGAAGATCCTCTCCTTCCTGATATTCTCGATAAAGGCGCTGTAGGTCCGATCATGCTGCTTTTCGGCCACGGCAATGGCACGCATGGTCGCAGCTATAGACGGAAAGCCTTCCACCTGAGCCATCTCGGCAAACTCGGGATACATGAATTCATGCTCATGCCGTTCACCGGCCGCTGCGGCCTGGAGATTTTCCAAGGTCGTGCCGATCGTCCCTGCCGGATAGGCAGCGGTAATCAGGACATCGCCACCCTCGAGAAATTTGAACAGGGCCTTGGCATGAACCTGCTCCTGAGCGGCAGTCCGCTCAAAAATGGCTGCGATCTGCACATACCCGTCCTTGATGGCCTGTTTGGCAAAATACACATAGCGATTCCGCGCCTGTGACTCACCAGCAAAGGCAATGAGAAGATTCTTTTCGGTTTGAGTCCCCTTAATTGACACCATGATCTCAATACTCCCTTCAGTTTAAAATATTCATTTCCCGCATCTGTCCAGCGCAGCACAACAGAGCCGTTGTCTTCGGGCCCCCAATGCATGACTTTCACGCAAAGGCCTCTTTGACACATCTGCAGTCCTGCCCCGGACAGTTACAACTCGAGGCAGAATGCACACTTCGCCTACCGCCTTGATCCGGGTTGTCACCGCGCCATCAAAGGGCCTTGCGACCGACCTCTGTGATCTGATACTTGCAGCGAACCGGACTGTCCACATAACCGTTTTTTTTGAGCGCGGAGATCTGGGCACTGACCGTCTTGCTCTCCAGCCCCGTGGCTGCGGCAATATCCTTGCTGCCGCAGGGGGCAGCACAGCTGGCCATAGCGCCAAGAACCTTTTTCTGCTCTTCGTTTAATCCTGATGACTTACATCCACATCCGCATCCCATAACTGTTTCTCCTTGCTTTTCTAATTGCTGACACCTGGGACAGAGACCTGAGAATTCAACTCTGCACCCTGTTATAGTATACCCATCTATTATCTCATGAGAAGAGTAATCTCTTTTTTTTTGCTCCAGATTCAGATTGTCCACCCGACGACAACGAACACAGACCACGTGTTCATGCTCACCGACCTCGGCCTCAAAACACTTCTGGCGACCGCTGACGTCAAGCTTGGAGATCAAACCGGCCTCGGCCAGAAAATCAAGGTTCCGGTAGACCGTACCCAGGCTGATCCGCGGCATGACTCGCCGCACCCGCTCATAAACCTCATCGGCAGTCAAATGGATCTTGCTGGTCTGCAAAACATCAAGAATCATCAGCCGCTGATTTGTCATCCGCATGGTCATCTCCTTAATTGATAATTATTACCAATAATAGGTGGTAAAGATTGCCAAGTCAATATTAATTTTTTCTTTTTTGCCCTGGCTTACGCTTCGTGGTATAGAAAAAGCCATGAAACCTATCCTTGAAATCATTGCGCTCCATAAAAAATTCAAGAGGGAGCCTGCCGTAGATGGGGTCTCGTTCGCCGTCCGCGAGGGCATCTGCTTCGGCCTGCTCGGCCCCAACGGCGCGGGCAAGACCACAACGCTCGAGATCGTTGAAGACATCATCCTCCCGGACAGCGGTGAGATCCTTTACCAGGGCCAACCCCGCAGCCTCTCCTTCCGTGAGGAGATCGGCATCCAGTTCCAGCACACCTCGCTCCTCAACTTTCTCACTGTGGCTGAGACCCTGGACTCATTTCACCGCCTCTATCAGAAACCGGAGCAGCTCACCACCCTGATCAGCCGCTGCGAACTCGAATCCCTGCTTGCCAGGCGTAACAACCAGCTCTCCGGCGGCCAGCTCCAGCGTTTGATGCTGGCCCTGGCCCTGATCAACCGACCGCAGCTGATCTTCCTTGACGAGCCCTCCACCGGTCTTGACCCCCAGTCACGCCGTAACCTCTGGGAAATTGTCCAGCAGATCAAAAAGGAAGGAAAGACCATTATCCTGACCACTCACTCCATGGAAGAGGCCGAGTATCTCTGCGATGAGATCGCGATCATGGACCAGGGCAAGATCATTGCCTGGGACACCCCGAGCAGCCTGATCAAGACCCATTGTCACGGCAGCTCCATTCGCCTGCCCACCTCCGCGCTGCACCTGGACCTGGACCGCCTGCCCTTCCCCTGGACCACCCGCAACAGCAGCGTCATCCTCGAAGTCAATGAATTGCATGAGGCCATGAACACCCTGCTCGACCTGGATGTGGACCTGAGTGAGATGAGCATCCACAGCCCCAACCTGGAAGACGTCTTCCTGGCCCTGACCGGCCGTAAACTGCGAGACTGAGGCCATGAACTTCAAACGGATGTGGGCCATGTTTCAGGCCCGGAATCATGAATTTTTTCGCGATCGCGCCGCCTTTGGCTGGAATTTCGCCTTCCCCTTTCTGATCATTCTCGGCTTTGGCCTGATCTTCAGTAATCGGGACCACCAGACCTTCAAGGTCGGAATCTTCCCGGCTGTGCCTTTGCTTGAGGCACAGACCTCCGGGGCCATTCCCCAGACATTTCTCGAGAGCAACTATCTGGAGTTCATCGAATTTTCTGATCAGGCACGAGGCGAAGAGCGCCTACGCCACCACAAGATCGATCTGCTTATCGAGCGCACGTCCCCGGGCCCCCGCTACTGGATCAATGATTCGTCGCCCACCGGCTATCTGGCCGAGCAGCTGCTCCTGGCCGCCCTGCTCCCCGCTGATCAGTTTCCCCTGCGCCAGCTGGTCAACGGACAGCAGAGCCGTTACCTGGATTGGCTCTTCCCTGGTATCCTGGCCATGAACATGATGTTTTCTGCCCTCTGGGGCGTGGGCTACGTGGTGGTCCGCTACCGCAAAAACGGGACCCTGAAACGGCTCAAGGCCACTCCGCTTACGGCCCTGGAATACCTGAGCGCCCAGATGCTCTCCCGGATCTTTCTCCTCCTTTTCACCACCACCATTGTCTGGTTCGGGGCCGACCTGATCTTCCATTTCCAGGTCCAGGGCAGCTACCTGCTGATCTTCTTCCTCTTCTTCCTGGGGGGCCTGAGCCTGTGCAGTATCGGACTGGTCCTGGCGGCCCGGGGGACCAGTGAAGAGTTCACCAGCGGGGTGCTCAACTTTATCAGCTGGCCCATGATGTTTCTCTCCGAGGTCTGGTTCTCACTGGAGGGTTCGCCGGTCTGGATTCAGAAAATCGCCCTGCTCTTTCCCCTGACCCACCTGCTGAACGCGGTTCGCCGGGTCATGAGCGAGGGTGCCGACCTGATGGCGGTCCAGGTCGAGTGTCTGGCCCTGGCAGGTTTTACCATCATATTCCTGACCATTGCCGCCCTGATCTTCTCCTGGAACGATTAGATGCCTGCACCGTTCATCGACTGCCATCTCCATCTCCAGGACAAACGCTATCAGGGGCAGCAGAAACTGGTGATCGAACGTGCCCGGGCTGCGGGCGTGGGATTACTCTTCTGCAACGGCAGCTGCGAGGAAGACTGGGACGAGACCCTGGCCCTGGCAGCCGGCAACCAAGAGGTAATTCCCTTTCTGGGCATCCATCCCTGGGCGGCTGAAGGGGTGAGTGAAAACTGGGACGAAAAACTGTACAACCTGCTGAAAGACCACCAGGTCGGTATTGGAGAGATCGGTCTTGACCGCCAATGCGGGGTTGATTTCGCCCGGCAGGAGCAGGTCTTTGTCAGGCAGCTGCAACTGGCCCTGGAGCTGGGACGGCCACTGGCCATTCACTGCCTGAAGGCCTGGGGCCGTTTACTGGAAATCCTGAAGGGGGTCAAGGCAACACTGCCCCCCCTGATGATCCACTCCTTTGGCGGCTCAGCCGAGGTCATGGACCTCCTGCTGAAACAAGGGGCCTATATCTCCTTCAGCGCCCGCCTGGCCGAACAACCCCGGCTGAGGAACTGCTGCCGGGCCATCCCGGCCGAGCGGCTGCTCCTGGAGACCGACAGCCCGGACCAGCTCCGCCGCAGCCTCTGCCCAGAGGCCGGAGAAGGAACACTCAATGAACCGGTCCTGATCCCCAGGCTCTACCGCCTGGTTGCGGCCATCCGGGGTACAGACAACGATCAATTCCGGCAACAGGTGTGGGACAATGGCACGCTTTTCGCGCATCCGCTCATATCTCGGCGATAAAGGCTTTGCCCGGCTTCAGCAGGCCTCGGTCACCATTGTCGGCCTCGGGGCCGTGGGAGGATATTGCTGCGAGGCCCTGGCCCGGGCCGGGATCGGCACCCTGCGTCTGGTAGACTTTGACATCATCCAACCCTCGAACATCAATCGCCAGATCCTGGCCCTGGAGACCACCCTGGGACGCCCCAAGGTCCAGGTCGCGGCCGAACGGGTCCTGGCGATCAATCCAGAGTGCCGGGTCGAGCCCCTCCAGCTCTTTGCCGATGAGGCGACACTGGCAACGATTTTCAGCCCGGCGCCCACAATCCTGGTGGATGCCATCGACTCACTGGGCCCCAAGGTCCAACTCCTGACCGAGGCCCATCGCCGGGGAATCCCGGTCATCTCTTCCATGGGGGCGGCCCTGCGCTCAGACCCTGGCCAGATCCGGATCGGCGATCTGATGGAGAGCAAAAACTGCCCCCTGGCCCGGCGCATGCGTCAGCGGCTCAGAAAGAACGGCATCGAACGAGGCATCCGCTGTGTCTATTCCACGGAAGAAATTGACTTCGCCTACCAGGGCCCGGTCCACCCCGAACCCGACGCGCCCTGCCACGACCGGGGCAGACCCCGCAACACCCTGGGCAGCCTGCCCACCCTCACCGGTATCTTCGGCCTGATGATCGCCAACGAGGTGATCTTGACCCTGGCTCGAGACCCTCAAACAGCTCAGCCGAAATCTGAAGGGCGCCAAATTATCTCAAGAGAAACAGATCCAGCCAAGTCAACGTAAATTCTCTCAATCTGGCTGCGATGGTGCAGGATTTTGACAAAACACCAGTTTCAACAAAATCAACCAGCAGAACTTCTTGGGTATCCAATGTGTTTCAATCCACGCCCCCCGTGCGGGGGGCGACCACGGCGAGCAGCTCTTGTTTCGCTTCAGCCTTGTTTCAATCCACGCCCCCCGTGCGGGGGGCGACCCGCATGGGGCGACAGACATTCTTGCGGTCAGTTGGTTTCAATCCACGCCCCCCGTGCGGGGGGCGAC
>CALENA010000149.1 GCA_937910875.1 uncultured Desulfobulbaceae bacterium | reverse complement strand
CACTTGGGAATCTTCCCGAGCCGGACGTCACCCACAGATTCTGCGGATGAACCGAGGCTTTTTTATTATCCATCTCAGGAACAGACCAATCCCATTGGCCAGCCCATTCAGGCCAAGGTCTGGAAATATGCTTCCCAAGCCCAGGGACCAGGGATCCTCACCGGTATAAGCTCAGACGGGGTGCATCGTCTTTTTGCCTTTGTCCCGGTTTGTCTCCACCCAGAAGATCCTCCCTATCTCTATATCTGGGCCGGAATCCCTGAGACCCACATCCTGGGACCGGCCAATGCGATCCTGATCAGGAACCTGCTCCTTATCTCTCTGGCTGCAGTGATCTCGCTGGTCATAACCTGGGTGGCAGGTCGACGGGCCTTTATCGTCCCGATTCAAAATCTGCAGCGCCTGACCCGGGCCTATGGCCAGGGGGACCTGGGCGCCCGCCTGGAAACAGTCCCTCTCTCTGGTGAGTTTGGCGAGTTGACCCACGCCTTTCATGAAATGGCCGCAGAATTGACCGAAAACCAGCAAACCCTGCGGGAAAATGAGGCACGTTTTCACCTGCTGATGGATAGTCTGGATGCCTTTGTCTATGTCACTGACATGGATACCTATGAAATTCTTTTCGTGAATGAGCATGCGGAAAAACAATTTGGAGAGATCACCGGAACCATCTGCTGGCAGACCCTTCAGCAGGGGCAGGAGGGGCCTTGCGCCTACTGTACCAATAAATATCTACTGGGAGAAGATGGTCAACCGAGCGGAGTGTATAACTGGGAGTTTCAGAATACCCAGTCCGGGCAGTGGTTATCTATCCATGACCGTGCCATTGAATGGATCGATGGACGGATCGTGCGGCTGGAAGTGGCCACCGACATCACCGAGCGAAAAACGACCGAAGAGGAGCGTGAGCGGCTCATTGCCCAGCTCCATCAGGCCTTCTCCGAGGTCAGGATTCTGGGCGGTCTGCTGCCCATCTGTGCCTCATGCAAGAAGATCCGGGATGATTCCGGTTACTGGAACCAGATCGAATCCTATATCCAAAAACATTCCCAGGCCGAGTTCAGTCATGGTATCTGCCCTGACTGCGCAAAGAAACTCTACCCTGAGTTTACCGATGAGGACGGGAATATCATCTGAGCCGGGAAAGCAACCCAACCTGACCCAAATCCGAGCGCGATCTAGGCACATCAGTATTTGCCGAGTCCCTCAACAAAAGAGTCCAATCTCTTTATGACCACAACACAACTGATCAAGGCAGGCAGGCTGATCGATGGCAGTGGGGTAGCGGTACGCCGGGATGTCTTTCTGGCCGTGCAGGACACCGTTATTGTTGCCATGGGTCCGGCAGCAGACCTGCCTCGCACAGACCCGGAAGCCATTGATGACTTTTCCCACTGCACGATTTTGCCAGGGCTGGTGGACTGCAGCGTTGTCCTGTCACGTTCGCCCGCCCTGGACATGAGGGTGCGACAGGCCTCGGAAGATTCGGGCCCGGCGGAACTGGAAGCCATGCTGGCCCGTCATATTCGCTACTGCCATGCTTACGGGGTGCTGGGGGTGGCCGACAGTCATGAAAATGTTGACCCGCCGGAACAGACCATAGCCAAAATGGCACGGGAATCCCTTGTTGAGATCCGAACCTCCGGCCATCCCTGCCGCAGCCTGGACGACTGCCACGCCACCATTCAAGGGGATTGTGATTATCTCAAGATTGCCTATTCCTCCTCCATCGAGGATAACGATCCCTCCCCTGCCCGGCTAAGTCCTGAAGAGCTGCGCCGGATGCTCCAACTGAAAGGCGGAAAAAAGGCAGTGGTGATCGCCAATGGCCGGCAACGGGTCCGGGAGGCACTGGCAGCGGGGTGTGATGCCATTGAGCAGGGATATGATATGGGCAAGGACAATCTCAGGCAAATGGCCGAGAATAACGTGCTCTGGATTCCCGGCCTCCTGCGGGCCAAGAATGGCCTGGACAGCGCCGGCTCAGGCGGAGAGGTTTGCTGCCGTTTTTCCCATCGCTATGTGGCGCCTGGAAAGCCGCTCCCCGGTGCTACGGCCTTCTGGAAAAAGACGCTCGACCAGCAGCTGTCCCTCCTGAATCTGGCCAGGGAGATGGGGGTGAGCACGGCCGTGGGGACCGGAGCTGGCAGTATCGGCCTGCTCCATGGCGAATCAATGGTCGAGGAGATGAAACTCTTCATCAAGGCCGGTTATTCCCTGGAAGAGACCATCCACTGCGCCTCGGAAAACGGAGCCAGGTTTTTCGACATGGACGGCCTGGGCCGGCTGGCTGTCGGGCGCAAGGCAACCTTTTTGATCAGCCGGGGCACGGTACAGCAGCTGCCGCGAAAACTCTCCTATCTGGAGGGTATCTATATCAACGGAAGACCCAGCCCAACCTATCACAAAAATCCGGTCAGGGCCTGATCAAGAAAGGCGTCAATCTGGAACCGAGATGAAAGACAGGCTGACACCATTGAAGGACTGATCAACGACATGCGGGTCTTTCCGGAGCTCTCTTTTCAGAATGATGAGCATCTGTTGCGGGAGTGGATCA
>CALENA010000148.1 GCA_937910875.1 uncultured Desulfobulbaceae bacterium | reverse complement strand
GTCGGCAATTACGCCTCAATCACACCCAGGATATCATCCTCACGCATGATCAGGTAATCGACACCTTCAACCTTGACATCAGTTCCACCGTACTTGGAGAACAGGACACGGTCACCGACCACAACTTCCATGGCTATGCGCTCACCCTTTTTATTGAGCTTACCCTTGCCAACGGCAACGACCTCACCCTCGGCCGGTTTTTCCTTGGCACTGTCAGGGATAATAATTCCACCAGCGGTCTTGGTCTCTTCTTCCAGCCGCTTGACAAGCAGGCGATCATTCAATGGACGAATCTTCATGTACTTCCTCCTACACAATCTTCTATTTTAATTCACAATTGGGGAAATCCCCGGCTACCTATCTGCTTCCCGGCCGTCATGGACCGGCCCATTACAAACTGTGCAAAACAATATGGTTGCTTTTGCAAAAATCAAGGGGGGTAAAGACAAAAAAATCTTTACCCCCCTTACCCTTTGAAAAACAGAATATTTTCAGGAATTAACCCACACGCATCACCCAGCGGAAGGGATCGGCACAGCGTCCACCCTGAATGGCCTGCAGTTCATCAAACAGACGGGCAGACAGATCACCGGTCTGGTTGTTATTAATGAGATACTTCCGGTCACGGTAGCACAGCTCACCCACCGGCGCGATCACGGCCGCCGTACCGGTCCCGAAGGCCTCCTGCAGTGTCTTATCCTCACAGGCGGCCAGGACCTCATCAATGGTAATCTGTCGCTCCACCACCTCAATCCCCCATGATCTGGCCAATTGCATGACTGAATCCCGGGTGATCCCGGCAAGGATTGAACCGCCCAGAGGCGGGGTAATCAGCTGGTCGTTGATCCGAAAGAAGATATTCGACGTGCCCACCTCTTCCACAAAGCGGCGCTCACAGGCATCCAGCCACAGGACCTGGGTGTAACCGGCCTTGGCCGCTTCACGACCGGCCATGATACTGGCCGCATAGTTACCGGCAGTCTTGACATTCCCGACCCCGCCCTTGACCGCCCGCACGTACTTGTCGGTGACAAAAATCTTTGTCGGGTTAAAACCTTCAGCGTAATAAGCACCTACGGGACACATGATCACATAGAAAGAATACTCTTCGGCCGGCCGCACGCCCAAGGCCGCTTCGGTGGCAATCATGGTCGGACGAATATAGAGCGTTGCCCCCTTGTTGGTGGGAATCCAGTCACGGTCGAGATAGACCAGGGCCTTGAGTCCCTTCAGGACCTTATCCACGGGCAGGCGCGGCATGCACATGCGCAGGGCCGAGTTGTTCATCCGTTCAAGATTATCCTGGGGACGAAAGAGAAAAACCTGGCCCTCTTCGTCTTTATAGGCTTTAAGTCCTTCAAAAATGGCCTGACCATAATGAAAGACCATGGCCGCCGGATCAAGTTGAAATTTCTGATAGGGGCAGATCTTGGCATCATGCCAGCCATCTTTCCTGTTCCAGGTCATCCGAAACATATGGTCGGTAAAATGGATACCAAAACCCAATTTATTCTGAGCCGGTTTCTCCTTGCGGAGGGCAGGAGCAGTCTTCTCCACAGCAATTTCAAGATTATCCCACATGACAACTCTCCTGTTTCACGCTAAATTCCCTTTTCTTCATCTCCATTCCACTATATACTTGAGGAAAATAATTTGGGAGATCATAGCATGTTTCACGATTCTCGTCACAGAGAACTCACCGCGCGAGCGAAATTTTACATACCTTTCGCCCCACGACCGCCTTTCACCCGTCCCATCACACAGAACCAGACATGATTGATCAACAGGCACCTCTCGACCCGCAACGTCCCAGTATGATGCGCATTCACTACTTCATCCTGGTCTTTTTGCTCTCGACCTTTTTCTTGGGCCGGATTCTCTGGCCCTTCTGGTCGATCATGGTCCTGTCGTTTATTCTCTCCAGCCTCTTCCGGCCCGTCTATGTCTTCTTCAATCGCAGATTCTCTGAATCACTGGCCTCCATCATCACCTGCTTTCTGATCGTGATCATTGTCTTTGTCCCCATCTTCTTCTTCATCAGCGCCCTGTCCAACGAGGCCTTGAGCCTCTATAACTGGGGACGGGACGCCAAGATCGGCACGACACTCCAGGCCCTGACCCAGAAAAGCGAAATCGTCGGCCAGATCCAGACCTACCTCGAGAGCTTTGGCCTGGACTTCCAGCCAGCCCAGATCAGCGAGACCATCACCTCGGTGGCCAAGCAAGGTGGATTGTTTCTCTACAATCAGGCCCGGAGCTGGGCCGCCAACATCATGCAGTTTGTTTTCATGTTCTTCATGATGATTCTGGTCATTTTTTTCCTGCTCATCGATCTCGACAAGTTACTCAGTTTCATCATTAAACTCTCTCCCCTGCCCGACGACGAAGACCGGTTGCTTCTGGCAAAATTTGAGGAAATCGCCAATGCCATCCTCAAGGGAAATGGGATCTGCGGCCTGATTCAGGGAACCATCGGCGGTGCGGTCTTTGCCATCATGGGACTCAACTCGCCCATCCTCTGGGGAGGGCTCATGGTCATCCTCGCCTTCCTGCCGATCTTCGGCATCGGCATGGTCATGGTCCCGGCCGCCCTGATCCTGGCCCTCAATGACCGGATGAGCGCGGGCATCTTTCTCTTTTTCTTCTACCTTGTCCTCTCTTTTTCCATGGAGTATGGGGTCAAGCCCAAGATGGTCGGTAACCAGGTCAAGATGCATACCCTCCTGGTCTTTCTGGCGATCATCGGCGGCATCAACGTCTACGGGATCCTGGGCATCATCTATGGCCCACTGATCATCACCGCCTTCATGACCCTTTCGGATATCTATTTGAAGAAATACGACCAGCAGATTCAGCG
>CALENA010000147.1 GCA_937910875.1 uncultured Desulfobulbaceae bacterium | reverse complement strand
TTTTACAACATTTACCCCCAATAATGATCCCTGTGTTCCGGGTGGTATGTCAAGACTGTATGCCTTAAATTATAAAACAGGCCAAGCTGTTACTGATTTAGATCCTGCTGTTGCTGGTGATGATGAATATGTGCTCATCGGTTATGGGATACCTTCAAAGCCTGTAATCGTTGTCAGTGACACTGGTCCTCGACTTTTTGTCTCTGTCGGAACCCCGCCTCCTTATGGGGATGAGTATCGTGAATTTGACAGGCCCGCAATCTTTGGAGATAATCCTGAATTCCCTGACAAAAATTTCTTCTATCTCTGGTGGAAAGAGGTGACTGATTAAAGAAAGTTGAGCTGAAAAATGTTTGTTTGACGCAAAAGGGGCTGGCCACCGTTCAGGTATCCAGCCCCTTTTTGCGTCCACGTGTGTCTTGAGTCTGGTCAGCCAACAACCTCAAAACCAATTTTGGCAATTGCATCTTTCACGACCTGCAGGTCAACTGCGCCTGAGAAAGATGCTTTTTTCTGGATCAGATCAATATTGACATCACTGATGCCCGGGATTGCCTCGAGGGCCTTCCTGGTTGATGCAACGCAGTGCTGGCAGCTCATGCCTTTGATTAAAATGGTGGTCATGATGTTCTCCTTTTTGTAAAAAATAGTGTGCCCTTGATGCCACAATGTATAAGTATTATTGTCTCGGAAAACAAGGCAAAATTAAAAGGGGAAACCGATGAGTGAGCTGCAGACCATACAGATTGATGTCAAGGGCATGCATTGTGCGGCCTGTTCCAGTCGAATTGAGCGGGTGGTCGGGGCCCTGGACGGGGTGGAGCGGGCGGCGGTCAATCTCGCGGCCGAGACCATGGAGCTCAGCTGGGACGAGAATACAATTCCCTATGATGAGATTGCCGCTCAGGTGGCAGGCCTGGGCTTTGAATTGCAGCGCCGCATTGAGTCCAGCGAACAGACCCTGGAGCTGGATATTTCCGGAATGACCTGCGCCTCCTGCTCCAGCCGGATCGAAAAGGTGGTGGGGGCTCTGTCCGGGGTGACTTCGGTCACTATTAATCTGGCCACCGAGACCGGGACCGTGGTCTTTGACTTCCGGCAGATCAGCCAGCGCACCATTCGTCAGGCCATCGCCGGCCTTGGTTTTGAGACCAAGCCCCGTAGCGCCAGGCTCGATGATTTTGCCCGCAAGCGGCAGGAGGTCGCGGCACGCCTCACCTCCATGAAACAGCGGCTGTTCTGGTCGCTCGGCCTGGCCGCAATCCTGCTCACCATCTCCATGGGCGAAATGCTGGGTCTGCCCCTACCCGCAGTAATCAATCCGCACCATCACCCCCTGAACTACGCCCTTATCCAGTTTCTGCTGGTGGTCCCGATCATGGTCCTCGGCCGTAATTTCTATCTCCTTGGCCTGCCTGCCCTCTGGCGGCGGGTGCCGAATATGGACTCCCTGATTGCCGTCGGGACCGGTGCCGCCTTTGTCTATTCGACCTGGAATCTGATCGAGATCATGCTGGGGATTGATCCGCAGATGAAGGCCATGGACCTCTATTATGAGTCGGGTGGTGTTCTGATTGCCCTGGTCTCACTGGGCAAGTACATGGAGACCCGTTCCAAGTCTCACACGTCAGATGCCATCGCCAAATTGATGGAGCTGACGCCTGATACGGCCGTACTTCTCACCGATGAGGGGCAGGAAGAGATCATGGCCGAGGAGATTGAGGCCGGTGATCGACTCCTGATCCGCCCGGGGGACCGCATCCCGGTGGATGGCCTGATCGTCAAGGGGCAGAGTGTGATCGACGAGTCCATGCTCACCGGTGAGAGTCTGCCGGTGGCCAAGGGTGAGGGCGACCGGGTGGTGGGCGGGACCCTGAACAAAAACGGGGTTCTCCAGGTGCAAGCCGAGCAGGTGGGTGGTGATACCATGCTCGCCCGCATCGTGCGCATGGTCCAGAATGCCCAGGGGTCCAAGGCGCCCATTGCCGGCATGGCCGACCGGATCAGTCTTTACTTTGTGCCGGTGGTGATGGTCATTGCCGTGCTCACCGGGCTTGTCTGGTATCTGAGCGGTGCGGCCGATTTTTCTACTTCGCTTCGTTTCTTTATCGCCGTCATGGTGATTGCCTGTCCCTGTGCCATGGGCCTGGCCACTCCGACTTCGATCATGGTCGGTACCGGCCGTGGCGCCCAACTCGGGGTCCTGATCAAGAACGGCGAGGCCCTGGAAAAGGCCGAGTCGATTCAGGCCGTGGTCTTTGACAAGACCGGTACCCTGACCCATGGGCGCCCGGAACTGACCGATCTTGTGAATGTCTCCACTCATCCTGAACTCTTTGCCGGTTCGAGTTCTGTCAACTATACAGATCAGGAACTGCTCTTGTGGACAGCCTCGGCCGAGCAGTCTTCCGAACATCCTCTGGCTGAGGCCCTGGTTCTGGCCGCACGGGCACAGGACCTGAATTTGGTGCAGCCGGAGCAATTCGAGGCCCATATGGGTCGGGGGCTCAGCGCCCGGGTGGCCGGAGTTGAGGTCCTTCTTGGCAATCAGCGGCTGCTTGCAGAGCAGGGGATTGTGACCGCAGCGGCCACAGCTGAGGCCGATCGACTTTCAGCCCAGGGCAAGACCGTGCTCTATCTCGCCGTGAATGGAGAATTTGCGGCCCTCCTGGCCATTGCTGATCAACTTAAAAGTGAGGTCCCCGAGGCCGTGGCCCGAATGAAGGCCATGGGGCTGCGGCTGATCATGCTGACCGGTGATCAGGAGGCCACGGCCCGGGCCATTGGCGCTCAGGCCGGGATTGATCAGGTCATCGCCGGCGTTCTGCCCGAGGACAAGGCGGCCAAGATCATCGAGCTCCAGGGGCAGGGGTTGCGGACGGCCATGGTGGGGGATGGAATTAACGATGCCCCGGCCCTGGCTCAGGCCGATATCGGGATTGCCATGGGGACCGGGATCGATATTGCCATCGAGTCAGGTGACGTGGTGATCATGAAGGGCAATCTCGATGGAGTGATCACGGCTCTTAAATTGTCCCGGGCAGTGATGCGCAATATCCGTCAGAACCTGTTCTGGGCCTTTGGCTATAATGTGATCGGTATTCCGGTGGCCGCGGGTCTG
>CALENA010000146.1 GCA_937910875.1 uncultured Desulfobulbaceae bacterium | reverse complement strand
ATGCAAGTCCAGGCCATCAATGAAAAGAGTCGGCGACCTTTTCCAGATCCTGACAAAATTCATTGGCCGTGTCATACCAGACCGTTGCTTTTTTTGAGAAATGCATGCAGATATTATTGAGTTGCGTCGGGACGTAAGGGAATATTTTCTGCAGATTGACAATCTTGTTTCTGGCAAGTAACGAATAATCATCCGGGCAAAGGGTGTTGAATGCTGCCTGACCAACTGAAGGGTTCTCGAGCAGGTCTCTTTCCCGGTAATCTCCCCTGGCAATGAGAAACATGAGCAGGTTTCCGAGTTCGAGGATGTCCAGGGTAAAGGGGCGCTCCGGCAGATAGAAATCGTAATCAAAATCTATCCAGCGAAACAGGCCGGTGTCGAATTCCACATAGATATGATCACGCCGGATATCTCCATGGCGGAACCCTCCCTGATGTAAAAATGTTATGGCCCGGGCACATTCTAGAAATTCCTGCAGGATAGCCGGAAACAATGAATGAAAATACTCTTCATGGGAGCATTGCTCGCCGTAGACAAATTTATCCAATCTTCGCCCTCGCACCACATCAAGAATCCGCACCAGATTACCCGCCTCATCTTCCACACTGTATCCCTGCATGAATCGTTCATGTCCCTGGGTGTACTCGAGAATCCTGGCCTCTTTTTCAGGGCTCCGGTAACAGGGGATAGTAAAATCGCCTATATTCACTGAAAACGTTTCGTGAAAGACAAGTTTCAGGATCAGTGACTGACCGTTGACCAGATCATGGACTTTAGGGACCCATTGCTTCGGCTGATCGTCCACCCCGAAGCGTCCTTCCACGGCATAGGCGGTGATGAGAAAGTAACGGTCATCCACGTGGATGATGTCTCCGTAATCAATAGAGGTGAAATTTGAGGTGTCGCTGTAGACCTTGGGTTGCCTGCGCAGGGATTTGCTGACCCGGTGCGCCTTGAACAACGCAACGATGTCTTGAGGTATATCCTGAAGGGTTTGGGGGGGGTGAGCCATGGCGGTGTCCGCAGAAGAAAAGGTCAGGAGACAATCCAGACAGTAAAATCATGGCTTTCGCGTAAGATCGCGGTAGAAATTGAGCCAAAAAGAAACTCCTCTGCCTTGGATATCCCCCGTCTGCCAAGAACCAGAGTCCCGAAATTCTCCTGCTCGCGCAGCAAGAGAATTTCTTTACTCAAGCTGATGCCCTCAGCCATATGACAACTGGTCTGGATCGTTTCAGGGGCAAGACTGTGTCGTGCCAAGACAGGAAAAAGGCGCTGGAAGACCTTTTGGGCCACGTTTTCCTGTTCCTGCTGGTATTCTTTCAGGTTGTGTCCCTCCTGGTAAAAATAGGGGGGCGGTTCAGGATAGACATGAAGCAGACAAATTTGTACATCTTTGTGCCCGAAGACAACGCGGCCCACATAATCGGCAACCCGTTCAGACATGGGGCTGTCATCGACTGCAACCAGTATTTTCTGCCAATCAGCCATTTTCAAACCTCTCTCACTGGATGTTGGGGATGTCTGCTTCTTTCTCAAGACTTTTAATGAGTTCATAGATGGTGAGATGGCTCAGAGCCGGGACGCCCGTTTGCCTGGCATACCGACACAGAATACCGTTCAGGGCATCGATCTCTGTTTTCCTGCCGTTCAGGATGTCCTGAAGCATGGGCGAAAGATGGTTGGCCTTGTCACGGCAGGTTGCAAACAACATTTCATAGTGATCCACCTCACCCAGATCGATCCCTCGAGCCTCGGCGATATCGCGTCCTTCATCGATCAGTCGTTTCATGAGCGAAAGAGGGTGCAGACTGTCGAGGAGTTGGCTGTTGCGACAGTGCAGGAGGGCAGAAACCGGATTAATTGCCGCATGGACAAGCACCCGGTTCCACCTGCGGCTGACAATATCCGTTACTTCTTTGGCAGGGAGCCCGCTTTTATTGAGGATGGCGCATATTTGTGCGAGGCGGTCCCCGTTGCTGTTTTGTTGGTCGCCCAGGTAGGTTGGGCCGGTGCCGTCATTCATCACTTCACCAGGGCCGAGTGCCGTTCCGCCCATGGAGGTAAATCCTGAAATAATATTGGCTGGATCGCAAATTTTCCCCATGAGTTCAATATACCCGAGTCCGTTCTGCAGGGTGATCAGGGGAGAGTCCGGTCCGACGAGGTGGGCAATCTGACGGGTTGCCTCCTGGGTATTATAGGTTTTTACGGCCATGAACAGCAGGTCGCATTGTTGGATCTCCTGGCCGCTGCTGACGGCACGGGCCGGAAAGTACTGCAGACCCTGAGCGCCCAGGAGTTCATGGCTGGCGACACCGATCCCTTTTTCATTGATCGCCCTGACAACAGCCTGATTGGGCTCAACAAAAACAATCTCCTGGCCGCCCTGGCTGAGCGAGGCCCCGAATAATCCGCCTAATGCCCCAGCGCCAACAATGACAATTTTCATGGTGTCCTCCTGGAATGATATCTCTCTGTGATGAGCAATGTCAAGGGCGAGGCTGGCTTCGATCAACTCTGTGTCAGTTGCGAACCGCTCGCCGTAATTCTTCCAATTCTTCCAGTAAATCCAGGGCAAGAGCCGCACCGGCCATGTTGATCCGCAGATCACGAATAAGGCGGTGTGCGGTTTGTATGCGCTGGATCTCCCTCAGGCCGAATCGCCACTGGTTTGGGGTGGGGCCGGGCGGAACAATGATGCCCTCGTTAATCATTTCCATGATCAGCTCTGTGCTCTGGCTGCAGAAGTCACATAATTCCTGGAGGGTGTAACTGGTGTTTTCATCAAGCAGCAGAACATGTGAGACACACACTTGATTTTTCATTTCAGTATCCTCTCATGAACTGGCGGGGATTCATCGGCATGGTGCTGGCCATCTGTCGGTAGAACTCTTTTTCCTTCTCTGTTTTGGCCTCCGGGATAACGATCTGCAGGGTGACGATCTGATCACCGTTGTGCGTGGCGCTGCAGAGACCGCGACCCTTGAGACGTAATTTGCGGCCGGATTGTGAGTTTGCCGGAATGTTTATTTTGACCTGACCGCCCAGGGTGGGACACTCGGTTGTCTGGCCCAGGGCCGCTTCCCATGGGGTCACCGGCAGAGTCAGATGGATATCTCGTTTGTCGGCCGTAAAAAGGGGATGTCTCTCCAGAGAGATTTCCAGATAAAGATCACCGTGACGCCCCCCTCCGTGGCCGGACAGCCCCTGGCCCTGAAGGCGTATTCTTTGACCTTCCGTGACCCCCTTGGGAATGGTGACCGTGATGGTGTGTTGACGATTGATCAGTTGCCCCTGGGCATTGATCTCCGGTTTGGTCAGGGTGAATGTTTTTTGAGCCCCCTGCCAGGCCTCCATCAGGGTGATGAGAATACGGGCATGCTGATCGTCTCCGGTGCTTGCAAAAGAGGCGGTACGCGATTGGCGGAATTGGCCGGAGCCAAAGAGTTGTGAGAAAAAATCACTGAAATCAGTCTGTCCCTGTCCGGCAGGACCTGCACCGGAAAATTCAAAGCCAGCATCCCAGTTGGGTGGTGGGTGAAAGTCCTGACCCTGTTTCCAGTTGCTGCCAAATTTATCGTAGGCCGCCCGTTTTTCAGGATCATTGAGGACCTCATAGGATTCACTGACTTCCTTAAATTTTTCTTCTGCGCCAGGGTCCTTGTTGATGTCCGGGTGGAATTTTCGGGCCATCTTGCGATAGGCCTGTTTGATTTTGTCCTGGGCGACATCCCGCTCAAGTCCAAGGATTTTATAATAATCTTTGTATTCCATAATCAATCCGCTCCTGATTGAAGCTTTTTGGCCTGGAAGAGTTCCAGCAATATCCCCTGAGCCAGTGCTCCTATCAGTATATAAAATGAAAGCACGATGGTAAAGAGCGCACCGAAATAATCGATCATCATCGGCAGGAGTGGTATTTTGATGGCCCGGGAGGCAAAAAAGACCACAATCAAGGCGTCGCGCATGCCGTGCTCCCTCAGATCTTCAAGCAGTGGGTACCATGCATACATGGGCCCATGGCTGATCACGCCAGCGGCCAGTGCCCAGAGCCAACCCTTTGCCCCGCATTCATGGCCGAGATGTCTTGCGATTTTTTGGGGTTGCAACAGGAAGTTGAGCAGGGCGGTCAATACGATCACGACCACAAAAATGGGTAGAATCTTTATCAGGATGGCACCACTTTTTCCCAGAGCCGGAACTGCTGTTTTGCTGCTGACCAGAAAAAGAAGGGCGTAGAACAAGCAAACGGCCAGAAAGAGGTATGTGCCGCGAAAGGCAGAGGACCTGTCCTGTTTCTTCATGATAATACCTGCACGGTCAGAGTGGTCAGAGCCGCTATGAGCATGGTGAAGAGAAAGGACAGAATATTGCGACACAGAGTAAAGCTGCCTCCGAAGATCTCGATCTCGGCCGGTAACTGGGTCAGACCCAGGGTGACCCAGGAGAGAATAAAGGCAGTGATCGCATAGAGTGAGATTCCCTGCTCCAGCAGTTCTCCGCCGAGCAGGTAGCTGACGACCGGAGTTCCCACTGCCACCGCGCCGGACAAGGTGCCGATCAAGGTGTCGTAGAGGGGGGTTCCTCGAAACAGGGAGGTGAGTAAACTGGGAGTCACCGCTTCCTGAAAGAGACCGACGAGGCCGATAACCCCCAAGAGCATGGGAGTCATGCCCCAGAACGAGAGACAACTTTTCCGGAGCACTTTATTGAAGGTGGGCCTTTGTGGTGTGTGTTGCTGCCGGTTTTTTTTCATGATCAAAGATGGTGAATTATTCACGATACTTATATGGAATAGCAGCAAGTTTCATCGGTCACATGTCCAACGGGTCACAGAGGCCAGATCAAAGGCATTCCAGCTCGTGCCCTGGAATGAGCCCCCCATTTCCTCTGTGATCAGTTTTTTTGATTGAGGCCTGATCAGCCCAATTGTGACCCCATCCCAAAGAAAAAGACAGTGCCATCCAGGGCTGGGTGCGGTCATAAAACCAAGGTGGTGGGGTAGGGTCTTGTTCAAGAAGAAACCACATGTCCCGCAAGGGGACGAGACCTCTTATTCAGGAGGAAGCCTGACCGTGAGGACAGGAATTGAGCATTTATGGACAACTCCACGGGCGACTGAGCCAAGCATCAAATCGCCGATCAAGCCATGGCCATGCGTCCCCAATACAACGATATCATAGCCACCTTCTTCTGCAGCAGTGATAATATTCCGTACTGGATGGCCGACCTTGATGATGATATTGTTGAGATTGGTCCGGCACTTGGAGAAATCTTTTTCCATTTCCGTGCAGACGTTTTGAATTCGTTCTCTGACAGCGGTAAAGGCATTGGCTCGACCTTCCTCGTTGAATTCGGCAAGTCGATCGGCACCAAAATGTGCCGCCAGGTCATATCCGGCGGAGGCTGACATCTCTTCAGTCAAATCGGGGATGACATGGATAACAGTGATTGAGGCATCATACTGTTCAGCAAGGCTCATGGCCCATTTGAATGCAGCCTTTGCACTTGCGGATAAATCAGTCGCGTAAAGAATCTTCGTTATTTTTGACATAGCAGGGTTCCTTTCATCTGTTCGGCGGGAGAGGTCATTGGTGGTGTTTCTGCCGCCTTTTTGGACCGTTTTTTATAGCTCAGTGACCGTAATAGCACCCTCCGGACAGACCTCGACACAGGTCTCACAGCCCAGACATTCATCCATGTTGACCGGTTCGGATTTTCCATCAACCAACTCAAGCACTGACGCTTCCAAGTAACAAAATGTTGGGCCTAGCACGGAACCAGCTGAAACCCCATGCT
>CALENA010000145.1 GCA_937910875.1 uncultured Desulfobulbaceae bacterium | reverse complement strand
TGGAGGGATGGCCACATTACATTTGAGATTCCTGGAATAATCACCGAACAATTGCATTCACCAGACGGCAAGAAGCGCGGCGGCGCTGACGCGTAAAGTTTGGGTGGGCCGCTGGTGATGCAGGACGTTATGCACTATAAAGAACTTACATGAAAGAATCTGATTGGAAGATATTCAAAGAAATAAAGGAGAAAGCTATCGAAGAATTCTGTACGAAAGCTTTGACAGAATTCCGAAAAGTGATTGACGATGAAAGTAAACATGTACACGAAAGATATCTTCTGAACTACAAGCTTGTTGAAAATCGGGACAAACAGATGGCTTTGCTTTTCGATGGTCACAGCAGATCTAAAGCCCCATTGCAATTGCTAGCAATCCGAGGAGAGGGATTAGCTAATGAGGAACTTGTATCAAAGCTATCTAATGAATTCCGTGAACATACTGACCCAAAAACACGTAATTGGTAGAGTGCATAACGAATAAGGATAGATTGTGAGTGCGCAGCGATCCACAATCTTATCCATGGTTGAACAAGCCCGGTTTTTTACCAAATCGGGTCGGACCAAGATAACCTTTTGATATAGTGACAAATGTGGTTTCTGTGGGGGTGCAAACGCATCTTAGAATGCCCTTTTCCGGGGAAGAATGACGGCTTTAAGGAATAACCTGATATGGCTAGAGCCAACCGCCATCATATTCCAGGACAAGTTTGGCATATCACATTTACGGCTTGGGGTCGGGCCACGATAAGTCTCTGATATGATAGCGGAATGCCGATATGTATGTTGTGTAAGTAGTTGAAATCATTAGACCGAATTGTTGATTTTGGGGTCAAAATGGGCAATATAGAAATCAAACGGCAAATGCGCCGAACCAGCGAATTCAGTGGAACAAAAAAGGCACTTTCAATCAAGTAATAAAATTCCGTGGATACGTTGCTATCACGTTAAATCGAGCTTCTTTTTTGCTCTACTGATTCAAATCGTTAGCCCCCGAAGCATAAAGAGCCCATAACGTTGCGTTTTGCAACTTTATGTAGTATTTTGATTATATAAACTCAAATTATGGAGGTATATAGTCATGGCAACAGCAGTAAGAGTATCAGAAGAATTAGTCCAAGAAGCTCGTAAGTACAGTAGAGTCGATCACCGTTCAATTACTGGCCAAATTGAACATTGGGCAAGAATCGGTAAGTGTGCAGAAGAAAATCCAGACCTAACTTACGATTTAATAAAAGAAATTTTAATTGGTATTGAAGAGTTAGAACATGGCGACCTTACTGAATATAAATTTGGGTAGGTTCTATGAAAATTTTACAATCCAGATCATTCCAAAGAAAAGTCAAGAAGCTAAATATAAAAGAGAAAATAATTTTAGACGGAGAAGTAAAAAAAATAGTCAAAGACCCAGCCATCGGGGTTGAAAAAAAAGGAGACCTCAGAGGTGTATTGGTACATAAATTCAAAATCTATTCCAGCCTCTATCTCCTTGCTTACAGGCTGCAAAATGAGAATCTGGAACTTGTAATGCTTGGCCCTCATGAAAACTACTATAGAGACCTAAAAAGCTATCTAAAAAGTCAATAAAAACAGGGGCTAACCAGGCGGTTCACTTGACGCCGAGAACGTCTGCGGCGCTGACGCGGCAAGGTCTGGTGGCGGCACAAGTGACCTTTATCATTATCTCAAAAAAAATCACCCATGAGAACCTAAACCTTGACACTTAAATAGTCTGTACGTATAATGATACTACACAAGATACGTCATTGACTATTTAGGGGGTACCATGAATACGAAATTAACTTTGAGAATGGACGATAAATTAATTGAGTCGGCGAAGCAATATTCTGCTCGAAGTGGCAAGTCAATTTCTAAAATAGTCGCTGACCTTTTCACAATTATCAAAAACGAAAAATCTGAAAAACGACACAAACTCACCCCTACAGTTTTGTCGCTTAAAGGAATAATTCGGGGTGAAAAAGTTTCGGAAGAAACTTATAGAAAACATTTAGAAAACAAATATTTATGAAAATTTTATTTGATACCAATGTTATTCTTGACGTTCTTCTCGACAGGGAGCCTTTTGCCGATGATGCTTCTTACCTATTGTCAAAAGTTGAACGCTCTGAAATTATTGGTTTTTTATGTGCCACAACAATAACAGCAATACACTACCTAATTACAAAATCGCTGAGCCCAAAAGAGGCAATTCAACACATCCAGGCACTTCTTTCTTTATTTGAAGTTGCTCCCGTCAATCGCTTAGTGCTTGCAAAAGCACTCAATCCAAAATTTACAGATTTCGAAGATTCAGTATTACACGAAGCCGCATGCCATGCAGGTGTTGAATATATTGTAACGAGAGATATTTCCGGATTTAAGAAATCAACTATACCAATATACACGCCTGGCGAGCTTATTAACATGCTAGAATCTTTAGAGAAATAAAGAGATAACCTTAGTGTCGGAGTCGATTTAACTGGTCACAGAGAGATATCGGCGTTATGCTCAAAAAATAATGCTCGGAATATCAAACATATGCCTGCGCTTATTTTTTTCGCATGCCTTGATCTTGACCAAAATTGCTCATTTATGGACAGACACTCCCTAGCACTGATTCCTGCCTTGGCCTTGATGTTTTCGGCTGACAGCGCTACTGCAGAATTAAATTGAAAGGACGAAAGGAAAACGAATTTACAGAAAGAGTGTTGTTTTATCTCATTGTTCCCATGGGTTAAGGAGTGCTACTCCGCTCTCTTTCATATCTGAAATGTTGCGGGTTACTACTGTTAAGTGATGGGTAATGCCTGTTGCGGCAATAAGAGAATCAATGGCGGGCATTGGTTTACCAACTCGCTCCGTCCTCCCTTGAATTTTCCCCCATATCATCGCAGTTTGTAAGTCAATGTCGATGATTCTTGTCCAGAATCTTTCTTTGAGATCATTCTCTACCCAATTATGTAACTCTTCCTTTCTTTTCGATTCATCGAGTTTTTCAATACCGTTGTGAAGTTCACCAATTGTCAAAACACTGATAAAAAAATTACTCTCATCTTCATTTTTGATCCATTTGGTGACTTTTGTGGATGGTTTGGGGCGTATAATTTCTGAGATGACGCAGGTGTCCAGTAGGTATTTCATAATTCTATATCTCTTGAACGGCTTTTGTCTCTCGCGAGGTCAAGGTTTATGTTAGAGAGGGGAGAGTTCTTAAAAAAAGATACTAAATCACACATGGGCTTATTGAGTTTTTGATAGTCTTCGATAGCAATTATTACGACAGATTCTTTACCATGCTTTGTGACAACTTGGGGGCCGTCTTGGTGGGCCTTATCTACCAAATTACTAAATTTGTTTTTTGCATCCTGCAGTTGCCATACATTTCCCATAATTACACCTCCTGCTGTGTTTTTCTGTCTAGTCTGTCTAGATTGTAGCCAGGGGTGATGCGTATGTCAAGAAAAGAGACATTGTCAGAAGGATAAGTCGCCCGGGGCCGTGCGCCTGTGATTTTGTATGTCATTGGTCTGTCTTATGCTGCTCTTGCCAGCCCCTGATACAGATACATCTGATACTCTGCAAATGCATGCCCAATCCTTTCTTCCGGCCGACCCAGGTCAGTGATGGCAGAGGCGACATGGGCCAGCACGTCGAAGGGGCCACTCTTCCCGGTATCGATGATCTTCTGTATTCCGGCCTGTTGCTCTTTGCCAAGGCCTGTATCGGCAAGACCCTTCAGCGACTTTCTGCGGGTATCCGGACGACTCCAGATGGCCCGCAGTTCGTCTTCGTCCTGAGAAAACTCCGGCAGTTTGCCAACGAGTGCTTTTGTCAACTGCTGTGCCGACATGGGTGTATCGTTGGGATGCCAGAAGCTCGTTGCGACCATGTGCTGAATGGTGCGCTCCTTGCTGTCGGCGAGTTTTACACTTGTCTTTTCCCTCGGGATGTAATCAGGTGGTGTTGGAGACCGGGCATGATATTTGGATGATCCAGGAGATCTTGGGCTCTGTCAATATCTCCACCACGATGATTGACACCCACGTACTGGGACGAGGTGCCCATGGGTTGATCGGCCCCCTGGATAGTTCCTGACGTTTTTTTCAGGACGAACCGGTTGGTTTTGGGTTGCATGTATTAGCTTGGAGTGAGCGGGCGCTGGTGAGTGGGCTGCGCAAGCAGAGTTGTTGTCATACATAAGACGAAAATGCGCGCAGGTGACGCAGAGATGTATGGAGGTGTGATGGGTATTGAAATTGGCCCGGCTTTGAGCCGGATCAGAGAGGCTGTGGCGGGACAGGCAGTGCCGGTGGTAGATCTCATTGCGGTGCAGACCAAAGATCCGTTCAAGATCCTGGTGGCCACCATTCTCTCAGCGCGGACCCGGGATGAAGTGACAGCTCGAGCAGCCGAAAGCCTTTTTACCCGGGCGAACAACGTTGGTGACCTGGCGCGGCTGGACCAGGAAAACCTGGAAAAGCTCATTCGGCCAGTGGGTTTCTTCCGCAACAAGGCCAGGTACCTGAGCCAGCTGCCCGCCATTCTCTTTGAGCGGTTTGATGGCAAGATTCCCCGGACCATGGATGAGTTGCTCTCACTGCCCGGGGTCGGACGTAAGACCGCCAACCTGGTCCTGGCCCAGGCCTTCCAGATACCTGCTATCTGTGTCGACACCCATGTCCACCGGATCATGAATATCTGGGGCTATGTGGAGACCACCTCCCCTGAGGCCACCGAGCAGGCCCTGCGGAAAAAGCTGCCTCATGAACATTGGATTGAGATCAACTCGCTTCTGGTCGCCTTTGGGCAATCGATCTGTCGGCCGGTGGGCCCGCATTGTGATGCGTGTGTCCTGGCACCAGACTGTCCCAGGATCGGGGTGGTCCCGCGCAAGGGACGGCCGACTGCCGTGGAGGCCAGGGGGCGGCAGAAGGGGCTTCGGTTGGTCTCGTGGAATGTAAATGGTCTGCGGGCGGTGACCAAGAAGGGGTTTGTTGACTGGGCCCGGGAATTGGCTCCGGATGTCCTGGCCCTGCAGGAGATCAAGGCCCTGCCCGAGCAGCTGCCGGTCGAGGTCCTGGAGTTGCAGGGCTATCATGCCTATTTTCATTCGGCCGAGCGCAAGGGCTATTCCGGGGTGGCCATCTACAGTCGGCAGGAGCCCAGGCGGGTGATCACTGGTTTGGCTGATGATCGTTTTGACAGTGAAGGCCGGGTCCTGACTCTGGAGTTCGCTGATTTTTTCCTGGTCAACGCCTACTTCCCCAATGCCCGTCATGATCTCACCCGGCTGGACTTGAAGGGCGATTTCAATCGCTGTTTCCATGACTTTGTTGATCGACTGGCCCGGGAGAAAACCGTGGTGACCTGTGGTGATTTCAATGTCGCCCACCAGCCGATTGACCTGGCCAATCCTGAGTCAAATACCGGCAATCCCGGTTTTACGCCGGCCGAGCGGGCCTGGATGGATGACTATGTGGCCGGCGGGTGGATTGATACCTTCCGCAGTCGTAACCCGGGGCCTGATTTTTACACCTGGTGGAGCTATCGCAGTCGGGCCAGGGAGCGAAACATCGGCTGGAGAATTGATTATTTTTTCATTGATCCGGCCAGCGTTGACCGGATTGTCGATGCCGCCATTCTGAATGACGTGATGGGGTCAGACCACTGTCCGGTCATGCTCGAGCTGAAGGTGTCGTGAGCGATTTTGTCCATGAGCGGCGGATGAGGATGGGGGGTGAAGTCACTGGCCTGAGTGAAAACCTCAACCGTAGCCCGGGATGCTGGTTATCCCTTTCTGCGAATCACCCAGATCAGGGCGCCGGTCGCGATCATCAGGGAGCTGAGAATCTGGCCCATGGAGATGGTCCCCAGGAAGAGGCCGATCTGGTGATCAGGCTCACGGGCGAACTCGACCAGGATGCGGAACGTCCCGTAACAAAAAAGAAAAACGGCCAGCAGTCGTCCATGGTCCCAGGTGGACCCTGGTTGCCAGGGCCGTTTTCTGAGGCTCCAGAGGATCAGGAAGAGGATCGGCCCCTCCAGGAGCATCTCGTAGAGTTGTGAGGGATGGCGGGCGATCGGGCCGCCACCGGGGAAGATCATGCCCCAGGGCAGGTCTGTGGGCCGCCCGAAGAGTTCGCCGTTGATGAAATTGCCCAGCCGTCCCAGACCAAGGCCAATGGGGATGGTGACGATGTAGAGGTCGATCCCGCGCCAGAAGTTGATCTGGTAGCGGCGGGCAAAGAACCAGCCGCTCATGATCACCGTGAGGCAGGCCCCGTGAAAGCTCATTCCTCCCTCCCAGGTGGCCAGAATCTCCAAGGGGTGGCGCAGGTAATAGGCCAGGTTGTAGAACAGGACATACCCCAGGCGGCCGCCGACAATGACCGAGAGAATCAGGACCAGATTGAGGTTTTCAAAATGGGGGGCCAGGTCCCGGCAGTCGTGGCGGCGGATCTGCTGCTGGACCAGGAAATAGCTGGCCGCAAAGCCCAGGACATACATCAGTCCGTACCAGCGGACCTGCAGGGGGCCCATGGAGAAGATGACCGGGTCGATGTGAGGGAAGGGGATCATGGTCTGGGTGGTTGGCAGTTGGGTTGAAGGGAGCCCTGGTCGGCGCTGTGCTGGTGGTAGCTCAAGGGCTTATGCCCCTTTTCGCTTTCTGAGGTGGACCTGGAGGATGGAGATTGCGGCCGGGGTGATCCCTGAGATGCGGGAGGCCTGTCCCAGGCTCCTGGGCCTGACGCGTGACATCTTTTCCACAACCTCTGCCGAAAGGCCTGACAGAGAACTGTAGTCAAGATCTTCGGGCAGAGTGGTGTGTTCCATCTTGCGGAAGCGGGCCACCTGCTCGTCCTGACGCTGGAGATAGCCCTGGAATTTGATCTGCAGCTGTACCCCATCCCGGACCGGAGAGGCGGCCAGTTCAGTCAGGGCTTGGCAGAGATCCTCGTCCAGATCAAGGCGGGTCAGGTGGTCGATGGTCAATTCGGGGCGGCGAAGGATGTCGGCCAGTGAACATTTCTGTTTCAAAGGAGATGAATCCATGCTGGCCAGGCCCTGGTTCAGGGCAGGCGAGGGCCTGAGGAAGTTTGTCTCCAGGAGCCTGGTTCCGGCCTCTTTCTGTGCCTCCTTGGTCTGGAACCGGCTGAAATCTTCATGGTTCAGCAGACCGATATCATGGCCGATGGCCGAAAGTCTGCTGTCGGCATTGTCTTCCCGTAGCAGGAGCCGGTACTCGGCCCGAGAGGTAAACAGACGGTAGGGTTCCTTGGTGCCCAGGGTGACAAGATCGTCGATCAGGACGCCGATGTAGGCCTGGGAGCGGTCCAGGACCAGGGGCTTCTGGCCTCGCACCAGGTGGACGGCGTTGATTGCGGCCATGAGGCCCTGGGCCGCGGCCTCTTCATAGCCCGAGGTGCCATTGATCTGCCCGGCCAGGAACAGGCCGGGGACTCGTTTGGTCTCAAGAGAGGGTTTCAGTTCCAGCGGATCGACGTAGTCATACTCGATGGCATAGCCCGGGCGGATGATCCGTACCTTTTCCAGCCCTTTGATGCTGCGGAGCATGGCGATCTGGGTGGACAGCGGCAGACTGGTGGGCAGGCCATTGGGGTAGACCTCGGTTGTTTCCAGCCCCTCGGGCTCAAGAAAAATCTGGTGACGATCCTTCTCGGGAAAACGCATCACCTTGTCTTCAATGGATGGGCAGTAGCGGGCCCCCACGCCCTTGATGATTCCGCTGTACATGGGTGACTGGTGAATCCCTGCCCGGATGGCCTCGTGGGTGGCGGCATTGGTATAGGTGATGTGGCAGGGGCGCTGCGCCAGGGTGTAGCCGCCGCTGCTGCCGAAAGAGAAGTAGGCCGGTGGCTGATCGCTGTGCTGGGCCTCGAGCTCGGAGTAGTCGATACTGGCCGCATCGATCCGGGGGACGGTGCCGGTCTTCATCCGGCCCATCTGGAATCCGGTTTCCTTGAACCAGGCGGCCAGGCTGGTGGAGGGGGTGTCGCCCATGCGCCCGGCCGGAAAATTCTTAAGGCCGATATGAATCAGGCCATTTAAAAAAGTGCCGGTGGCCACCACCACGGCCTTGGTGCGGATCTCCTCATCCAGCGAGGTCCGGACCCCGACGATCCGGCCCTCTTCGACCATGAGCGAGTCGACCACGGTCTGGCGGATGTCGAGATTCTCCTGGGCCTCCATCACTGCCTTCATCCGCAGACGGTAGAGAAGGCGATCGGCCTGGGCCCGTGAGGAGCGCACGGCCGGACCCTTGCTGGTATTGAGGCGGCGGAACTGGATTGAGGTGGCATCGATGTTCCTGGCCATTTCACCGCCCAGGGCATCGATCTCGCGCACCAGATGGCCCTTGGCCAAACCGCCGATGGCCGGATTGCAGGACATGGCACCGATGGTGTCGACGTTGATCACGGTCACCAGGGTTCGGCAGCCCATCCGAGCTGCAGCCAGGGCCGCTTCACAACCGGCATGCCCGGCACCGATGACCACGATATCGTAACTGTCTATGTTGTCTGTGTTGTCGATGCGTTCCATGGTATTCTTCATTAAGCTCTGTCTGTGGGGAGGGGCCTTTATCGGCCGGAATGATGCTCTTTTTTCCACCAGATCAGGGCCCAGCGCGGGGGGTGCTCACGGGAGATAATGAGGTGATCATCGTCCTGTTTGATGATCCGTGAGCGGAGGTAGGCGCTCAGCAGTTGTTCTTCGGTCGGGTTCAGGTCTTTGAGCATCCAGCAATAGGAGTCCAGGGCATGGTCAAAGTCGGGGAAGATCAGCTGATGGTCAAGGGCCAGGACCTCGACATTGGCATGGATGCCCATGGAGTAGAGGGTGTTGAGGGTATAGATGTAGTCGGGTCCTGATTCGAATTCGCGCCCCACTGCCGCAAAGGCTGCCGGGTCAAAGGGGGTGGGTGCAATCCGGTCGGTGAGGTATACGGCCTGACTGGCATGGGCGTTGAGCTTTTCCAGGGCCCCCTGCAGGTCGTCCACGGCCAGAGAGCGCGAGGCAATGGCCAGGTCGTGGGTTACGATGTTCAATGTCTGCCAGTCGTCTTCCCAGGAGGCATGGACCGGGCGGATGTTGCTGACACCCTGTTTGAGGCATTCCTGCTCCAGGATCTTGAGCATTCCGCCTGAGTAATCAAGGGCGGTGACGGCTTTGACACGACCAGCCATGGGCAGGGACAGGGTGCCGGGGCCTGATCCGGCATCAAGAACGGTCAGGCCCGGCGAAAGGGGGAGCCTGGCCATGAGCAGATCGATATAGTCTGAGGACCGATTGCGTCGGGCAAAGGAGGGGGCCTTCTGGTCCCAGTCGGTCGCGGTCTTGCTGCTCCATGATTTGCGCCTGCGAGCATTCTGCCACAGTTCCTGCCAGTTAATATCCGAGTAGAGAGTGGTGGTCATCGTCTTGTGGGGTCCAAAGAGAAGTGTTTGGATGATTCGGCCTGTGGCTGTTGGGCAACTGGGCAGGTGCCTGTCGGGAAAAATATCAGGGGCGCGTTACACGTTGCAGGCAGGCAGATCCCTTGGCGCGTGAGTCAGATTGTCTGGTGGTAATTATTATACGTCGATCTTTCAAAATACAATTGTATTCGAGGGGGCAACTGTCTCTGAATAGTTGCAAAAAAGAGTAGCACAGGCGCTGCGGTTGCGCAAGTGACAGGCTCTGGTCGAGAGCGAAAATGTTTGACAGAAGGCAGGTTTTGTGGTTAATAATTTTCTTTTGTAGTTTTTGGGGTGCTGTGCAGGAAGGACATGCTCACAGTGGCGCAGTCCCCAGTGGTCGGGATGGGATCAGTTAAAGAATTCTTGTGGATCTATCCCGTTGGTCTTGAATGAAAAAATCATGCATGGGCATGAATAGGGAGTTGAGTCATGAGTAAACGTACTTTTCAGCCGAGTAACCTGAAGCGTAAGCGCAGCCATGGTTTTCGTCTTCGGATGAGCACCAAGGCAGGGCGGGCTATTCTGAATTCACGTCGGGCCAAGGGCCGCAAACGTCTGTCTGCCTGATCAGCGTGGGCAGCCTCAAGCTTCCCAAGTCCGATTTGTTGCGTAAGGGCAGGGAGTTTGATCAGGTCTACAGGCAGGGTAAGCGTCTGCACGGCAGCGGCTTCAGCTTGATTTATTACGGCAATAATCTTGGGCACAGCAGGCTTGGAATCAGCGTCCATCGCCAGCTCCGGGGAGTCGTGCGTCGTAACCGGATCAAACGTCTGGTCCGGGAGTCATTTCGTTTGCATCGTGAGCTGTATCCCCAGCAGTCTGATATCGTGCTGACGGTTCGTCCCGACTGGTCGTCGTCTGATCTTGCCCAGGTCAATGCAACCGTGGCTGGTCTGGCCCGGCGAAATTGAGCGTCGGAGGTTGATATGATCCGCGTCAGCCTGGTGGCCAAGAATATCCTGCAGGGAATGATTAGAGGCTATCAACTGCTGATCTCTCCCTGGCTCCCGCCCAGTTGTCGTTTTGTCCCCACCTGTTCCGCCTATGCCATTGAAGCCATTGAACGCTATGGTGCCGGGCGTGGCACTCTGATGGCCCTCTGGCGCATCCTGCGCTGCCATCCTTTCTGTCGTGGCGGCCATGATCCGGTCCGCTGATCGTTGCCGCCGCCTTTTTTTCTTGGTGCAGAATGGGCATTTGTTCAGCTGTCGATCGGTGATGTTGTCCTGCAATCTACTTGAATTTTACCACGGATAAATCCATGGATATCTATCGTGCTTTTCTGGCCATTGTTATTTCCTTCCTGATTCTTATCGGTTATCAGTATTTTTTCGTCGCTCCGGTACCGGTTGCAGTCGTTGAGCAGCCAGCGGCTCAGGTTGCGCAGACCGCACCCCTGCCCTCTCCGGTTGCGACCCTGACAAAACCTGCTGTGTTGCCAGGTGAGGCCCAGGGAGTGCGTCCGGACCGGGCGGCCCGTGAGATTGGAGTGGAGACGGATCTGTTCCGGGCCGTGGTTTCAGAAGACGGCGGGACCCTGCGTAGCTTTGTCCTCAAGGATTTCCGTGAGGATATTGCCAAGGACTCGCCCGGTATGCAGCTGGTTCGGACCGTTGCCGATCAGGGTTTCCCCCTGGCTTTTTCCTGGGGCAGTGCGGCTGGCAGTGAGTTGTTTTACAGTGCCCCGGAAGGGACCACAGCCATTGCTGGTGATGGTCAACTGACCATGACCGCCCAGACCACCACAGGTCTTTCCATCGAACGGGTCTATTCCTTTGCCAGGGATTCCTATCTTTTTGACCTGGAAGTTCGGGTCACGAATAATTCGGATCAGGCCTTGCAGGGTTCGGCCGAGCTGCATCAGGTCAACCTTCCCTTTGGCGAGGTGAATCAGGCCAATCGCTTCCTGTTCATGGGCCCGTCCCTGTACCTCAATGGCCAGTATGAGGAGTACAAGACCAAAGTCCTGGAAAATGGACCGCTCACTGTCCAGGGCGGGGTTGATTGGGCCGCCTACGGCGACCGGTATTTCATGGGTGCGCTCATTCCTGCGGCGGGCCAGGTGACGGGAGTGGTCATGCAGCAGCTGGGCGATCTGGTCCAGATGCGGCTTGACGGTCCCCTGGATACCCTGCAGCCCGGTGAGGAAAAGGTCTATCATTATCGGGCATTCTATGGCCCCAAGAAGCTCTCTTTGCTGAAGGAGAGTGGCTACAATCTGGATCGGGCGGTTAATTTCGGCTGGTTCGATGTGCTGGCCAAGCCAACCCTGTGGCTCCTCAATGTCCTGCATGGCGTGTTTAAAAACTATGGCATTGCCATTATCCTGGTAACCGTCACCTTCAAGGCGATCTTCTGGCCCATTACCCAGAAGGGCATGAAGTCCATGAAGAACATGCAGAAACTGCAGCCGAAGATGGTCAAGATCAAGGAGAAGTACAAGAGCGATCCGGCCAAGATGAATCAGGAGGTGATGAACCTCTACAAGACCTACAAGGTCAATCCCCTGGGTGGTTGTTTGCCCATGGTCCTGCAGATCCCGGTCTTTTTTGCCCTCTATAAGGTCCTGCTCCAGTGCATTGAACTCCGGCACGCCCCGTTCATGCTCTGGATCACCGACCTGTCGGCCCCGGACCGGTTATGGATCGGCTTTGATATCCCCTATCTGGGCGGAATTCCTGTCCTGACCTTGCTCATGGGGGCCTCCATGTTCCTCCAGCAGAAGATGACTCCGACCACGGCCGATCCCACCCAGGCCAAGATCATGATGTTTCTGCCGGTGATTTTTACCTTTATGTTTATTAATTTTGCTTCCGGCCTGGTTCTTTACTGGTTTGTCAATAATCTGCTGGCCATTTTCCAGCAGCAGATGATCAACCGCCAGAAACACTGAGCCTGAAGCTTTGAGACCCGGCATTGAGACTGTGCTGTCTGTCGGGAAAAGACTGTTTGCGCCCCTGGCCGCCGTCTCCTGTTCGGCGTACCTTCTCCTGTCAGCGGCATCGGGCGCCATGACTGATCAAGGAAAATGAATGTCAGTTAAGAAAAAAGACTTTTTTGGCAAAGACGTGGCAGATGTTATTGCCCAGGCCTGCAGCTTTTTCAAGGCATCCCAGGAAGATCTGGATATCGAGGTCGTGGGGACCGGTTCCACAGGTATTTTCGGTCTGATCCGCAAAAAGGCCCAGATTCGGGCCTCGGTCCGGTCAGAGACCTTGAGTGAGCGGATCGAGTCGGAGGCCGCGCAAGATGAGGTGGCGGCTGGCCAACAGACTGCTGCCGGTAAAAAGAAGCGACCGAAGAGAGAATCTGCCCAGGCCAGAAAGGATGAGGCAGAAACCGTCCAGAAGGCAGGAGTCATTGAAAATGACCTGGCCGAGCCGTCTGTTGCTCCGATTGTTGCGGAGGAGGTGGCCGTGCCGGTTGTCGAATCAACTCCACCCCAGCCCCAGAAGAGGTCAAAAAAATCTCAGCCCCAGAGAGCAGAGGCTGTTGCGCAGCAGGTTGCTGACTCCCCGGTGAGTGCGGCCGTTTCCGCTCCTGCTGGACCTGTGGCCAGTGAGCCTGCTCCTGAGGTGGAATTGGCCCCGGCGGATCTGGAGATGATTCGCAGTGAGCTCGAGCAACTCCTGGCCCTGATGGGCTACCCGGCGCAAGTCGAGATCGAGAGTCGTGGGCTGGCCGTGGGCTGTCGTTTGTCCAGTGAACATGATGAGTTCCTCACCGGTGAAGAGGGCAAGACCCTGGACAGCATCCAGTATCTGATGCGAAAGATGGTTGCGCGTAAGGTTGCCGGCCGACTCAGGCTGACCGTGGATGTCGCCGGCTTCCGTGAAAGGCGGCTTGACGAGCTTCAGGATCGGGCCCGGGAACTGGCCGAGTTGGTCAAGGTTGATGGCAAGACCCAGGTTATCCCGGCCCTGAATCCCTCGGAACGGCGAATGGTTCATCTGGTCCTCCAGGAGGACAAGGAGATCCGCAGCCGCAGTGTCGGGGATGGCCTGTTCAAGAAGATCTTTATCTACAAGCCGGGCAAGGGGAAGAGCGGCGGCGGTCGTCGGCGTCCCTCATCCCGTTCCAGAAAAAGCAAGGCCAGCAAACCGACTCCAGGAGACGGCGATTCATAATTTTTCATCTCCTGCTGCCGGAAAAATCTGTTCCTGAATATGATCAGCCCCTCCGTTCACAGCGAGACCATTGCCGCTATCTCGACCCCGCCCGGGGCGGGCGGCATTGGGATCATCCGGATGAGCGGCCCTCGGGCCCTGTCCGTTCTTAAGCGGGTCTTTGTCCCCCGCGATCCTTCCTGCAGGTATCAATCCCATCGTCTCTACTACGGATGCATCCATGATCCGCACGACCAGCGGATCATGGATGAGGTGCTGGCCGTGTTCATGGCTGCCCCCCGGACCTATACCCGGGAAGACGTGGTCGAGGTTCACTGCCACGGCAACTTCCTGGTTCTCCAGTCTGTGCTTGAGCTTGTCCTGGCCCAAGGGGTCCGACTGGCCGAGGCCGGAGAATTCACCAAGCTGGCCTTCTTGAACGGCCGCATTGATCTGACCCGGGCCGAGGCGGTGATTGATGTCCTGGCGGCCAAGACCCGCAAGGGGCTGGATCTGGCCGTGCAGCAACTGGCCGGTTCTCTTTATGATCAGGTCGATCGTATCCGTAAAAGCCTGGTTGAGATGCGGGCCCTGGTCGAAGTGGCCATAGATTTCCCTGACGAAGATATCGAGATCGTCAACCACGAGCAGCTGGCCCATCGCCTCAAAAGCGAGGTCCTGGAGCCTCTGACCCTTTTGCTGCGTCATGCCGATCAGGGACGGGTCTTTCGGGAGGGGATCTCGGTGGTTATCCTTGGCCTGCCCAATGTCGGCAAGTCCAGCCTGCTCAATACCCTGCTCCAGGAGGAAAGAGCGCTGGTCACGGCTATTCCCGGAACCACTCGGGATACCATTGAGGAGTATGTGGATATTCGTGGCGTCCCTGTGCGGCTGGTGGATACGGCCGGGATTCGTGATGGGGCGGAAGAGGTTGAAGAGATGGGGATTCGGCGGGCCAGAGAACAGATGGCCCGGGCAGATCTGGTGCTCTTTATGGTTGATCTGAGTCGCGAACTGACTGTGGCCGATCGGGACTTGTACGCGGCGGTTCGCCACAAGCCCCTGATTCTGGTGGCCAACAAGCTGGATCTGGCCGATGGCGTCAGATCAGACGTGCAGAAGATGGTCGGCGAGGGGCAAGTTTTGGTGCGGATTTCCGCCCGGGGGCAGCAGGGCATCGAGGAGTTGAAGGATGCGGTCTTTGCGGCGGTGACCGGTGGCCGGGAGCAGTGGCAGGAAGAGGCCTGTGCCCCGAACCTGCGCCATCGTCAGGCCCTGGTCCGGGCAAGGGCCGCGGCCGAATTGGCCCTGCAGGGGCTGGCTGATCAACAGACCAGCGATCTGCTGGCCATTGATCTCCAGGAATGTCTGGGGCAATTGGATGAGATCGTGGGCGTCACCACCACCGAAGACGTGCTGGATGTAATTTTTGAACAGTTCTGCCTCGGCAAATAAATCAGCATGGCTGGGCTTAAATGGCCAGCCACAAGCAACCAGCAGTCACAGTCACCCATGAAGTTCGTTCCTTTGGCATGGGCAGTCATGGGCTCTGATGAACTTTTGGATAAACGTTTTTGCGGGGGGGCGGAACATTATCTGGTCGAACGGGTCGATTTGTTACACGGCCATCAGCTCCAGCAGGGCCGCAATCAGGTGATCGGCGCCGTCTCCGATCTGGTCGACCCTGGAGTCGAGCATGTAACAGGGGGTGGTGACGATTTTGTGGACATGATCGATGATGATCTCACCGTGCAGGGTGGGCTGGTGCTGGCTACCCATGGCAGTGATTGCCTCGGCAGTGGCCGGGTCCTGGCCCGTGGTGATAGTGATTCCAGGCAGGATGCGGGCCAGGAGGGTCGGAGCGATACACAGGGCGCCGATGGGTTTGCCGGCCTGAGCCATGCTCTGCACCGCCCGTTTCACGTCCGGGTGGATCTGGCAGTCCGGGCCGTCAAAGGCGAAGCTGGAAAGGTTTTTTGCTGCACCTGAACCACCCGGAATGACCAGACCATCGTGTGCCTCGGCCTGGAAGGTGGCCAGATCCCTGATCTGGCCGCGGGCAATGCGGGCCGATTCCACCAGAACGTTGCGGCTCTCGTTCATTTCCATACCGGTTAGATGGTTGATGACATGATGCTGGGCAATGTCAGGGGCGTAGCACTGATACTCTGCCCCATGTCGGTGGATGGCCCACAGGGTCAGGGTCGATTCGTGAATCTCGGCTCCGTCACGGTTTCCGCAACCGGAGAGGATGACAGCGATTGACTTTCGGTTCATGTTGACAGTCCTCTGTGTGTGGTTGGCCATTCTGGTCCAGTCCTGCTGGTCAGTCGCTTGCATTGAGGTGATATATACCTGTGAGATTCCGGTAGCGTTCGTCACAGTCCAGACCGTAGCCGACCAGGAATCCGTGATTGATTGCAAAGCCCGCATAGTCGATCTGGACGTCCTGTTCCCGCCGCTCGCTCTTGTCAATCAGGCAACAGATCTGGACCGAGGCGGCCCCCAGATTGAGAAAATGGCGCCGAAGCCAGTGCAGGGTCAGGCCGCTGTCAACGATATCTTCGACCAGGAGGATATGGCGGCCGGCAATGGGGGCTGATGGTTCGCTGACCAGTTCGATGGTCCCGGAGGAGTTGGTCGAGTTGCCATAGGAAGAGACTCGGATGAAATCAAGCTGGAGGTCCAGGTCGATGCTTCTGACCAGGTCGGCCATAAAGACAAAGGCCCCCTTGAGTACACCGATGACCAGCAATTGCCGCTCCTGTGAGTCCTGGCTGATGGCTTTGCCCAGCGCGCTGACCCGCTGGGCAAGGGTCTCAGGGCTGATGATGAGTTCGAGTTGTTCCTGCTTCATGACGCTGCCCCAGGGAGAGGATTGGTGTGAAATTGTTCAATGCAGCTTTTTATCAATACTTTTGCTGCGGGTTTAAAGTCAAGAAAAAACAGGTAAAAAAAATGACGATCTGCCGGATGTCGTGGGTGTTGCCCGGATGCGATCCTGCTTTCCTGTGTTGACAAAAGCACCTGATTACAGTACATCATAAATTTCATTTATGATTAGTATCAATGAACGTGGAATCGAAATTTCATCGATTGCTGCCTCAATGTAAAAATGGTTCGGAGTTGCTATATGGCCAAGTCACAACAAGAACTGAATCCCTCCTTCAACAGTGAAGTGATAGCTGTTCCCGGTGGAGAGCACCTGAATAGCTGTTTTGCCTGTGGAGCGTGCAGCGGCGTCTGTCCGGTCAGCCAGGCCATTCCTGAGTTTGATCCGCGGCGGATTATCCATATGATCCGGATGGGCATGAAAGAGCGATTGCTGAGTTCTGATCTGCTCTGGTACTGTTCCGGCTGTCGCTCCTGTGTCTTTGTCTGTCCCCAGGATGTCCGTTTTGCTGATATCATGGGAGCCCTGGCCAAACTGGCCTTGAAAGAGGGCTATGTCAGTGCCCAGGACCTGGTTGAGAAGGGCAAGGCCGCTCAGGTCAGGCGTGATGAGTGTGTGGCCTGTCTCACCTGTGTCCGTGTCTGTCCCTGGGAGATTCCCAAGATCGATCAGTCCGGGGTCGCCGTCATTGATGTCGAGGCCTGTCGGGCCTGCGGGATCTGTGTGGAGGAATGTCCGGCCCAGGCCATCACTCTCAACGAGTCTGAAGACGAGCGACTTCTGGCCGCCTGCGGCGCCTGAGAGAGATGTTAGCCCCTCTTTCCAGCCGTATGTGAGCAGACGGACCACTGGGTAAGAGAATGTTTTGTGTGTCAGCTTTGAGAAGCTGACAATAATTGATGAACTTGTAACAATTACCAGGATGGCTCTGTCGGAATGATGATGCCATCAGATTTGAGGGATAACGCCATGAGTTTCGACCCCAAGATTACCCTGTTCAGCTGCCACTATACCTCGCAGCAGAGTTGCGCTGAAGGCGGTCATGAACTGCAGCAGCTTGGTTTTCCGGCCTCCATCAGCATGGTCCGAGTCCCCTGTACCGGCAAGGTTCAGGTGACCAGTCTGCTCAAGGCCTTTGAAGACGGGGCCGACGGAGTCTATGTGGTCGGTTGTCCGGTGGATGGCTGCCATAATGTCAAGGGCAGTGTTCGTGCGGCGCGCAGGGTTGGCGCGGTCCAGAAGGCCCTGGCCGAACTGGATGTGGAAAGCGAACGCATCGCCATGTATCACCTCCCGCGCGGGCTTCAGCCTCAGTTTATTGCCGCCGGAGTTGAGATGGACCAGAAGATTCGGGATCTCGGTCCAAGCCCCTTTCACAAAATTTGACCGTGGGCCGGATAAGGGCCTGTAAATAAATAACCCGACCAATCTTCCATCTTATCTTCGGGTCATCTTTGAATGCGGCTCAATCACAAAATCCTCAACGTAGCCCTGCTACGTCTGCGGTTTTATTCAATCGCCGCATCCAAACCTGGCCCAAATCTAAGCGTAATATCAGCCAAGTTATTTTCTTACAGGCCCTAAAGAGACTTTGGCGAAGCCACCTTGAATTGCTAAGGAGAATAAGAGCATGATCGTTGCAGAACGAAAACCGATGGCCGAGATCATCGAAATGGTAAAAGATTGCAAGAAGGTTCTGGTGCTGGCCTGTCGCGGTTGTGTCACCGTCTGTTCGGCCGGTGGCGAGCGTGAGGCTGCCATTTTGGCCTCCCTGGTCCGTCTTGGTCTGAAAAAAGAGGGGCGGGAGGTTGAAGTGATCGAGGGCAGCCTGGTCCGTCAGTGTGACAGGGAGTATATTGACTCCATTGATCAGTGGCAGGGTCAGTACGATGCCATTCTCTCCACGGCCTGTGGTGTGGGAGTTAATTTTATTGCCAACCTGCGCCAGAAAGACATGGTCTATCCGGCCCTGAATACCACCTTCTTTGGCGGTTCGACCGAACAGGGTGTGTGGATGGAGCAATGTGCCGGCTGTGGGGATTGTGTTCTTCATCTCACCGGTGGTCTCTGTCCCGTGGCCCGTTGTGCCAAGAGCCTGATGAACGGCCCCTGTGGTGGTTCTGTGGAAGGACGGTGTGAAATCAACAGGGACGTCGAGTGTATCTGGCAGTCCATTCATGACCGCCTGGGTGCCTTTGGTCGGTCGGCGCAGATGGAGGTCATTGCTCCGATCCGTGACTGGTCCACGGCTGGACACGGCGGACCCCGCAAGACCGTGCGCAAGGATCTGACCGTCTGATTGGAGATCAATGATCGGTTCGGGTTGGTTACTGCCTGTACTGGATTCTAAATCGTTCTTGTGCCCTGGGCGGCATGGGGACGATTTTTTTTTGCTTTTTAAACGATACGCAAGGGGCGGAAAATGACGGAGCAGGTGATTCCAGATTTGGAGACAGCCAGGTGTCTGATTGCTGAGCGGATCGAGCCCCTGTCTCCTGAGGCCGTGTCTCTGGAAGAGGGGGTGGGACGGGTCCCGGTGCAGTCGATCAGGGCCCTGTTGCCTCTGCCGGGCTTTGATCAGTCACTCCGCGACGGGTATGTGGTCGGGTCAGGTGGCCGGCAGGAGACCCGGGGCTGGAGCTATGAACTAGTTGGGGAAATCGCGGCCGGTGATGTGGGCGCGAGTCGTCTGGCCCCGGGGACGGCCTGCCGGATCATGACCGGCGGCCTGGTCCCGGCCCGGTCTCAGCGGGTCATTCCAGATGAGGTCTGTCGGCTGCGGGATGGTCGGCTTCTGGTTTCGGAGGCGGACCGGAGTGCGGCCAGTCAGTATATTGCCCGCAAGGGCCGGCAATTGCAGCGGGGCCGGGTGGTGGCCCCGGCGGGTCGTCCCTTGCGGCCTGGGGATCTGGTCCTGCTTGCCGGGAGCGGGCATGTGGACGTTGTGGTGCATGGTCGGCCGCGGGTGGGTTTCTTCTGTACCGGCAGTGAGCTCAACCTGCCGGGAAGCTGTGTGGCGCCCGGACAGAAAATTTCAGGCAATGGCTATTTTCTCCGTGATCTTGCCTCCCGGGTCGGCTGCCAGGTCACGGATCATGGTCTGGTTTCAGATCGGGTAGAACTGGTGCAGGAGCGGTTGACCGAGGTGATGGCCAGTGGTGCCGATCTGGTGATCAGTACCGGCGGCATGGGTCCGGGTAAGTATGACCTGGTGGAAGAGGCCTTTGTCCGGGCCGGCGGCCGTGTGATCTATCGGGCCTTGAATGTGCGCCCCGGCCGGGCTACGCTTTTCGGAGTGCTGGGGAAGACCCTGTTCTTTGGTCTGCCCGGGCCGCCTCCGGCCGTGCGGATGTTGCTCAATGAACTGGTGGCCCCGGCCCTGCAAGTCCTGCAGGGTGTTCATGCCAGTGGGCCTCGGAGCCTGCGGGTGCGTCTTGGCGAGGCGTTGCAGCTGCGATCACGCGGAGTCTGTCGTCTGCGGGGCGCTGTCCTTGAGTTGGATCGGGGAGAGTGCGTGGTCCGTTCGGCCAGGTCTCTGGAATCGCCCTCCTGTTATCTGGTCATCCCGGCCAGGCGCTGCCGATATCGCCTGGGGGAACTGATCACCGTTCATCTGCCGGTCTCACTGTTTTCGGATTCTGTTTTCTGAGGTGGTGTTGAGCCGCTGGCCTGTTCTTTTTTCTGCTGCTGACACGAGGGGCAGAAAAAGCTGGCTCGACCACTGGTCCGGGTTTTACTGATTTTCTGGCCGCAGTTCGGGCAGTTCTGGTTTGTCCGGCCATAGACCTTGAAATTGACCTGGAAATACCCACTGTCGCCGCTGGCCCCGAGAAAGTCGCTGATGGTTGAGCCGCCGCAGGCAATGGCCTGATCCAGGATGATCCGGAGCTGGTCGAGCAGGCGTTGCCAGTCGCCAAGATCCAGGGTGTGGGCCGGGGAGTCGGGGTGAATTCCGGCGGCGAACAGGGCCTCGTTGGCGTAGATGTTTCCGACCCCGGCAATGAAACGACTGTCCATGAGCAGCGTCTTGATGGCCTGTTTCCGTCCGTGGGCCTGTCGCTGTAATTGCTCCGGGCTGCAGCTTCTGCTCAGGGGCTCGGGGCCGCAGGCGTGAAAAAAGCTGTGTTCGGCTTCCCCGGCCTCGTCCGGGGGCAGCAGGTGGACACTGCCGAAGCGCCGGGTGTCGTTGAGGCGCATTTCCAGGCCGGTGTCGAGCAGCCAGCGGACGTGGTCGTGGCGGTGGACCGGCTCATTGGCCGGAAAGATTCCCAGACGGCCGCTCATTCCCAGATGGACGATGAGCAGGGAGCCGTTGGCAAGATGGATGAGCAGGTATTTGGCCCGGCGCGAGATCCGGGTGATGCGCTGGCCGATCAGACCGGGCAGAGTGGCACGGGGCAGGGGCACACGCAGATCCTTGTCACTCCAGTGGACCGCGACAATGGAGCGTTGGATCAGGTAGGGCCGCAGGCCACGGCAGACCACCTCAACTTCCGGGAGCTCAGGCATGAGAGTCTGCCTGGTCGCAGGTTGGGGAGTGGGTGCAAAGGGCCAGGGCGTAGTCCTGGCCCAGGAGGCCAGCCGCCACAAAGGGGAGCGAACGGGGCCTTTTTTGGTTGGCGTATTGCGTGAAGGTGAGCAGGGCCAGTCCTCCTGGTTGGGCTTGGGCCGTGAGCAGGGTCAGTTCGAGGAAACCGGGCATTGATTCCTGGCCCACACTCTTTTTCAGGGCCTCCTTGGCACTCCAGAGCAGGCCCAGTTGGGCGAGTTGACCGGCAGTGGGCCAGGTGTGTTGCAGGATGAGCAACTCCTGCGGAAGGGCAAAGCGTTCCCGGGTGCGTTCCAGGGCCGGAGTGATCTCCTGGATGTCAATACCGCAGCAGGTTTCGCTGGCCATGGCTGCGGCAAAGCGTCCGGAATGAGAGATGGACAGCTCGGGCAGGGTGGAGCTATCTGGGGCATGGCCGTCACGTTCGAGTACCGGGCGGCCGGATGACTGATTTTTGATTCGCAGCTCTGTGGGCAGGGGTGGGGCTGTGGCCAGATTTTTGGTCATCTGGGTCCTGGCCACCTCTTTGGCACAGATCCGTCCGCCCAGCCACTCCAGGCGTCGCTTCGGAAACTGGTATTTCTCCAGAATTACCTGCTCCGCCTGGTTCAACCATGGCTGGCTGATCTGTTCCAGGCTCAATTGTTTAACCGTCTCGCCCAACTCAATCAGGTCGATCAGGGCCGAGCTGATGGTCGTACCCGCACCTTGTCCTGCCAGTGCGGCAAGGTTGTTCAGGGTCTTTGATTCAATGGGTTTGTGCGGGAGGCTCATGGTTGGCACTGAAGTAATTCCTTGCAATTTCAATTCGTCATGCTAACAATTCAAACAGTAGTTCTCGTTGTTACTCACCTCTATCAGGAACAGATATGGATATTCAACTGGCCACTTACGACTATGTGATTCTGGCTGTTTTTTTCTTTTTTATCATTCGCGGGGGCTGGGTGGGCTTTGTCCGCCAGATCTCGGTGCTTCTTGGTCTCTATGTCGGTTATATGGTGGCCGGTCAGTATCATGACAGACTCTTTCCGTTTTTGCGAGGGGTATCCAGTGACCCGCAGGTCGTTTTCCTGGCCGCCTATGCCCTGCTCTTTGTCTGTACGTATGTCCTGGCCATGCTGGTGGGCAAGATCCTGACCAAGGTTATGGACGTGACCGTTGCCGGGTGGTTTGATAAACTCATGGGGGCCGTATTCGGTGCGGCCAAGGCCCTGATTGTGGTCCTGCTTCTGCACATGATGCTGTCCGGATTTTTGAGTCCTGAGAGTCGGCTGCTCCGGGATTGTACCCTCTGTCCACTTGTGTCCAAGGGGGTGGTCCAGTTTCGTCAGGTGATCAAGGATGAGCGGGTGCGCGAGGCCTTCAGTCAGAAGGAGCCGGCCATTGCCCGGGAGGTCCCTCGGCCTGAGGCGACCTCACCGCTTGGCGATGACGAAGAGGCGGCGGTAAAATGAGGCCAGGCTGGCCAGTGGAATACCGATGGTGTAGCCCACGATCATCAGCTGATTGATGAGTGTGGTCCGGACCAGCCCCAGGCGCTGCCAGCGGCGGGCTGAGGTTGTGACTGGCGAGTCCAGTGTTGTGATGCGGCCTGAGCGGGCCAGTTTCCGGATCAAAATATAGTCTTCCATGATTGGTACCTCGGGGAAGGGACCATAACGGAAGAAATCTGTCCGACGCATGAAAATGGCCTGGTCGCCATAGGGGAGTTGCAGAAGGCGGGAACGGAGATTGGCCAGTTGCTCGATGATTCGCAGGCCAGGGCCTTTCGCGTCGATCTTGAGACTGAAGGCCCCGGCAATGACCGTGCGGTCGGTCAGGCAGGTATTGATCTCCTGGCCGAAAGCTGGTGGCAGCCGGGTGTCGGCATGGAGAAAGACCAGGATGTCGCCCTGGGCGAGCCGGGCCCCTTTGTTCAGTTGGCTGCCTCGGCCCCCATTTGCCGTGGTCACCGTGAGTCCGGCCGTGCGGGCCAGTTCCCGAGTCTGGTCTGTGCTGCCGCCATCGGCAATGATGACCTCGGCGGCCAGTTCCAGCAGCCGAGCCAGCTGGGTAATATTCCCGGCCTCATCGAGGGTCGGGACGATAATCGAGATGTTTGAGGTCATCGGCGTGGTCGATGTCATGGAGTTTGGGCAGACTGTGGTATGTGAGTTGCAGGTGTCTGAGACGGGAGATGGTCTCGTCGAAGACTGTTGCGCTGCCCCAGTGGATGTCGGAGAAGAGTTCGGCGCAGATGTTGCCGGGCAGGTGATTGGTCGCGCCGATCAGGTAATAGCCGCCGTCATGGGCAGGACCCAGGACCAGGTCGTGTCTGTTTAGACCACTGAGGGCCTCTCTGAGGATGGCGGGCGTGATCTGCGGGCAGTCTGATCCCAGGAGCAGAACGCGCTTTGCGTCTCGGAGCCGGGGGCAGAGGGCCTGGGCCATGCGTTGGCCGATGTCGCCAGCGGCCTGGAGGCGATACTTCAGCTCTTGGCCCAGCCAGTCTTGCATCTGCTGTTCACTCCCGCCGTCGAAACAGATTTCCACGCCTGGGCCCTGGCCGCTGGTCAAGGCCTGAATTGCAGTCAAGACCTGTTCGGTCATCCATTTGTGGAGGGTGGCCGCCCCGTCTGCGCCCAGGGCCGGGATGAGTCTGGTCTTGCAGCGCCCGGGCTCGGGAGAGCGGGTAAAGAGAATGATCAGATCGCGGCGAGTCGGCATGCGGTCAGTCCCGTGATAAACGTTTCATGGGTGAGGAGCCAGGTGGTGAAGGCGGCACAACGGAAGAAAAAACCGGAGTCCTATCAGAAACGGACCTATCGGGTCCGGCTTGATTCAGGTGGGCTGATCTCGACCCTGGTCCGGGTACAGGAGACCGATCTCCAGATCCTGGCCTCCTGCGATGTCACCGACCGGGCCCGGGAACTGATTCTTGAGGCACGCCTTCAGCTTGAGGATTACATAGTAAAGCATCCGCTGTTTTCTGCAACACTCGATCCTTGGCCCATGGATCTTCTGGCCCCGCCTCTTGTACGGCAACTGATGGTGGCAGGAGCGCAGGCTGGGGTCGGCCCCATGGCCGCAGTGGCCGGGGCCATTGCCGAGGCTGTGGGCAGGGGGTTGCTGGCCGATGGCGAGCCGGAGGTGATGGTGGAAAACGGTGGCGATATCTATCTGGCCCGGCAGAAGTCGTGCGATGTGGCCATCTTTGCCGGTCGTTCATCGTTGAGCAACAAGGTAGGGCTGCGCATTGCGGCCTCGCAGATGCCCCTGGGGATCTGCACCTCGTCGGGCACGGTCGGTCACTCCCTGAGCCTGGGTGAGGCCGATTCAGTGACTGTCCTGGCAAAATCCACGGCCCTGGCCGATGCCGTAGCAACCCGGCTCGGCAACGAGGTGAAGGCGGTGGCCGGTGGCAAGAGCAGTGTTGCCCGGGCCCTGGAGCAGGCCAGGTCCATTTCCGGGATTCTCGGCGTCGTGGTGATCTGCGGCGAGACCATGGGGGCTATCGGAGAGGTTGAACTGATTGCGATCGGGTCGTGAGTCTCTGAGGTTGCAAGAGAGACCATCGGTCCCGGTGACGGTCGCACCGATGGTTTTGGAAAAGAGAGAAGGGGCGTGTTTGCTGCTCCTATTTTTTCATGATTTCATCATAGATGTCTGGGTATAGTCTTTTGAGGCATCCAGGACAGATACCGTGGCTGAAGGTGATGTTTGATTTTTCATGGAAGAATCTTTCCAGAGAGACCCAGTTGCCGTCAGGGTTCCGGATGTCCTTGCATCCGGAGCAGATGGGGATCAGGTCGTTCGTTGCTTGACGTGGGAAGGCCTGTGGGCTGGAAGAAGCTTTTTCCTTGATGTGGGTGATGTCCTGGATGGTTTCTATGGCGGCGACGACGACTCCGTCATCGTTCATGATCGGGGCCGCTTCCATAATGACATGACGGCTGTTTCCCCCTAGATTGTGAAACCACCCCTCGGCGCAGATTCCCTTCAGGGAGAGTTTGGACTGATTGTGGCTGTCGTACAGTGAGGAAAGAAGAGTGAAATTTTCATCAATGACAATGTCGGCCAGACAGGGGCGGTTGCTGTCGTAGAAGGCCCCCCAGTGATTTCTGGTGTTCAGGACCTGGGAGGCATTGACAGCGGTCAGTTGGCTGCAGGCCTTGCTCCAGAAAATGACTTCATGGTCTGCGGTGATGATAAAAGTGGCGATGGGCAATTCTGAGAAATATTCGCAGGGAATGGTCGATGTTGTCATGTGCGGCCCATGGGTCGAGGGGGAAGCCAGGGAGTGCCTTGGATGTAATCCTGTTTCAGTCGCTTTGGTGTTATTATAGCAAACCCCATAGCTCAAGTATACTGTTCATGACAGGGCCCTTTCATAATCCTGAATTTTTGTTTGCAGCCAGGGTCCAGATCCAAATCACAGGTACAGGCGTGGGGTTTCCAGTTGTATATCCAAGTGTTGAGATCTTTTTTTTAAATTGATGGGCACAATGAGCATAGGGTGTGATATGCTTTGTCAGCAGTGGTAAAGATTCAACTGCAGACCAGGATGAGGTGATGAAATGACAGCAATTCCGGCCTGTTTTAAGGCCTATGATATCCGGGGACGTGTGCCTGATGAGTTGAATCCCGAACTGGCCCGGTCTGTGGGTCGGGCCTATGCGGCCCTGTATGCACCGCGTAAGGTGGTGGTCGGTCGTGATATCCGTCTGAGCAGCGAGGAGATCTGTGCAGCCCTGATTGGCGGGTTATTGGACTCCGGGGTTGATGTCCTTGATCTGGGGCTGTGCGGGACCGAAGAGATCTATCACGGGGCCTTCAGTCTGGAAGATCAGGGGGTGGATGGTGGTATCGTGGTCACTGCCAGCCACAATCCTGCTGATTACAACGGGATGAAGTTCGTGACCAAGGGGGCACGGCCCGTGACCGGGGAGTCTGGCCTGGCTGAGATGGCCCGGATGATCGTTGAAGATCGTTTGCCGCCACTGGCCCCGGGGCGTGGGCAATTGAGCGCAGCTCAGGACAAGACCGCTTATATCAAGCATCTGCTGGGCTATGTGGATCGTGGCAGTCTGCGCCCCTTGAAGCTGGTGGTCAACAGCGGCAATGGCTGTGCCGGGGCCATCGTTGATCTGCTGGAGCCGCATCTGCCTTTTTCCTTTGTCCGTGCCTATCACCAACCGGACGGGACCTTCCCGCACGGTGTGCCCAATCCCCTGCTCCCGGAAAAAAGGGAGGAAACCGCCCGGCTGGTGCGTGAGCATGGGGCCGACCTGGGCATTGCCTGGGACGGCGATTTTGACCGCTGTTTCTTTTGGGATGAACAGGGTCATTTTATCGAGGGATATTATATTGTCGGGCTTCTGGCCACCGAACTGCTGACCCGGGAGCCTGGGGCAGGCATCCTCCATGACCCCCGACTGGTCTGGAATACTCGGGAACTGGTCCTGGCTGCGGGCGGGGTGCCCATCATGAGTCGGACCGGGCATGCCTTTATCAAGGAACGGATGCGGACGGAAGACGCCCTGTATGGCGGTGAGATGTCGGCCCATCATTATTTCCGGGATTTTGGCTACTGCGACACCGGGATGGTCCCCTGGCTTCTGGTGGCCTCTCTGCTCAGCCGGAAACAGGTGCCGCTCTCCAGCCTGGTGGCCGAGCGTATGGCGGCCTTTCCGGTCTCGGGCGAGATCAACAGTGTGGTCAAGGACCCTGATGCGGCCATCGTCCGGGTGGAGAAGGCCTTTGGAGCTGGCGAAAAAGATTATACCGATGGCCTGGGCGTGACATTTTCTGATTTTCGTTTTAATATCAGGAAGTCAAATACTGAACCTCTGCTTCGGCTCAATGTTGAAACCCGGGGCGACAAGGCCCTCCTGCAGCAGAAGACCGACGAATTGCTGGCCCTGATCCGGGCCTGAACCGGGGCGCTTGGCCCCCATCAAAAGAGGAAGGATATCGTGCACAAGATTCAACCCGTGATTCTTGCCGGTGGCACCGGCTCCAGGCTCTGGCCCCTGTCACGTGAGCTGTATCCCAAGCAGCTCCTGCAACTCACAGGTGACAGCTCGCTTCTCCAGACCACGGTCCGCCGGGTCGCGGCCTTGAGCGGTGTCCTGCCGCCGGTGGTGGTGGTCGGAGAGGAGCATCGCTTCATCACCCGCAGCCAGATTGATGCCCTGGGCCTGGCCCGGAATTGCACCATTCTTCTTGAGCCCGTGGGGAGGAATACGGCCCCGGCGATCTCCGGGGCGGTGGAGTTTGGTGCCCGCGATGATGATCAGGTGATCTTTCTGGTCCTGCCGGCCGATCATCTGATCCAGGACAGTGACCGTTTTGCGGCTGCTGTTGAAGAGGCCGCGGCCCTGGCTGCAGATGGTTTTGTGGTCACCTTTGGGATTGAGCCATCCAAGCCCGAGACCGGTTACGGGTATATTGAGCGAGCCGATGGCTGCAAGGTGCGCTCATTTAAAGAGAAGCCGGATCTGGCCACGGCCAGGGAGTATCTGGCCAGTGGTAATTATTTCTGGAATTCAGGGATGTTTGCCTTTTCAGGGCGCACGTTTCGTGAGGAGATGGCCATCCATGCCCCGGAGATCCAGGCGGCCATGGCCCGTGCAGTGGAACTGGGCGCCTGGGACGGCCGTTTCTTTCGTTTTGACAGCCAGGCCATGTCTGAGGCCCCGAGTGACTCCATTGACTATGTCCTGATGGAGAAGACCGATCGTGCCGCTGTCGTGGCCACGGATCTGGGTTGGAGCGATATCGGCTCCTGGCAGGCGCTGTGGGAGGTCTCGGACAAGGACAGTGACGGGAATGTTCTCCAGGGCGATGTCTTGGTCGAGGGCAGCCATAACTGCTTGATCCGGGCCGGGGATACCCTGGTGGCCGCAGTGGGGTTGGAGGACATGCTGGTGGTGGAGACCAGCGATGCGGTTCTGGTGGCCCCGCTGTCCCGGTCGCAGGAGGTGAAGAAGATTGTGGCGCGCCTCAAGCGTGACCGGCGTGAGGAGTTCAAGGTCCATCGTACGGCTTACCGCCCCTGGGGTTCATACACCGTGCTTGAGCAGCAGCCACGCTATCAGATCAAGCGGATCACGGTCTCACCGGGTGAAAAGCTCTCCTTGCAGATGCACCATCATCGTCACGAGCATTGGGTGATTGTCACCGGTACGGCCAGGATCACCAATGGTGAGGAGACCTTTCTCCTGCATGAGAACCAGTCCACCTATATCCCGGCCGGCGTTCAGCATCGGCTTGAAAACCCTGGGGTTATTGATCTGGAGATGATTGAGGTCCAGAACGGCTCCTATCTTGGCGAGGATGATATCGTCCGTTTCGACGACGATTACGGCCGCCAGAAATGATGGGGTCCTGAAACGGATATGACAGCTGTTTGTATGAAAGTTCATCGAGGACCATGACTGGCCATGCCGAAGGTGCGAACGTTCATGGTTGGTTGTGGCCGGCTATCTTGGTCCAGCCATGCCGGTCAGGCCAGATCAGGGAAGAGGGCTGAGATGGCCTCTTCGTTGGCGGCGCAGATTCCGCGCTCGGTGATCAGGCCGCTGACCAGACGGGCCGGGGTGATGTCGAAGCTGTAGTTGGCGGCCCGGGTCCCGGGGGCGGTGAGTTGGACCGTCTCGATGGTTCCGTTGGCTGTCAGCCCGCTGATCTGGGTGATCTCCTCGCCTGAGCGTTCTTCAATGGGGATCTCCATCCCATCCCGCAGTTTCCAGTCAAAGGTCGAAGAGGGCAGGGCCACGTAAAAGGGCACATGATTGTCATGGGCGGCCAGGGCCTTGAGGTAGGTGCCGATCTTATTGGCCACATCTCCTGTCCTGGTGGTGCGGTCGGTGCCGACGATGACCAGGTCCACCATCCCCTTCTGCATCAGATGCCCCCCTGTATTGTCGGTGATCAGAGTGCATTCGATCCCTTCCTGCTGCAACTCCCAGGCGGTGAGTTTGGCCCCCTGGTTCCAGGGCCTGGTCTCGTCCACCCAGACATGGACGGCGATGCCCGCATCGCGTGCTGCGTAGATTGGGGCGGTGGCGCTGCCCCAGTCCACAAAGGCCAGCCAGCCGGCATTGCAGTGGGTGAGGACATTGACCGGTGCCCCATCTTTTTTCTCGCTGATGGCCCGGATTATCTCCCGACCATGCTCGCCCAGGCGGCGACAGAATCGGGCGTCCTCGTCGGCAATGGCACAGGCCACGGTAAAGGCCATCTTCTTTTTATCTTCTTCCCCTGAAACGTCCCGTGTTTCTGCCAGGACTCGTTCCACGGCCCAGGCCAGGTTTCGAGCCGTGGGCCGACTGGCACAGAGCAACTCCCCCCCTTGTTTCAGTCGTTCATTGACGGTCTCATTTCCTGGAGCGATGGCCGCCAGGTACATGCCGAACCCGGCCGTGGCCCCGATCAGACCAGCGCCGCGGACATGCATGTCGCGGATGGCCGTGGCCGCCTCTGCCACTGTCTGCAGGGGCTCGATGACCAGATGGTGCGGCAGATGCCGCTGGTCAATAATCTGAATGTGCGTGGGGTCATTGCTGTCGGACCAGATGGTCCGGTGATGGAGGCCGTTGATTTTCATGGGGAGAGGCATCGGGCAGAGGTTGGTCAATGTTCAGCTGAAAAATCAGCATAGCGTCTTGCCGGGTAAAAGCCAAGCCCTGCGTGTACCTGTCCAGATCCTGTACGTGACAAGTTTGTCATGTTTTACCGATAAAGTAACAGGAATGTGAGGTTTTGAGGCGTTCGCTCAGGGGTCTTTGTGGGGAATAGTTGTTGTTTATCGGCATCTTGTCTTTGTTTTTCTCTTTTGGCATATTCTTTGTAGTAAAAAAGGTTTTGCAATGTCTTTGATGCAGTGGAAAGAAGAGACAAGATGGCAGCGTAAGAATTTTGATCCGCAGGGAGTCGTGTAGTTTTTTTCAGGAGAGGCAACTCTGTTCAATGACAGATACGTGTCGACTCCTGAAACGTGCGAGAAAATCACTCGGAATCTTCGCGCGCCATCGATTGAGTGTGACAGGAGAAACAGGCAGGCGAGTCCCCGGGGGGGGATGCCTTGCTCGGGAGATACAGGTTACTACGGAGGAAAACGAAGATGGTGAAGGCGGATACCGCATTTATTCTGGCTGCGGCTGGTCTGGTGCTTCTGATGACCCCTGGGCTGGCCCTGTTTTATGGCGGGATGGTGCGGGGCAAGAACGTTCTGGGGACGATCATGCAGAGTTTTTTCATGATTTCCCTGATCTCGATGGAGTGGGTCTATCTGGGATATTCCATGTCATTTGGCCCGGATGTGGGAGGATTGATTGGCGATCTCTCCTGGATGGGATTGCGCGGGGTGACCAGTGCCCCGAGTCCTGATTATGCCACCACCATTCCTCAAACCGTGTTCATGATCTATCAATGCATGTTTGCGGTCATTACTCCGGCCCTGATCACCGGTGCCTTTGCCGAGCGTGTCAAGTTCAGCACTTTTGTGGTCTTTTCTCTGCTCTGGGCGATTCTGGTTTATAATCCAGTCTGTCATTGGGTTTGGGGCAAGGGTGGCTGGTTGGGCGCCCTTGGTGTCATGGATTTCGCCGGTGGTCTGGTGGTTCATGTCACCTGCGGTGCTGCGGCCCTGGCGGCCGTGCTGGTTATCGGGCCGCGCAAGGGATATGGGCGGACCAGTTTCATGCCCCATAACCTGCCCATGACGTTGATGGGCACGGGGCTCCTTTGGTTTGGCTGGTTTGGTTTTAACGGTGGATCAGCTTTGGCCGCCGATGAAATTGCGGCCACGGCCTTTGTGGCCACCCATCTGGCCGGCATGGCCGGAATGTTCATGTGGGTGGTGATGGAATATCTTAAATTGGGGAAGCCAACAACCCTGGGTGCCGCATCAGGAGCCATCTCAGGTCTGGCCACCATCACCCCGGCGGCCGGTTTTGTCGGCCCCAATGCCGCGATCTTCATCGGTCTTCTGGCCGGAGTGGTCTGTTTTCTGGCGGTAAATCTCAAGACTCGCCTGGGCTTTGATGATTCCCTGGATGTGGTTGGTATTCATGGAGTCGGCGGTCTGGTGGGGACCCTCTGTCTCGGAGTTTTTGCCTCAACCAAAGTCAACCCCGGCGGGGTTGACGGCCTTCTGGCCGGCAATGCTGCCCAACTGGGTATCCAGGCCTTTGGCGTGGTGGTGGTTCTGGCCTACACCCTGGTGGTCAGTTGGCTCCTGCTCAAGGGGCTTGACATGACCATTGGACTCAGAATCAGCGGTGAGGCCGAAGTGGAAGGCCTTGATTCGGCCGAACATTCAGAAACGGCCTATAATTGATGCCTTCCCGCGTTGGGTTGGAAAGTGCTGGACTCGGGAAATCAACTTCGAGTACGTTGAAAGAGATACAGTTGGTGATACTGCCGGAGTCAAACGGAACAGTTGAGGAGTATTATGAAAAAAATTGAAGCGATCATTAAACCGTTTAAACTCGATGATGTGAAGTTGGCCTTGAATGAGATCGGAGTTCAGGGGATGACCATCTCTGATGTGAAGGGATATGGTCGGCAGAAGGGACATACCGAGATATACCGTGGGGCAGAGTATCTGATAGACTTTATCCCCAAGGTCAAGATCGAGATCGTTATCAGCGCGGATAAGGTGGCCCAGGTGGTCGAGGTGATCCGGACCGCGGCCAATACCGGTAAGATCGGCGACGGTAAGATCTTTGTTCTGCCCATTGAACGGGTTGTCCGGGTACGGACCGGCGAAGAAGACCACTCAGCGGTGTAAGGCAGATGGCGTCCCCCCTTCGTGCCCAGCGTGAGGCCCTGGAAGAGCTGTGGAGGCAGGGCCTGAGTGGTCAGACCCTGCTGGCTGAACAGAGCCGTCTGGTTGATGTCTTCTTGACCGAACGTTTTGTCGAAGCCGCAGCCGGGCTTGAGGAGTCAGTGGCCCTGCTGGCCCTGGGTGGCTATGGTCGCCGGGAGCTGTTTCCCTACTCCGACATCGACCTGATGATCCTCTATGCCCCTGAAGTTGCCGGGCAGATCGGTGGGGTGGCTGAGGCCATTCTCTACCCTCTCTGGGATGCAGGGTTGGACGTGGGGCATGGGGTGCGGACGGTCACGGAATCTCTCGATCATGCACGCGCGGAATATTTTTTCCAGGTAGCCCTTCTGGATGCCAGGCTCCTGGCGGGCTCCGAGTCGTTGTGTCAAGAGCTGCTGGACCAGTTCCAGGTGAGCTTTATCGAAGGTGAGCGCGAGGAATTTGTCAAGGCCATGAAGCAGTTTCGTGCGGCTCGCCGAAAGCGTTACGGGAGTCACAGTTATCTGCTGGAACCTCACATCAAGGAGGGAAAGGGAGGCCTGCGTGATATCCAGGCCATGCTCTGGACGGCCCGGGTGGTCTTTGGCCTGGACGGATTGGCCGAGATCGGCCGATCGGGTATCCTGACCGATGATGAGTTGGATGTCTTTGGTTTTTCATGGAATTTTCTGGTCCGGGTCCGTAACCGCCTCCATTATCTGAGCAGTCGCCGGAACGACCAGCTCTATTTTGAGCAGCAGGAGGAGATGGCCGAGGCCTTTGGTTACAAGGCTGGAGATGGGGTGTTGCGGGTGGAGAGTTTCATGCGTGATCTCTATGGCCATCTGCAGACCATTGCTGTAATCACGGATCTGTTCTTCGAGCATGTGGATGAGGTGTTCGGGTTGGCAGGACGGGCCGGTGGGGAAAGGGGCCGGGTCCTGGAAAAGGGGATCGAACTGCGCAATGAGCGCATTCATCTGACGGCGTTGCCTCCCGAGCTGGAGCGCCGGCCGTATCTGTTGATGCGCCTCTTTCTAGCCTCTGCCCGAAACGGAATCCGGATTCACCATCGCACCATCCGCCAGGTGGGCACCCTGCTCGATCTGGTTGATGATAAGGCGCGACGTTCATCGCGGTTTTCAGTGCCTTTCTTCGAGATCCTGACCGAGGGTCAAGATTGCTTTGCTGTCCTGGAGGCCATGCTTGAGACCGGGCTGCTGATCGCCTATATCCCTGAGTTATCCCGGGTGGTCTGCCTGGCCCAGCATGATCTCTATCATGTTTTTACCGTGGATCGTCATTCCCTGCAGACGGTGGCCGAGTTGCGGCGGGTGTCCGAGGAAGAGCCCACTCTTTTCCAGACCCTGACTGAGCCGCGGGTCCTGTTTCTGGCGGCGCTGCTCCATGATATCGGCAAGGGCCGGGGCGGGAATCATTCTGAGATTGGTGCCGAAGTGGTGATCCAAATCGGTCTGCGCATGGGCTTGAGTGCGGCCGAGTGTGAGGATATGGCCTTTGTGGTCCGTTATCACCTCTTTCTGCCCGAAAATGCCCTGCGCCGGGATCTGGGTGATGAGTCATTTATCCGTCGCTGTGCGGATCTGATCGGTAGCCGTGAGCGGCTGGTCATGCTGTATCTGCTTTCGATTGCCGATTCCCGGGCCACCGGGCCATCGGCCTGGAGCGAGTGGAAGGCGGCCCTGCTTCAGGATCTTTTTCTGAAGGTCCTGGCGCATCTCGATACCTTGCAGTCCGGGGTGCCGGGGCTTAAGAGCGTTGAGGTCCATGTGGAGCAGGGGGTCGAATGGCTGCGGCAGCAGGTGGCAGAGCGCCTGGCCCCGGGTGAGGATTGGGAGGCGATCATGGCTGGCTTGCCGGCCGACTATCTCCTGGGCTTTACCTCGGATGAGGTGGTGGAACATATCCATCTGCACCGGGAACATGAAACCCTGCTCAGTCAGCGGGCCCTGGTCTTTCCCCGGGATGGTGAGTCCTGGTCACTGCTGATTCTAGGGCGGGATCAGTCCGGTCTGCTGGCGAAGATCTGCGGGGTGCTGACGTTGCATAATCTTTCGGTCCTCAGGGCCCGTATTTTTACCTGGGACGACGGCCGCATCGTCGATGAGTTGCAGGTCGAGTCTCTGGATGATGCCGGTTTTAGCGAGCGGAACTGGGCCGGTGTGGCCGAAGATTTGAATCTGGCCCTGGAGCATCGACTCGGGATCGGCCATCGGATTTACCGGAAGCTGGTCGCGGCCCCACCCCGGCGCAAATTTCCCGAGGGCGGTCAGGAGGTGCAGGTGATGATCGATAATCAGGCCTCTGATGATCAGACAGTCATTGAAGTTCATGGCCCGGACCGGGTTGGGATGCTCTACTACATTGCCCAGACCCTTGCTGACTTTGGTCTTTCAATCCGCCGGGCCCTGATTGCCACTGAGGTGGAACGTTTGATCGATGTCTTTTATGTCCTTGACAGCCGAGGGCAGAAGATTCGAGATCCTGATTTCCATCAGGAGATTAAACAGGGGCTGCTGCACACCCTGGCCCAGGCCGAATTGCGAGCAAAAATGACAATGTTGTCATAATGCTCTCTCGGCTGTATGTTGAAGCCGGGAGAGTCATGGAATGGTCGTTGCCTGCCGGTGGGCAGGGTGGCCTGTTTTGAGTACCTCATCATAAGGAGATTTGCTATGACCAGAGATGATATTATGCAGATTATCGAGGAGGAAAATATTCATTTTTTCCGCCTTCAGTTTGTTGATATTTTTGGATTTATGAAGAATGTGGCCATTCCGCGGAGCCAGATTGAGAAGGCCCTGGACGGTCAGATGATGTTTGACGGATCATCCATTGACGGCTTTGTCCGGATCAATGAGTCGGATATGTATCTCAAGCCTGACTATAATACCTTCTGTATCCTGCCCTGGCGGAATCGTGACGGTATTGCCGCGGCCCGGATTATCTGTGATGTCCATAAGTCGGATGGCACACCTTTTGTCGGTTGTCCGCGCAATAATCTCAAGCGGGTTCTGGCCGAGGCCAAAGAGATGGGCTATACCATGAATGTGGGAACCGAGGCCGAGTTCTTTCTCTTTGAAAAGGATGAGCAGGGCAAGGCCACGACCATCACCAACGATGTGGCCGGCTATTTCAGCCTTGATCCGGAAGATACCGCCAATGACTGTCGCCGTGAGATTATTGAAGTCCTGGAGCAGATGGGCTTTGAGATCGAGGCCTCCCATCATGAAGTGGCTGAGGGGCAGCATGAGATTAATTTCAAGTATGCCGATGCCCTGACCGCCGCTGATAATACCATCACCTTCAAGTGGGTGGTCAAGTCCATTGCCGCCGAGTACGGTCTGCATGCCACCTTCATGCCCAAGCCGATCTTCGGGATCAACGGTTCTGGTATGCACACCAACCAGTCTCTCTTTCATCTGGACGGTTCCAATGCCTTTTTCGACGAGAACGGACCCCTGAAACTGTCTGAGACCGCCTATCAGTATATTGCCGGCTCCCTGAAGAATGCCCGTGGTTTTGCCGCGGTCACCAATCCTCTGGTCAACTCCTACAAGCGGTTGGTGCCAGGATATGAGGCCCCGGTGTATGCCGCCTGGTCGGCCTCGAACCGTTCGGCTCTTGTGCGGATTCCTGCCTCACGCGGTCTGGGGACCCGGGCCGAGGTTCGTTGTCCTGATCCCACCTGTAATCCCTATCTGGCCTTGGCCATGATGCTCAACGCCGGTCTGGATGGGGTCAGAAACAAGCTGACTCCGCCGCCCTCCGTGGACCGCGATATTTTCAAGATGACGTCTGCCGAGATGGATCAGGTGGGAATTCGAGTCATGCCGGGGAGTCTCAAGGAGGCCATTGAGGAACTCAAGGCCAGTTCCATTGCCCGTGAGACCCTGGGTGAGCATATCTTCGAGAAGTATATCGAGGCCAAGGAGAAGGAGTGGGACAGCTATCGTACCGCAGTGACCAACTGGGAAATTGACAATTACCTGAGCATTTATTGAGCAGTTCTCTGCTGAGTTGTTGCAGGAAACAAAACCCCTGTCGCCTGTTGAAAAGGCGGTGGGGGTTTTGTGGTTTGTGGAAGATGGGGTCGGTGTTTGAGAGTCTTCAGCCCGTCTGCATGAGGATCCTCAGCCCTTGGCCAAAGGTGGTTTGGGGCTGGAAGTTGAAGCGGGCGCGGAGGCGCGAGTTGTCGGCTCGGGAATGTTTGATGTCGCCTTTTCTGGCCGCCAGGTATTGGACTGGAATGTCGCGTGCGCAGAGCAGGGAGAGTTCGGAGATCAACTGGTTGAGGCTGGTCTGCTGGCCATTGCCGACGTTGACCGGGCCCGGGAGGAGGGCATCGCATTCCAGGGCCTGAATAAGGATCTCAATCAGGTCCGCAACATAGACAAAGTCGCGGGTCTGCCCACCGTCACCAAATACCGTGAGACCCTGGCCTGCCCGGCTGCGGTCGGTGAAGATGCTGATCACTCCGGAGTAGGGTGAGGAGGGGTCCTGACGAGGGCCAAAGATATTGAAGAAGCGGAAAATTCCCGGCTCAAGGCCATGCTGGCGTCGGTAAAAGTCCAGGTATTGCTCACCGGCCAGCTTGTCCGCGGCATAGGGGGTCAGGGGCCTGGGCGGAATCGCCTCGCTGACCGGCAGGATCTCGGTGTCGCCGTACACGGCAGCCGATGAGGCGTAGATGATTCGTTTGACACCGTGGCAACGGCAGCTCTCCAGGAGATTGAGGGTCCCGATGAAGTTGGCGCCGTGGGTGGCGACCGGATTGTCGACCGAGGCCTGCACCGAGGCCACGGCTGCCAGATGGACGACTCCGCTGCATCCCTGAACCGCGGCATCAAGGGCCGCATGGTCCTGGATGTCACCTTTGATCACCAGGAGTTGTGGGTGGTTTGCAGGCAGATTCCCCATCTTGCCAGTGGAAAAATCATCGATCACCCGTACCGAGTAGCCGCGTTCAAGCAGGCCATCGCAGAGATGGGAGCCGATGAACCCGGCCCCGCCGGTGACCAGAATGGTCTTTGTCATGGACGTGGCTGCTGGCTTGACTGTTTTTTTCATTTCAGGATAATTCCCCGCTCGCGGAGCTCGCCGATGACGATCTTGACGCATTCCTGCAGGGACTGGTAGCCGCTGAGCAGGGTGATGTCAGGGTTTTTTGGCGCTTCGTAGGGTGAGGAGATACCGGTGTAGTTCTTGATCTCACCGGCCCGGGCTTTTTTGTAGAGCCCCTTGACGTCCCGCTGCTCGCAGATCTCCAGGGGGCAGTTGCAGTAGATCTCGATCAGGTTGTCCGCCCCGATGATCTCTTTGACCATTTCGCGATCTTTCTCGATGGGTGAAATGAAGGCGGACAGGGAGAGGACCCCGCCGTCCAGAAAGAGTTTGATCATCTCGGCGATTCGGCGCAGGTTCTCGCTTCGGTCTTCAAGGCTGAATCCCAGGTCACCGCACAGGCCGTGGCGGACATTGTCACCGTCAAAGACATAGGTCCGGCAGCCCATGAGGTGAAGGCGTTCTTCCACGGCGTGGGCCACAGTTGACTTACCAGAGCCTGAGAGGCCGGTGAACCAGAGGTTGACACTCATGTGCCCGTTGAGGGTTTCACGGCGTGGCCGGCTGACGGCCTCGCGTTGTCTGACTACGTTGGGTGATCTGATCATGGTTTTGTGTTTGTCTGTGTGGTTGGGGTCGGATGGGGTATCTGGGTAGATGTTGAAGAATGGCTAAAATCTCTGATCCTGGTGCCAGCGCCAGGCCGTTTCGATAATCTCAGCAAGTTCAGTCACGGCCGGCTGCCAGAGCAATTTCTGGCGAGCCAGGCCACTGTCGGCCACCAGCACGGCCGGATCTCCCATCCGGGGTTTGGCAACGGTAAAGGGGATGGTGCGACCGGAGACGGCCTCGGCCGTATGGATGATCTCGAAGATGGAAAATCCCTGACCGTTGCCCAGGTTGAAGCCGTGCGCGCCCTGGTTGTCTGTCATGTATTCCAGGGCCAGGAGATGGGCCTGGCAGAGGTCATTGATATGGATGTAGTCGCGGATGCAGGTTCCGTCCCGAGTCTCGTACTGGTCGCCGAAGATCTGGAGGGGCTGGCCATGGTCGAGGATGGATTTCAGGACATTGGGGATCAGGTGGCTCTCGGGCAGATGCGATTCGCCGATCAGCCCTTCCGGGTCTGCCCCGGCGGCATTGAAGTAGCGGAGACTGACCGAGCTCAGTCCATAGGCCGTGTCATAATCCCGGAGAATTTTCTCGACCATCAGCTTGGTCTGGCCGTAGGGGTTGATGGGCTGTTGCGGGTGGTCTTCGCTGATGAAAGGGGTGATGGGATTACCAAAGGTGGCGGCTGAAGAGGAAAAAACAAAGCGATTGACTCCGTGACTGCGCATGGTATCCAGGAGATTCAGGGTCCCGGTGACGTTGTTGCGGTAGTAGAGGGCGGGATCGCTCATGGACTCGCCAACCAGTGACTTGGCCGAGAAGTGCATGGCCGCATCAAAGCGTCGGCCCTGAAAGAGCTGATCCAGGGCCGCCTGGTCCAGGAGGTCACCGCAGACCAGTTCTCCCCATTGGACGGCCTCCTGGTGTCCGGTTGACAGGTTGTCGAAGACGGTTATGGTGTGGCCATGGCTGGCCAGCATCTTGGCCATGTGGGAGCCGATGTAGCCGGCCCCGCCGCAGATAAGGATGTGCATGAGTAACCCCGTTGATATTTTAGCTTCAGCATAGCATGAAAAGGCGGCAGGTGACCAGTCTTTCTCTGATTTTCTTTGAACTTGTGGCCAGATCGAGTATCTCTGTCAGGGACAGTAGGTCGTTGTTGTGAATTGCAGCGCAGGGTGTGAGGGATGAGTCGGAAAAAA
>CALENA010000144.1 GCA_937910875.1 uncultured Desulfobulbaceae bacterium | reverse complement strand
CACTTTCCTTCAGAACGGCGAGTTTCATGGTTGGGGTTCTCTCTTTTCTTGGAATAGACTGATGGACTGATGGACTGATGGATTGTTGAATGAGCTAAAATACGCCACGAAAAAATGGATTGGAAAAATTACGACACCAGCAGAAATGTGTCATGGTCAAGCAGGGAAGCATGACTGCATGATCACAATCAGGTGTCTGATTGCAAAATACGGGCTTAACCTTACGATATAAAATGATAATGGTCAAGGTACTGATCAATAAACAAAAAGGATGAGTACCGCAATCTTCTGCTCCCTGATTCTTGCTCAGGAATGTCTGGAATTTACTTTGACAAATATCGGTAAGTTAAGCTATGGTTCAGCCAGTGATGTCTGGTTTGAATGCGAGAGGATCAGGTAAAGGATGAATGATCTTGGCTCCATGTGACTCGAGGAGGCACATGACCGGGAGGGGATGGGGGCAGGATGAATAACAACACTTCCGAAATAACAATATCCGTCGTTATTCCGACATATTTTTCGGAAGATTTTGTCGAACAGAGTCTGGTCTCGGTCTGTGAACAGACGTATCCCTGCTGCGAGATTATTGTCTCTGATGATGGTTCAACCGATCAGACCGTGCAGCGTGTACGGGCGGTTTTGGCCCGCTATCCTTTGATTCGACATACGGTTATTGAAAACACCCATCAAGGACCCGGGGCAACCAGGAACAGCGGTGCGGCCTGTGCGACCGGGGACTGGATTGCCTTTCTCGACTCTGATGATACCTGGCAACCTGATAAGCTTGAGCAGGTTGCCCTGGCCATTGAACGGTTTGATCCCACGTTTGTTTTTCATAATGAACAGATTTATGATCCAGCCAGTGGTCAGCACAGGGTCCTGCCCTTTACCAGTTGGCACAACCCTTCTGTTCATCCCTTTCTAGATCTCTATCGCCGAAATTATCTTTCACCATCCAGCGCGCTGGTGCGCCGGACACTCTTTGAGGCATCTGGAGGCTTTGAGCCCAGCCTGCTGTCGGCCCAGGACTATGAATTGTGGCTGCGTATGGCCCTTCTGCCTGAATTTCGTCTCTGTGCGGTTGATCGCTGCCTGACCACCTGGCTTAAGCGGGGTGGAAGTATCACGACTCAGGTCGATCGCCGTCTGCGCGCCCTGTTAAGAATTTATGAGCAATATCAGCCGCACGTTCGTGCATTGAGTCCTCATCCCCGTCGGGATCTGTTGCGCTTCAAAGGAAAGATTTATTCCGGTTGTGGTCTCATGGCGCTTCGTCAGGGGGAGTATTTCAGCGGTGCGTGGAATATTCTCCGAGGCAATCTGATCTGGCCTCGTCTCGACTGGTTCAGCAAGGGCTGGAGGTGCTGTCGGGCTGAGGAGTTGAAAAGTTAGCTTGAAGCCTCTTGCCTGGTCTGAGGATGTAACGTCAGGGTTGCGCGGTTAACCACATATCGGTCCAGTTCTGGGTCGATTCTTTGTTTTCATGTAACTATTTATCGAGATTTTAAAATACAGGTTCATGGTGGTGATCTTGGCCCGGTGGGAACAGGGTTGGCAAGGGAGACCAGGAAGGTCGTGCCCATTCCCGGAACTGACCGCACTTGAATGATGCCACCGAGATTGGTGACTGCCTTTTTGACGATGGCCAGTCCGATCCCGGTGCCCTTGAAGCGTCTGTCAGGAGTGAGGCGCTCAAAGAGGTTGAAGATCTTCTGGTGGAATTGTTCAGGAATACCGATCCCATTGTCACGGATCAGAAAAGTGACCTGCTTCGGGCCAGTGATCTCCCAGGTAATGTCAATTTCCTTGGGTGAGGATTTGTTGAAGGTAATCCCGTTTTCGATCAGGTTGTGGAAAATCTGCTGCAAGAGAAGCGGGTCACTGCTGAGTCGTGGCCACTGGTCAGGGAGAGTGATTTTGAGGTCGTCACGGTCGCTGAATGAGCTGATGATCCGCTGGAAGAGCAGGCCTGGGTCGATGGGCACTGCTTCGATATTGTCTCTTTTTATCCTGGCGTAGAGGAGCAGGTCGTGGACCAGTTGTGAGGCTTCCTGGGAGGCGGACAGAAGCTGGTCCAGATAGAGTTGCTGCTCCTCACTGACCATGCCTGCAAGATCCTCCTTGAGGAAGTGGCAATAATTCCCCATTGCCCGCAGCGGTGCCTTGAGGTCGTGGGCGACCACATAGTTGAATTCAGTCAGTTCCTGATTGAGCTGGTGCAGTTCGATCTCGGCTAGTTTTCGCTTAGTGATGTCGGCGGCCAGGCCAGTGGTCAGAGTGGTGCCGTCTTCCTGGTGAACAGGGAAGTATTTGTCAGAAATCCAGCGGATCGAGCCATCCGGGCGAATGATTCTGTATTCCAGGGCCCCGGCTTGCTGCAGTTGTTGCGCCTTCCGGCTCAGTAGAACTTTTCCCCGATCTTCCGGGTGAATAGTTGCGAGATAGAGCCCGGAGTCCTGATACACCTCTTGGGGGTCGTGGCCCCAGATGGTTGTAAATGCCGGACTGACGTAGAGCAGAGTGTCGGATTGGATGCTGTGGGTCCAGAAGACCTCATCGATACTGTTGGCCAGCTGTTGGAACTGGCGCTCACTCCTGGCCAGAGTTGTGCGCTGCTTTTCCAGTTCACGGAACAGGGTCTGGGTGGGCTGCTTGAGGCTGCTCTCCACCAGGGCCTGGTAGATCAGATAAAAGGAAAGGAGTTTGAATAGGTGGCCTGTGATATTGAGATGGTCGTAAATACTGTAATATAAGGTGAAACAGAGTTCGGCCAGGATTGTGCAGAGAATTGCCGCATACAGTTGTCTGAGAACATTATGGGGGAATGCGTCATGTTTTTTATGGAGGTTGACCAGGGTGATGGCCAGAATCAGGATGATGATGATCTCACTGATTTTTTTAAATGGAGTCAAGCCGCTGCCTTCAATAAAACAGGTGGGAAAGATTGGCCACCAGAAGATGGAGATCAGGAGCAGGGTGTTGATGACGAGATAGGCGGTCAGGATCAACCTGATCTGGATTTTTCGGCCGATAAGGGCTGTGGCCAGGAGCAGGGAGATGCTCTCCTGCAGGCGGCTGGAAATCCACATCTGGGTGGAGAGGTTGGCGCCCTGGGTGGCAAAAATGCCCAGCCCTTTGTAGCTCAAGGTGTGCAGGAGATCGAGACTGCCGACAAAGAGATAGGCGATTCCCAGAAAGATGAGAAAGGTGTTGTCGGTCAGGTGGCGTGTGTTCCAGGCAATGAGAAAGATACAGCTGGCAACAACGATTGAAAAGATTTCAACCACGGAGTGGAAGAGGAGAAAGTTTGTCTGAGAGACCAGATAAAGGCTGCCAATGATCAGGACGAAGATCACTCCGCGTTGGGGAGTGGTGAGTTCGTGTCTGGCGATCATGGTTCTTCGCGCAGCTGCAGTTGGCTCAGGAGTCGGGTGTGGATGTTGTCAAAGCCACCGTTGGAGAAGATGGCAGCCACATCCCCCGGCCTCAGACAGTGATCAAGTTCCATGAGGATGGCCTCGGTATCGGCAAAGGAGCCTGCATCGATCTGGCGCTCTCCCAGGGCAAGGGCCAGTTGGCTCGCTGAAAATTGTTCTTCCGGCAATAGGTTTTCCAGGGGCAGAGGTTCCCGGATCAGAACTTGATCGGCGGCATCAAAGGCGCTGACATAGTCCTGTTGAAAGATGGCCCGGCGCGATGAATTCGTGCGTGGTTCAAAGATGCAGACCAGGCGATTGCCGGGGTAGCCAGCCTTGAGCGCGATCAGGGTCTCGCGGACTGCGGTCGGGTGATGGGCAAAATCATCAATGACCGTGACTCCGGCAGCTTTTCCCCGCACCTCCTGGCGGCGCTTGACTCCTGTAAAAGTCCTGAGGCCTCGGTCGATCTCGGCCGGACTGAGCCCGAGATGGTGAAGGACCGCAGTCACTGCCAGGGCATTGAGACTGTTGTGGCGGCCGGTGAGGGCGACCTGGATGCGATCCCATTCGTGTGCTGTCAGTCCCTGGTCTCCTCCCTGCTGGTGGATGGAAAAGCGACTGTGCTGCTCGTGCACCTGGAGGTCGCTGAGGCGCCAGTGGTTGTCCGGGCCCAGGCCGTAGCCCTGGACCATGCAGGGGGCATTGCTGACCACCTCGGCCACGTTGGCATCATCGAGATGGGCCACGATCAGGCCATCTGCCGGCATCAAGGCCACGAACCTGCGGAACGACTCTTTAATGGCCTCCAGATCGGCAAAGATATCGGCGTGATCAAATTCCAGGGAGGTGATGATGGCCACCTGGGGCTGGTAGTGGAGAAATTTTGAGCCTTTGTCAAAAAAGGCGGTGTCGTATTCATCGCCTTCGACCACGAAATCCGGGCCGGAGCCCAGGTGAAAGTTGGCCTTGAACTCCTGGACAATGCCACCGATCAGGCAGGACGGATGGCGTTCAGCCCGGAAAAGACAGGAGACCAGCAACGAGGATGTGGTGGTTTTACCGTGGGTCCCGGCCACCACCAAAGACCTGCGGCCGCTGAGAAAAAAATGTCCCAGGGCCTGGGGCATGGACAGGTAGGGCAGGCCCAGCTCGGCCAGGGCCTGGGCCTCGGGATTGCTCTGTCTGATGACGTTGCCGACGATGACCAGGTCGGGGGGGGGTAAGATTGGCGGTAGCGTACCCATTCATCACCGAGATCCCCTGGTCAGAGAGAAAGTCGGACATGGGTGGATAGATCGTTAGATCTGAACCGCTGATCTGGTAGCCGCTGGCCTTCAGCATTCCGGCCATGGCAGCCATGCCGGTGCCACCGATGCCCATGATATGGATATGGCGGATGTTGCTCGGAGCCTGGTTGAGTGCTGGGTCGAGAGAGTTCATTTTTCCCTGACGGTCTCTTTGACGGTGGTGAAAATTTTGGGAAAGCTCTCACTGAAGGTGGTTGGGGTGATCCGGCCCACTTCAATAAATTTGATTGCAATTTCCTTGCTGATCTTGAGCAGTGTTTCTTCGCTGATACCGCTCTCCTGGCTGGGCTTGGTTTCGTTTTTGGTCATGGTGGTCTACCGTGTACAGGTGAAGGGGATTTGGGAAAGGATCGTCGCTGGTGCCGGTCGGGAGGGCGGTTCTGTGGAGCGGGAAGAGACTGGGGCTCAAGGCAGCAGGCCCCCCACCGCCGGAAGAAGGCCAATTCGTCATGGGCGGCAGGGGGCTGTCCCGCTCGAGAATAACGGTCAGGCCATCCCCGTGGATCTTTTTATCTTATCGCAACTGGAGCAGGTTTTCCATGTCAATCTGGTTGGCATAGCTCAACAGTTCGTCGCGACTCATGGCATTGCCCTCAAGGGTAATGAGAAAGAGCTTGTCGGCCATGATATGGATCGTGCCGCTGGTTCCTTCGTGGGTGACGACGGCCCGCTGGCCGTGGATCAGTTCCAGTGTCTTGTTGGCTGTGGTGAAGATTGAGTTGCCAAAGAGCATGATCATGGACTGGAGCATGGGCGAGTCGGTCAAAATGGTGATATTGAGGGAACTGTCGCCGCGGAGGTAGAGACGTTCGGCGCTCAAACCACCGTCAAAAACGGCCCCGCCCAGCGTTTTGCTGATCACCTCACGGGCGGTCCAGCCCTCTTGTGGTTTCGGGAGTGTCTGGCCCAGGGCCTCCCCCTTCTGCTGGCGGATCAGCTTTCCGGCGTAGGCCAGGCTGTCGGCGGCGCCTGAATACTGTTGAGCGGCATATTCTTCCAGTGCCTGGTCAATGGTGTCAAGGACCGGGTCTGACTGCTGGGCGGCTGACAGTGGCAGGGGAAGAAGAAAAAAGAAGAGGAACAGGATACGGGAGGTCTGGGTCAGCATAAGGGCTCCTGGTCTATGGTTTGATCTGCTTGGGCGGTGTGGATACAAGACGTGCATGGCTGCAATACGGTGCACTCTGGCTCATTATCGGCCTTTCCTCAGTGCGGTTGGTCATCCGTTACAGACAGGACTGTCTCTGAGCTTGACTGCTGGAGATCTGCAGACTGGGGGGCAGTCACAGTGGCGTCCGGTGTCTGTCGCAGTTGGGCCAGGATGGTCGCTGCCTGACTGAGGGCCGTTGTGCATAACCGGTCACCAGGACTGGTTTGACTGGTGCGGCCCATGATGGCGCTGACAATGATTTCAGGGTCAAGCTGGTCGCGAGGTGTGGCTGGCAGGAGCAGGCCCTGGTCTTCAGTGTGGCGGATGAGCCCTGCCGTGATCAGTTGCCGGGTGGTCTCCTGGATCAGTCGGGCCGGGCAGTGTGGGCAGCACAACTGCAGGTGGTCAAGGGTCAGGGGCGTCTGTTTCTGGAAGGCCAAATGGACCTGATTGATGATATCGCAGGCCGCGGCCAACTGTCTGGCCGGCGAGGATTTTTCGTGGGTCAGTCGATAGCTCTGCTGCTGCTGGCAGGCATAGGCGATCTGGGCTCCGCTGAGGATAAAGATCCAGCCGAGATAGATCCAGATCAGAAACAGGGGCAGGGTGGCAAAGGAACCATAGATGGCGTTATAATTGGCGACGCCGACCTGGAGGTTGATATAGATGTTCTGGGTCAGATACCAGAGTGAACCGGCAAAGAGCCCCCCGATCAAAGCCGGCAGGGTCTTGACCCGGGTATTGGGAAAAAAGATATAGACCACGGCCAGGGTCAGGGTGATGACCAGAATAGGGACCAGCGTCAGCAGCAGAGTCTGGAGCCAGGCCATGGGCAGGAAATGATCGAGTCTGGCCGAGAGGGTCGGGTTTTTGAGGATGGTACTTGCGGCCAGGCCTATATTGACAGAAAGGGGCATCAGGATCAGCAGGGTCAGGTAGTCGCTGAGTTTGCGCAGGAGTGAACGCCCCCGTGTCACATGCCAGATGGTGTTGATGGCCATTTCAATATTGCTGAAGACCAGGATCACACTGATGAAGATACCGATCACCCCGATGGTGCCCAAGGTGGCGAAGTTGGTGTTGTCAACGTAGTTAAACAGACGGTCGGTGGCTGAACGGAGGTGGTCGGTGAGCTTGACTGTGGCTGTTGTGGGCAGGGATGGTTGCAGTTGAGCCGTGCCCGGGGGTGCTTCGGCCTGCCCGTCGTTGGTCTCAAAGGTTTCGATATAGTTGTAGGTCAGCTGTCGCAGCTGGCCGCCCCCGCCCAAGCCCTTGACCAGGGCGGTGCTCATGGCCAGCATCGGGACCAGAGAGAGCAGGATGACATAGGTCAGGGCGCTGGCGTGCAGAGAGAGGTTATTGCGTTGGAATTCCCGAAGAGTGATCAGGCAGATGCGAACCAGAATGCGCGCCAGAGCCAAAGGGGTGTGGCTATCTGGCCGTTGATCGGCCCATCTCAGCAGGCGGTCGCTGAAACTGGTGGCAGCAGTGTCGGACATGAAGTTGTGCTCCATCGATTGAATTGGCAACCGGATTGCCTGGTGTCCAGTCAAGGCTCAGCTGCCGCATATTGCTTATTGTTTTTTGCGTCTGCTTCGTTGCGGCTTGAGTTACATAGCGCTGCTATGCGCCTGACGACGCGCCTTGCATGCACAAAAAACACCGGCGCAATATTGCGACATTTCACTCCTGACTGGTCTAGCTTGACTGTCTGGCATAGAGCCATGTGTCAAGGACACCAAAGATCGTATCACGTTTGATCGGTTTACTGATGTAATCGTTCATCCCGGCGGCCAGGCATTTTTCACGGTCGCCGGTCATGGCCGAGGCGGTCATGGCGATGATTGGAATTTCACTGTGCCCCTGGGCCCTGAGGTGGCGTACGGCCTCGTAGCCGTCCATGTCGGGCATCCTGATATCGGTCAGGATGATGTCATACAGGGCTGGCTCTTGAGTGAACAGATCCAGGAGTTGCTGTCCGGTCTCGGCCAGGCTGACCCGGTAACCGGCACGGGTAAGCATCATTTCGGCCATCTTGCGGTTGACTGGGTTATCTTTGGCCAGCAGGATGTGGGTCGATTGTTTGAGTCTTTCCCGGATTGAATACTGGGTGATCAGGGAGCGGGTGTGTCCGGTGCTCGGGTCACTTGCCTGCGGCGTGAGCAGGGCGGCCAGGGTCTTGAACAGGATGGAATTGCGGGCCGGTTTGGCAAGAAATCCATTAAATCCGGCCGTGTGACAGCGTGCTGCGGCCTTTTCTGTGGAGTTGGTGTAGACCAGAAGCGGCATGGTCCGGCAGCTCAAGTTTGATTCACGGATTTGCCGGGCCAGATCAGGGGCGGAAAGGGTTGGGAAATTCAGTTCGCAGATGGCCAGATCATAGGGCGTCCCTTTTTCTTCGGCCGCATGAAGGGCGTTCAGAGTCTGGCTGGCATCAGAGAGGCAAGTTGTGACCAGTCCCGCCTCTGTCAGGATTGCCAGCTGGGAGGTGGCGCTGATCGGGTTGGAGTCGATGATCAGGACCCGTTTGTGCTGCAGATTGCCACCTTGGATATCGGGTGCCTGCGCCTGGGTGCAGCGGGCCATGACTGAAGTAAAGTGAAAGGTGCTGCCCTGTCCGGGAGTACTTTCCGCCCAGATCCGACCGTTCATGAGTCCAGCCAGTTTCCGGGCGATGGAGAGGCCCAGCCCGGTGCCGCCGTAATTGCGGGTGGTAGCCTCCTGGGCCTGTTTGTAAGGGTCAAAGATCAGTTCCAGCCGCTCAGGGGGGATGCCGATTCCGCTGTCGCGAACCGAAGTGTGCAGGGTGATGTGGTCCTGGTCTTCGGCGTCGACCGTGATGGTGAGTTCAACCTCGCCCCGGGAGGTGAACTTGATGGCGTTGCCCACCAGATTGATCAGGACCTGTTTGAAGCGAGTCGGATCACCTGTGATTTTGGCCGGCACCTGCGGGTCGATGCGACAGTTGATGGTGAGTTCTGGTACAGGGGGTTTGGGGCGAAGCAGGTCACAGACATCCCGGGCGGTAATCTCAGGGTCAAAATCCATGGCCTCAAGGTGCATCTCGCCGGACTCGATCTTTGAAAAGTCGAGCAGGGAATTGATCAGTTCCAGCAATGACTCGCCACTGGTCTTGATTGCCCGGACGCTGAAGGCCTGCTCCTCATCCAGCTTGCTGGTCATGAGGATCTCGGCGAATCCCAACACCCCATTCATGGGGGTACGGATTTCATGGCTCATGGTGGCCAGGAAGTCGCTTTTGGCCCGGCTGTTGTTTCTGGTCTGGTCCAAATCGTGGCGCAGGTCATGAAGCTTACTGGTCAGCCTGCGCAACTCAATGGTCTGGCTCAGCAGATCAGTGGCCAGGGTGATGATCTGGCAGCGGCTTTGATCCAGTGCCGGATCTGCCACGGCAGAAAAAATCAAGGTCGTGTCCGGCAAGGGCAGGGCGCGACTGTGAAAGGCACCGCAGGTGGTGGTTTGGGTCGGTCGGGACTGGGCTGTGCGACAAAGTTGCTCTTGTAAAACCTTTGTGGGCTGCAACAGCGAAGAGTCGCCGTGTGAATTCCCCTGTTGGTCGATAAGCAGCAGGGGAATCTCCAAAAGAGAGGCGCGCAAAAGGCTGAGGGCTTCCTCTGCGCTTATGGCAGGATGTGTATGGGCCAAAGACTGGCCAAGGGGGCTCATCTCGTCCATTGAAAGTCACTTGAAGCGAAGTGCGTCATTGCTGGTGAAGGGATGGTTTAAGTGGAGGTGTCGGCCATGATTTCTTTCTTGCTGATGGCCTCGGCCTTGACTCGATCCAGGAGTTCAGCCAGGACCGGTTTGATGTTCTCGCGGAGATCACCGGCCACGATGATGAAGAGCAGGTCGTCACCGGGCTGGAACGTTCCAGACAGAGGCTCGATGATGATTTCGAAAATTCCTTTACGCTTCAGGTACTCCTGGCGCAGCTTTTTGATTTTAAGCAGGTCAGGAGTGACTTCCAGGGCGATGACCTGGTTGTGATCCTTGCGTGACCAGTTGCGGACAATGCCATTATGGATCAGGATCATTCCAACGTTGTCGGTAAATCCCGGTTGCTGTTTGAGTTCTGCAATGCGTTTTGAAATGTCCATCTGACTGTACTCCTGAAGGATGATGGGGGAAATCTGATGAATAAGTAATAATTGCCTGGACGGTCACGTACTCAATTTGCTCATATAGAGAGGTGTCTGTCGGCACCTGTGGCGACTGACGGCAAGTTGGCCCTGGGAATCAGAGTCAGGCCTCGGTGCCACGATGTGGACAGGGTGGGTCCGAACACGTCAGGGCGTGCCTCAGTGAGGTTCAGCAAAATTTTTACATGCTCATCAATCTTTGATCAAGGTGGAAAAGAGTGTACTGTATGAGTCCTTATAATTAAATCATAATTTTTTCGTAACTGTTCAACGCCACCCCATCTCCTGCGTCATTGGCCTGTTTACACACGGGTGTATAGCTCACAGGCCTCATTCTCGGATATGAGGCGGCGCTAACCAGTTACAGTTCGTAGGTTCTTTTGTTCTCTCGATCGTAGCTGAATGGTTACATTTTTTCTAACCAGCATGGCTGGGCCAGAATGGCCAGCCACAACCATCCATGAAAGTTTGTTTCTTCGGCATGGCCAATGATAGCCCTTGGTGAATTTTCGGGTAAACTATCAAGCCCAAGACGGAAAGCGGTGCGCTCTGTCCGAGCTGCAACTGTAGGGAAGTGCAGCAGGGCGCGACAGATGTTAGCGGACTCTACCACTCGTCGAGCCCAACCGGAAACAAGGCAGCTGCGTTGGTGCTGGTCAGTCACAGGTTTTTTTTTCGAGTCAAGAGGAGGTGTTCTGGGCAATGTATCAACCTATTCTGGCCGTGTTGGCCTTTGTGCTGTCAAGCGACAGACAACGAACGCTCCTGATCCATCGCAACCGTCGTGAACAGGACCAGCATCTGCACAAGGTCAATGGTCTGGGTGGCAAGGTGGAATTCCATGAAGACATCTATTCATGTCTCTGTCGGGAACTGCGGGAAGAGGCCGGGATCGAATGTGAGCAGGCGGTGCTGCGTGGGACCATCAGCTGGCCTGGGTTTGGCCCGGCCGGGGAGGATTGGTTCGGATTTATTTTCCGGGTGGACCGGTTTAGCGGTGATCCTTTGTCGGTCAATGAAGAGGGTGAACTGGTCTGGCACGACCTTGATGAACTGCCCACCCTGCCCATGTGGGAGGGAGATCGTTTTTTTCTGCCCCTGGTCTTTGATGATAATCCGCTCCAGTTTCATGGTCATATGGTCTATGGCGAAGAAGGCCCGCCAATCTGGACGAGTACCCGGCCCTGACAGTCTGGCACGCCCCATCGGGCAGCAGTCTCTTGCCGGGTTTTTGCGCCAGAGATGTGTCTGAATGATAACCAGCTGTTTCCCTGGTATTCTTTATGTTGATGCTGTTTTTTGCAAAGGTGCTGGGTGGTTGTGTGCTTTGAGGGAGCTTCTTTTCTCCACTTGTGGCGCTTGGGTTATTCCTTGCGGAGAAGAGGCGTCAGCTGTATATAGGAGAGAGGAAAAAGACTGGTTCGGTGAGCTCGCTGCCGGCCGGAGAATTGATATGAAAATATGAAATATGCCGAAAAAGGAGTGTGAAAGAGATGAGTCGGATCACTGAGATGGAGCGTCTTGAGCTGTTTGTTGCCAATTTGCTGGAAAAATATAATACACTGCTGGCCGAGAAAAACAATCTGGTCGAGTTGCTTGCTGAGCGAGATTTCACCATTGAGTCGTTGGAATCTGATCTGGCTTCCATGAGTGATGAACGGGGTGAGATCTCCACTCGGGTGAATGGTTTGCTGGGCAAGATTGAGGCCTGGGAAGAAGAGGTCGGTGTTGCGGCGCCTGTTGCAAAGGGTGGTGCGTCTGACAAGGGCGGGATCCAGGGGAATCTGTTTTCCGTCGACTCTCAGGACAGTTCTGCTGCCGAGTAGGATGTTTTCGTGGTGGGGGTCTCTGGTCTGATCCGACCTGAAAAAAGGAGGAGATGACGATTTGGAACGGCTTGTCCGCTTTGAACTGCTTGGGCAGGAGTACAGCTTCTTTACCGGTGCCCCGGAGGAGGAGGTTGATGAGGTCATTGGTCTGGTCAAGGGTCTGGTCGGTGAAAACGCCTCTGGCCCCCAGGGATCGATGGCCGTGGGGAAGTTGGCTGTCCTTGCCAGTTTGAATATGGCCTCCCGTTATGTTGAGCTCAATCGTAAATTTGATCAATATCGAGAAGATATGGATCAGCGCCTCAACCTTCTCTGCGAAGAGATTGGTCGAGTGGCTTCCGTTGAAAAAGAAGAAGAATGCGGATAATTTACTTTTGTTTGTCTTCAGATCGGATATACTCAATGTAGAGACATTGCTTGTTGTCTGAACTCCTGCTCAGGAGATCAGGCCAGGCGTGCTGGAATTTTTGTTGTTTCATGTTGTGATGTTGTTTGGGAGAAAATCTGATAAGTCTCTTGTTGGAGAATGTTTTTCCCCTGTCCTGTTGGTGATCGACAGCGTGTTGAGCCAACTCTCACAAAAAGGGCATCTCCACTTTCTCTAGAAGGAGAATCGCATGCGAATTTCCAGACGGGGATATGAGTTTTGCCCACCTATTACATAGGTTTAATCATTCTGACGACACGGCAGGGTGGGGGATTTTGAGTCGTACTGAGTCGTACTGAGTCGTACTGAGACAAACTGACTTATTGTCATTTTTATATATCTGGCTCCTGGCCATTGCTGACTTTTCTTCCGGAACTGTCAAGGACCGTGAGAAACGGTTGGGGATGCAAAGGGGCTGAACACAAAGATCTGATCACTGTACAGGCTGTTTGGGTGGTGAACCGGATCACGAATTGAAGGAAGCAGAAACTGCTTGAGTAACCTGTCGGCTGGCGACTTTGTTTGAGTTCTGGCCGTTTATATATAAAAACAGATGGGTCTTTCAGGGCCTGGCTGTTGGGTGCTTCTCTATGAACGCAGCAATGTCGCGGCTAAGTTAGTTTTTCTGTTTGTCAGGGAGCAGTCCGGTGTTGTCCGGTCCTCTGACTAAATGGATATCCCGCCCCTTTCCTTCCTCGTTTCGTCTCCGGTTGTTGAGCTGTTTTTCTTCACGCTCTGTCTGCCCATCTGCCCGTGACAGTGTTACCCCAGCGAGGTGGGTGCCTATGGAACAATACTCTCAATTAATTTATTTCCTTTTGCCGGGTCTGATAGCCGGTCTGGTTGTGGGCTTTCTGTTGCGTAAACGTCTTGTTGAAGGACATCGCGCCAACATTGAAAAGCAGGCCAGGCAGTTGATCGAAACGGCTCTGGTGGAGTCGGAGCAGATCAAAAAAGAGGCCCTTCTTCAGAGCAAGGACCAGGCTTATCAGTTCATGCAGGAGGCCAAGGAAGAGATCCGTCTTGAGCAGGTGGAGCTGAAAGATCACTGGCGTGAACTCAACAAAAAAAAGGAGCAGCAGAGACAGGAATATCTCGAGCTCGAGACACGTCAGGAGAAGCTGGGGCGACGCGATGTCATTCTGAAAAAACAGGAAGATGTCCTGGTTGTCAAATTGGCGGAAATTGAACAGCTGACAACCCAGAGGCGCAATGAACTGGAACGGTTGGCCGGACTGAGTCAGGAAGAGGCCAAAAAACAGCTGATGGAATCATTGGAGAGCGAGGCCCGGATGAATGCGGCCAAGACTTTGGCTCGTATCGAAAACGAGATGAAAATGCAGGCCGACCGCAAGGGGAAAAATATCCTGGCTCTGGCCATTTCCCGTTATGCCGGCGACTATGTGGCCGACAAGACCGTGTCGACCGTCCCCCTGCCCAATGATGAGATGAAGGGCCGGATCATCGGTCGTGAAGGTCGGAATATTCGTGCGATCGAAGCGGCAACCGGGATTGATATTATCATTGATGATACGCCCGAGGCCGTGATTCTTTCCGGTTTTAATCCTGTGCGGCGCGAAGTCGCCAGACTGTCGCTGATCCAGCTGATCAGTGATGGTCGTATCCATCCGGCGCGGATTGAGGAAGTGGTCGGCAAGGTGACCAAGGAGTTGGAGGTCGTCATGCGCGAGGCCGGTGAGCAGGCTACCTTTGATGTGGGTGCGCACGGGGTTCATGTGGAGTTGATCAACCTCCTGGGGCGTCTCAAGTATCGGACCAGTTATGGCCAGAATGTCCTCCAGCATTCGCTTGAGGTGGCCTTCCTCTGCGGGATTATGGCCGCCGAGTTAGGGATCGATGTCAAGATGGCCAAACGGGCCGGTCTGCTCCATGATATAGGCAAGGCCGTGGATCATGAGGTCGAGGGGTCGCATGCGGTCATTGGTCGTGATCTGGCCAAACGCTATGGTGAGCCGGAAGAAGTGGTCTATGCCATTGGTGCACATCATGAGGACCAGCCGCCCAAGAGCGTTCTGGACGTCCTGGTTCAGGCCGCCGATGCCCTGTCCGGGGCGCGGCCCGGTGCCCGTAAGGAGATGCTGCAGACCTATGTCAAGCGCCTTGAAGACCTCGAACAGATTGCCACGGCCTTTGAGGGAGTGGAAAAATCCTATGCCATTCAGGCCGGCCGTGATCTGCGGATCATAGTCGATTCCAACAAGGTCAAGGATGAGGATACGGTCCTCTTGAGCCAGGCCATTGCCAAGGGGATTGAGGAGAAGCTCACCTATCCCGGCCAGATTCGGGTCACGGTGATCCGGGAGACCCGAGCGGTGGAATACGCCAGATAAGGGTGTTTGTCCCAGGGGTGGCGGGCCTGAGTGCTTTCTGGCCGGGTTATTCGTGTTGCTCCAGGTCAAGAGCGGGAGGGTGCCTGTGAAATTGGGTTGTTTTGGGTTCAGGGTCAGGTCATGATGTGGAGCGTACAGCGGCTGTGTCATGGTGGAAGATTCATGCATGAGCAGGCGATGGGCCGCGAAGATCAGTTTTTATGGCTGGTTGCAGGCCCAGAGAGAGTCGGAGACGAGTAATGGCGAGCATTGATGAGCAGATTGCCCTGATTGAGCGGGGCTGTGTAGAGTGTATAGCCCGGGAGGAGCTGGTTCACAAACTGCAGCGGTCCGAGGAGACCGGAGTTCCGTTGCGGATCAAGGCCGGATTTGATCCCACGGCCCCTGATCTCCACTTGGGTCACACCGTCCTTTTGCAGAAGCTCAAACATTTTCAGGACCTGGGACATGATATCTATTTTCTGATCGGGGATTTTACCGGCATGATCGGTGACCCCACTGGCAAGTCAGAAACCCGTAAGGCCCTGACTCGTGAAGATGTGGCCCGAAATGCCGAAAGTTACAAGGAGCAGGTCTTCAAGATCCTCGACCCTGAGCGCACCAGGGTCGTCTTCAACAGTGAATGGTTGGGGGCCCTGGACTCCTTTGCCATGATTCGTCTGGCATCGGAACTGACCGTGGCCCGGATGCTCGAACGTGAAGACTTCAAGGTTCGCTTTCGCGAGGGAAACCCGATCTCAATCCATGAATTTCTTTATCCCTTGATTCAGGGCTATGACTCGGTTGCCCTGAAGGCCGATGTGGAGATCGGGGGGACCGATCAACTGTTCAATCTTCTCATGGGGCGTGATCTCCAGCGGTCGCGAGGTCAGGAGCCGCAGGTGGTCCTGACTCTGCCCCTGCTCGAGGGCCTGGACGGGGTAAACAAGATGAGCAAGTCTCTGGGTAATTATATTGGGATTACCGAGAGCGCCAATGATATCTATGGCAAGCTGCTGTCGGTGTCCGATACTCTCATGTTCCGCTATTTTGATCTGCTCAGTGACCTGAGCGGTGAAGAGATCCAGAAGCTGCGTAACGGCATGGAGAGCGGAGAGATGCATCCCAAGGTGATCAAACAGCAGTTGGCCCGTGAGTTGACGGCCCGTTTCTGGTCTGCAGAGGAGGCCGAACGCGCCGAGCAAAACTTTGACCAGGTCTTTAAGAAGGGTGGTCTGCCGGATGATCTGGCGGAAATGACCATGCAGGCGACAGATCCTGTCTGGTTGCCCCAGTTGCTGGTGGATGCCGGGCTGGTCACGTCCACATCAGAAGGCCGGCGGATGATCAAGCAGAACGCCGTCTCAGTGGATGGTGAGAAGGTTGTGGACATGGGAGCCATGATTGATCCACAGGGCGAGGTCTTGCTCAAGGTTGGCAAGCTTCGCTATTGCCGGGTCCAGTTTGTCAAACCTTGACGGGTGACCTGTTGAAGAGCAGGAGAAGAACTTGACTGGGCAGGCTGTTACGGCTGTGGGAGAGGTGTGGAGGTTGCGAGCAGTGGTCCAAGTTGATCGACTGAACAATCTGTCTGTTCTCTGATTTGCGGGATGCGAGATGCAGAAAGGCCTGGTTGTCGAAAACGACAACCAGGCCTTTCTGCGTGTATGGGGATGAAAGCTGCGTAAGGCCAGACAGGAGGACGTTGGTCGTGCTCAGTTGGCCAAGGCGTGGCGTTCTTGTTTGGCGCACATGGGGCAGACACCAGTGAATTCGATGTGGTGGCTGAATATCTGGTAATGGCTGGCATCGGCTGCCGCATCATTAATCTCTGATTGAAAGTCCATGTCGATATCGTTGACGCGCCCGCATTCAAGACAGCGGATATGGTAATGCGGGGTCGTGGTCGCATCGAAGCGTTTCTGGGTCCCGCCCACCTCGATTTTGAGGATCATTCCAGATTCGGCCATCAGGTCAAGATTGCGGTAGACCGTGCCCAAGCCGATTCGGGGTAGCCGCCTGCGGACCATGTCATAGACTTCATTGGCAGTGGGATGTGAGGTAACCTTGGCCAGCTCTTCAAGGATGACCTGACGCTGGGTGGTGATTCTCATGTTCGTGGATGTTTCCATGCTGGCTACCTGTTGATTTTAATATTAAGAACCTTTGATGAGTATCATTCAATCTTAATCCCAACGTATCCCTAACTTTTGAGGAAATCAAGAGAAAAAGTGCGCAGAACCTGTCAGGATTTCCCTGACATTGGTATTTGAGGTGACTTTTCATGGCCTTCTTTGCCAAGAAATGGATTGAAATAGCCGAGGCGTAAAGATGGGAAAAGTTCTCTAAGTCGGGACAGCCAGGGACGCATGCCCATAGGCCTTTCCGTCGTTTTGAACTTGATTCCCTCCAGATACCATTCCGGGTCCATGTTCAGGTTGCGGAGTTGGATCAGGTCGGGGTTGCAGGTGGCGATCAGGTCACAGAGTGACTGAAATTCCTGCGGGGAATCTGTGACCCCCGGGAGGATAAAGTAATTGAGAGAGACAAAGCCACCGGCCCCTTTCATGACCTTGATCGACTCCTTGACATCGGCAAAACTGTAGTCGCTGGGCCGGTAATAGTTCTGGTAATATTCTTCCTGGCAGGAGTTGAGGCTGACCCGCAGGCTGTTGAGCCCGGCTGCAGCCAGGCGGGCGACCTTGTCCGGGCGACTGGAGTTGGAGTTGAGATTGATGGTCCCGTTTTGAGTCTTGCTCCGGATCAGGAGGATGGCTTTTTCAATAACCTCGGCCTGGAGCAGGGGTTCACCCTCGCAGCCTTGACCGAAGCTGACAATGGGCCGTTCAGCGTTCTCCAGATGCGGGATGGCAATTTCGGCTAGTTCCTGGGGGCTGGGGACAAAACGAATCCGGTCCTGGGTTGAGGGACAGCAGCCGGAAGGTTGGAGTGAGATACAGCCCAGACAGCGGGCATTGCAGGTCGGCGAGGTGGGCAGGGGGGCCTCCCAGCGGCCGAGAAAATAGTTGCGGGCAGCTGGGCAACCATAGGTCAGGCAGCATTTTCCCAAATGCTGGATCAGGCGGTTCCGTTTGTATTTTACCAGTTGCTTGCGGGTTTTTTTGGTGATCTGGGCTTGGCTGAACTGGTTGCTGTCCTGGCGCGGGTCCGGATCACTGCGAAAGGCCGTGGCCCAGAAACGGTTGTCGTGCCAGCCCACCGCCGTGTAGGCAAAGAGGGGCAGGCGTGGGGCCTCGGGGCCTGATGTCTGGTAGGGGCTGGTATAGATTGCGGTATGGGCCGGAGACATGAAGGCGGCCACCGCCTGGAGAGGCTGCTCGGGTTGATAGGGGTTGGTTGCCAGCAGCAATGGTTCGCCGCTTTCCGGATCACAGCCCACCGGGAGTCGGCTGGGGAGGACAAAAAGTTCACTTCCCTCGGGCAAAGGAATGAAATCCTCGCGCTGGGGTTGAACAAAGGACCCGGCGCTCATGCCGGCGGCCTTGAGGCCAGGGAAATCGATTATTTTACCACTGGGATCGGCAAAGAGCAGGACTGGGAGTTCGTCCGGATGACTCACTGCGGACGCAGGACTTTGAAAACTGAATCAGTGGCCAGGTAAATCTCGAGATCTTCGCCAAAGATATCGAGGATGGCCGGATGGTTGATCAGGTCTTCGATGATGTACTGAGTCAGATACAGGGTGACGATATTGGCGTCCTGCACCAGAGTACGGATTGGGGCTACCTTGAGCTGGACATCAAATTCTTCAAGGGAACTGAGCTGATTCAGCTGGTTGACAAAGGCCTCGCGCAGGTCGAGCACCGAGGTGGTCTCGACCAGTTCGCGATCGATCAGGCGTTGAACGAGCTTGGAAACGAGTTCGTCGGCGTTTTCTCGCGCCTTTTTCATCATGAAACGCCTTTCCTGTTCCCGCTTGCGGTCAATGGAGCGAATGGTCTTGTCTGTGGCGTTGTTGGGGCTGATATGCATTTTGGCCATGGTTCTCTCCAGGTGGAGTTGTGCCGGGAAAAGGCTGAGCTGTCAAGCGGCTGCAGATAAAATATTGGTGTCGGAGTTTACTGCATCCGTTGTGATCTTCCAATCAAAATCTGGCTGAATTCTTGAGGAACACATTATTGACAAACAGCTGACTACGGCCAGGATGAGAAGGTGAAAGGTTTTGTTGAAGAGGAAGAGAGAGTTTTTATGAGCCAGACTCAACCAGATGATGTGCCGAACGAACGGAATGTCGAATAAAAGGTGCTTTGAGTGGATGGAACGTCGAACGGGTCAGCACGGAAAAGAACCAAAGCGACCCCAACGGTTACGACGTCCTCAGTTATTGTCTGTTGCTGTCATAGCAGCTGCTGTGTCGGAGCATGATTTTTTCCTGTTCTCGGGGCAGCGAAAGCCGATAGCGTTGGAGGTATTCGGCAGTCATCCGGTGCGTGTTGAAGATCGGGATGTTCAGGGCCAGATTCATGGCCGCCTTGTCGAGAAACAGTTCAGGGGATGAGCCGGTATAAAAGCCTGCCAGAATTTCCGGGAGCAGCTGATAGAAGGCCGCCGAGTCTTCCTTGTAGAGCAGGGTCGAGGGGTCTTCACTGAGGCAGGCCTCTTCCACTGGTCCTTCATGGCCGAATTTCCAGCCCGTGGCCCCCTCATGATAGCCTTCAACCCACCATCCATCCATGATTGAGATATTGGGCACTCCGTTCAAGGCTGCTTTCATGCCGCTGGTCCCCGAGGCCTCGAGAGGGCGTTTTGGACTGTTCAGCCAGGCATGGACGCCCGCCACCATGATCTTGGCCAGTTTCATGTCGTAATTGGGGATAAAAATCAGATTGGCCAGTCCCCGACTCTTGCGGTAGAGTTCCTCCTGGCTGTCAAGGATCATTTTGATCAGGGTCTTGCCGGGCTCATCGGCTGGATGGGCCTTGCCGGCAAAGAGAAAATTGACCGGCCAGTTATTTTCGATCAGGATTTCACAGAGGGTGTCCATGTCATCAAAGATCAGGTCAGCCCGTTTGTAAGTGGAAAAACGGCGGGCAAAGCCGATGGTAAAAGTATCCGGAGTCAGCCGGTTGTGCGTGTCGATCAGTGAGGAGTAGAAATTCGGCGGGTCGATCCAGGTCTTTTGTCGTTGGTTGCGGTGCTCCATCAGCATCTGGTTGACCAGGTGGTAGAGGCGGGAGGTGTCGTCCTGCCAGGCCTGGAGCAGGCGATTGCGAAAGCGGGGCTGGTCCTTGAGTTGTTCGCTTTGGCGCATGACGCCAGGGTCATGTCGCCAGTTGCGGAGTTCCTCGAAATCGTCAAAAACCCGGGCCCGGTTGTTGCTGATCCAGGTCGGATGGTGGACGCCGTTGGTGATGGCGCTGATCTTGTGGGCAAATTGAGGAAATTGTTTGCGGGTCACGTCACGGTGCAGACGGCTGACGCTGTTGGTGGCCCGGTTGACCTGCATGGCCAGGGTGGTGAAATTGTAGCTGTGCGGGCTGTCGTCATCGCGGGCCAGAAGGTTCAGCAGGTGCTGGCAGGATGAGCGGCTGATTCCGGCATACATCCCCTTGTCAAAGCGATCATGGCCTGCTTTGACCGGGGTGTGGATGGTGTAAACCACATGCTGGGCCACCCGGTCGGCTGCGGCCAGAATCTGCTGGTCGGTGGCTGAGGTCAGAGACTGACCGTTCAACTCCTGGCGCAACTCCTGGCTGATGAGTTGCAGGACTACGCTGACCCCGTGCTGTTCGTTGAGGTGAATGGTCTTGGCGGTGAGGCCCAGGGTGTCAAGCAAGGGGAGGATTCCTGTGCCCAGCATCCGTCGTTGGACGGCCTTGATGATCGTTGATTCGGCATTGTAGAGCTGCCGCGCTGCTTTTTTGATCAGTTCGGGTGAGCCTGGCAGATGAAAATCGAGGAGGAATTCCGGGACAAAAAAATCCAGCTGCTGGCTGATCTCCATCTTCATCCACACCTGGGCCTGGGCCAGGCTGTCCTGATTGTGTTCGTTGATAAAGGGGACATCGATGGTGAGGGGCTGGTCGGGATGGTCCGGGTCCTGGAGCAGGTAAAGACCGTGAGTTTTCTCTGGCTTCCAGGAAACCTGTTGTGATATTTGGCCGAGCAGTGAGTCGACATACTGGGAAAAATAGCCGTGCCGATAAAAAAGGCTGACTGCGGCTACCGGGATATGACAGTCTGCAAAACTCTTCAGGGTATCCCCGGCCAGGACGCCGAGTCCTCCGCTGTAGTTGGGTATTTTTTCCGGCCCCTTGCGCAGTTTTTCAATGAATGAAAGCAGTTGGGGGTCTGATATGTCAGCCACAGGGAGATCGCCCAGCAGATCCTTGACCGGATTGCAGACATCAGGATCAGCGCCGATCTCCATGCTGATATAGGCAACTGAATTCCCGTTTTCATGGGTGAGCTGCCCCCAGACCTGGTCAAGGACAGCCTGGGAAACTCCGAAAAAGGTGCCAAAGGGATTGCTGCTGATCAGTTCCTGCGGTTCGATGCGAGGACTGTTGCTGTCTTTATAGAGAGTATGCATGATACCTGTCTGTGGCAAAGTTGTCGAAAAGATGATTTTGAATGAAATTCAGCCCTGTTTTATCCGGGACGTGTCCCGGGTTTATTTGTCTTGGGTCATGGCTGTTATAAATCATCTGTCTGATCTGATGGTGTTTTGTCTGTTTTGTCAGGGTACTGTGTGACATGATTGGTTTCATGTCCATTCTCTCTGTATATTAGAGAAAGAGGATTGCCTTTTACAAGCAAAATCAGGTCGCTTGTGCAAAATAGTGAATAGTATTTGTCATCCGTCGTGTTTGTTTGTATATCATACACCCTATGATGGTGTTGAATCTTGTCATAGTGACCGACCCGTCGATGGTCGGATGAGTTCTATAACTCTGAACCATAATTCGTACGAAAAAGGAGAATTGATATGTTGAAACGTATGTTGTGTGCCGGCCTTTTCTGTGCCGTGTTGACTTTTTCTGCACCGATCATCACTGATGTTCAGGCTGCCGAAACCAAGATCGGGGTCATGAATATCCAGAAGGTACTGTTGGAATCCACGGCAGGCAAAGAAGCCAAAGAGGCCTTTGAAAAGAAGGCCCAGGAACTTCAGGCCAAGTTTCAGATTGAAGAAGATGAGTTGATGGCCCTGCAGCAGGATATTGAGAAAAAAAGTTCGGTCTGGAGCAAGGAAACCAAGGATGAGAAGGTCCGTGAGTATCAGCGCAAGGGGCGTGATCTCCAGGCCAAGACCGAGGATGCCCGGGGTGAGTTGAAACAGCTGCAGGACCGTGAACTGGAGCCTATCCTGAAGAGCCTGCAGACGGTGGTTGAAACCTATGCCAAGAAGGAAGGATACACCGCAATTCTTGATTCCAAGGCCGGTGTCCTGTTCTTTGATGACAAGATCGACCTGAGCGATAAAATGATTCAAGAACTCAACAAACAGACCAAAAAATAAGGTAACTGTTCAGCGGCACACCATTTTCGCCCATTCTGACCTTCTCACATACACAAGTATGCTTCAAAGTCCAGAATGGACGAACCTGGCGCACCGATGACCAGTTACATTTCCCGATTTATGGCTATTCCCGGGCATTACGGTGAATAGTTACAAAATAAGAAGTTCAAGGCCGGTCTCTGGCCTGTCATAGGGGGAGAACAAACGATGCCGGAGGGTGTAATCCCACGGCATCGTTTTTGTTTGTACCCTTCATTCTGGAACAGTTGCAATGTCGTTACAACCTTTGGAATTTGTCAGGCTGACGCCCATGACCAACTGTGGCCAGTGTGGCTATCCGGCCTGTCTGGCCTTTGCGGCGGCCGTGACCAAGGGCGGGGAAGACCCGGGCAAGTGTCCCCATATTGATCCGGCTCAATTGGCGGGTCAGCTATCTTCCGCGGATTCGGGTGAGAGGGGCGGCCTGGAGCGGGTGGATCAACTCTTGCAACAAAAAGATCTGGCCCTGGTGGAGTGCCTTCGTGCCAAGGCGGCACGGCTTGATTTCAAGGCCGTGGCAAACCCTCTGGGGTGTGTCTGGTTGGGCCCAGATCGCGATGCCCTGGGCTTTCGTTGTCTGGGGCGTGATGTGGTTCTGGCCCATCTGCGGGTCGAGCTTGACGGCACCCCGGCCGAAGACCCGCGCGATCAGATCCTGCTCTATAATTATGTTCACTTTGGGGGTGGCAGCGGTGTGCCGGGGCCGTGGGTTGGGATGGAGTCTCTGCCCAATTCGATTGCCAAGATCAGGACGCTTAAGGTTTACAGCGAAGACCGGATTGCGGCCGGGTTCAGTGGTCAGGTGGAGGCCCTGCAGCGCGCAGCGGCAGCCATTGACGGTGTGGTTGATGAGAGCATGGCCGGAAGTTGCAGTGTGGCCTTGCAGATCCCTGTGCTGCCGCGTCTGATTCTCCTGGTGATTTTCTGGGACGCGGAATTGGACGATGGCTTTCCTGCCCGCTGTAAGATTCTTTTTGCCCAGAATGTCCTGGACGTTCTTGATATTGAATCGCTGGTCTTTGCCTCTGAGCGAACGGCCGAGCGTTTAATGGAGTGTGCCTGAATGACAACACATTTGCAGGAAGTGGCTAGACATCTGGCCGGAAGTAGGATTCTGGTGATCGGTGATATTATCGTCGACCATTTTATCTGGGGCAGTGTCAGTCGGATCTCGCCTGAGGCCCCGGTACCGGTGGTCAATGTCAACCGGGAAGAGCTGCTCCTGGGTGGTGGGGCCAATGTCCTCCACAATATCTATGCCCTGGGGGGCGAGGCCCTGTTGTGTGGGATTGTCGGGGCGGATGAGATGGGCGGACGGCTCCGGGAGCTCATGGCTGATCTGGGTACTTCTGATTGCGGACTGGTTGTTGTCGACCGTCCGACTACGGTCAAGGCTCGAGTGGTGGCGCAGGGCCAGCAGATCGTTCGTTTTGATCGGGAACAGGTCGGTGATCCAGGGCCTGAAGTGGTTGCGGCCCTGATGCGTTGTGTGGCAGAGCAGCTGGCCACGGTTGATGCGGTGGTCGTCTCCGATTATTATAAGGGGGTTGTCAGTCAGGCCCTTATGGAGCAGCTGCTTGACCTTGTGCACCGGGTTTCCCGGGAAAGCGGGCGCCGGATTCCAGTGGTGGTTGACCCCAAACCCCAGGAGCCGGAGCGTTTTGCCGGGGCCACTGTGATGACCCCTAATCATCTGGAGGCAGAACGGATGGCGGGGATGACCATTCGCACAGGAGAGGAACTGGCCCGGGCCGCCCAACTGCTGTGTGAGCGTTTTTCCTGTGAGGCGGTTCTGGTCACTCGGGGTGAGGCCGGAATGGCCCTGCTTGAGTCTGGGACCAAGATGGTTACGATTCCGACCTTGGCCCGTGAGGTCTTTGATGTGACCGGAGCCGGCGATACCGTGGTGGCTGTCCTGGCCCTGGCCCTGGCCTCCGGGGCCTCGCTTATTGATGCGGCCTCTCTTGCCAATGTTGCGGCAGGAATTGTGGTCGGCAAGGTGGGCACGGCCACGGTGAATATGGAAGAATTGCTGGTTGAACTGCAGCATGAAGGAGAGAAATGATGGCCAGTGTGATGAGCATGACCGGTTTTGGCCGGGGTGAGGCCGAGAGTGACGGCAGGACCTGGCAGGCGGAACTGCGCTGTGTCAATAACCGTCATCTTGATGTGAATATCAAGCTGCCTCGCGGCTATGGGATGCTTGAAGAACGGTTGAGAAAGAAGGTCGCGGTCCTGCATCAGCGGGGGCGGGTCGATCTGCTGCTGACCGTGAGTGGGGATTTTTCCGATCTGATGACCGTTCGGGTAAACAGCCGACTGGCCGGCAACTATCACGCAGGTCTGCTGACCCTGGCCCGGGAACTTGGAATGGAGGAACGGCCCAGTCTGCGCGATCTGGCCGCCTATCCAGATGTCTTGGTCCTGGAACAGCAGAGTGAAGATGAAGAGGTGGCCTTCTTGTTGGCAGGCCAGGCCCTGGACCGGGCCCTGGCCGATTGTCAGGAGATGCGAACTCGCGAGGGTAAGGCCATGGCCGTGGATCTTACAGCCCGGCTGGATCATTTTACGGCGGTGGTGGAGCAGATTGAGGCGGCTATCCCCATTCTTCTTCAGGAACGGCAGCAGGGGCTGGCAGAACGTCTAGTCAAACTTCTGGACCGGATTCAGCTGGATGAGCAGCGTCTGGCGCAGGAAGTGGCAATCTTGGCCGACAAGACCGACGTCACCGAAGAGATCGTTCGCCTGCGCAGCCATCTCGAACAGTTTCGTGCCTTTTTAGCTGCGCCTGAGCCTGTGGGGCGTAAGCTGGATTTTCTCCTCCAGGAGTTTCTGCGGGAGGTCAATACCATGGCCTCCAAGATTAACGATGCGACGATTGCCCATCTCACCGTTGATCTGAAGGGGGAGCTGGAGAAGATGCGCGAGCAGGTCCAAAATATTGAATAAGAGACCGGCCAGTTTCTTCTCTGGCTGGATTGCGTCCAGATTTTGAGTTTTCTTGAACTGTGCTGATTGAGTCAGGCAGGAGAGACAACGTTGCGCTGTCCCGAGAATATTTGGGCTTTGGCAAGGCCCAAGATGGTCTGAAGAGGTGGTGAGAGAGAGTATGAAACTGATCAATATTGGTTTTGGCAATACGGTGATGGCTGAAAAAATTGTGGCCGTGATCAATACCGGTTCGTCGCCGGCCCGGAAACTCAAGGAGAGTGCCAAACAGGCCGGGCAGCTCATTGATGTGACCGAGGGCCGCCGGACTCGGTCGATCCTGGTCATGGACTCGAATCACGTGGTTCTCTCTTCTGTCCAGCCCGAGACCATCAGCCAGCGTCTGGGCGCATTGCGCATCGAGACTCAGCTGGCCGAGATCGAACAGCTGAAGAAATCGGAACAGAGCAGAAAAAAGGGGGGGCAGTGATGGCCCAAGGACGCCTTTTTATCTTTTCCGCCCCGTCAGGAGCCGGTAAAACCACCTTGCTCAAACGGGTTATGGCCGAGCTTGACAATCTGGCCTTTTCTGTCTCTCATACCACCCGCGCCCCACGGGCCGGTGAGGTTGATGGTGTGGATTATCACTTTGTCAGTCAGGAGCGTTTTGCGGCCATGCGTGATCAGGGGGCCTTTCTGGAGTGGGCCGAGGTCCATGGCAACTTCTACGGGACCAGCCGGGAGGCGGTACTGGCACAGTTGGCGCAGGGAGTGGACGTGATTTTGGACATTGATGTCCAAGGTGCGGCGATTGTCCGGGCCTCTCAGCTGATTGATGGGGCCTTTGTCTTTATCAGTCCACCGTCTCTGGCCGAACTCGAACGCCGTTTGCGGGGCCGTAAGACAGACAGCGACGAGACCATTGGTCTGCGCCTGCGCAATGCCGCAAAAGAAATGCGGGCGGCGGTGGAGTATGATTATCTGCTGCTCAATGATCAGCTGGAGGAGGCCGTCACGGTCCTGAAGGCTGTGGTTCTGGCCGAAAGGAGTCGGGCGCATCGCCTGCCTTCGGGCCAGCCTATTGTACTGGAGGGACTGTGAAAACAAAGAGACCAGCACCAAAACGATCGGGAGAACAGACAGGTGCAGGTAGAGCCAGGAGAGATGGCAATTTGTCCGCCAGCACCAAGAGGGAAGCGCCCTCACGGTCCGGGTCGAAAAAAGTTGAAAAAAATAGCCCGGTCACCCGAACCCGGCGGCCTGAGACGGTCAGGGCAGGAGAGGCCCAGGTTATCGGTCTCAAGGGCAGTGGTCCATCAGGCAGCAGTCGGCCCAAAGGCAGTGGTGGCCAGGACCGGTTGATTCGCCTCAGTGATGACTTGCTCTGGGGCGTTCATCCGGTGCTTGAGGTCTTGAAGCAGGGAGGCGAACGGATTGCTGAGATCATTCTGGTCAAGGATCATCATGGTGGCAAGCGGGAGGAGTTAATCGAGCTGGCCAAAGAGCAGGGTGTCAGGCTGACCTTTGTCTCTGGTTTGAAGCTGACCGGTCCGGAGGCATCGGAGGCCCGACATCAGGGGGTTGTGGCCCGGGTCAATCAGACCGAACTCCTGGAGTTTGATGAGTTGCTCGGCCGTCTCAGGGAGCAGGTGGCAGCCGGGGAAAAACCGCGCCTTATTGCCCTGGATTGTCTCCAGGATCCGCACAATCTGGGGGCGATCATTCGTTCGGCGCATGCCTCGGGCATGGCCGCGGTGCTGGTGACCCGGGAGCGTTCGGCTCCGTTGGGCGGGACAGCCGCCAAATCAGCGGCCGGGGCCATGGCCCACATGGATATCTGTCAGGTGACCAATCTGGCTGAGAGCCTTCAACGCTTACAGGATGCCGGTCTCTGGGTTTTTGGCGCGGTCAAGGACGAGACGGCAGCGTCTCTCTATCAGACTGACTTTGACCTGCCCCTGTGTCTGGTGGTCGGTGGTGAGGGTCCTGGAATCAGGCCCCTGGTTCAGCGCCGTTGTGATGTTTTGATCTCAATCCCGATGCTGGGTGATCTCGATTCGCTCAACAGTTCCGTGGCCGCCGGAGTGATCATGTTCGAGATCATGCGCCGGCATCTCCCTGTCTGAGTTTTACTTCTTCATTGATATCGGGTCGTCTTGTGACCAAGGCGACGACATGAAAAAGCATCCATTCCTTGGGGCCTGTAAATAAATAACTTGGCTGATATTACGCTTGGTTTTGGGCCAGATTTGGGTGCGGCGATTGAATAAAACCGCAGATGTAGCAGGGCTACGTTGAGGATTTTGTGATTGAGCCGCATTCAAAGATGACCCGAAAGTAAGATGTAAGATTGACCAGGTTATTTATTTACAGGCCCTTAGTGAGCCGGGATGGATGCTTTTTGAGTCAGGGGCACCTTGCAGGACGTCCCTTGTTTTTTTTGTGTGCTTAAGGCGAACGACAACGCCGACTTATTTCCGTTTCTCTTTGAGGCTTGCCCCGAGCAGGTCTCCCAGGGTGCCCATCGATTTCGGGGTCTGGTGCTGGACGGGCTCACGTGGCGCCTGTCCCCCGGGTGCTGGTTTGGGAGTTGTTTCGGCCTCAACCGCTGCCTGATCGGCCAGGCTCAGGCGGATATTCCTCTTCTCAAGATCAATCTCATCCACCTGGACTTCCAGGTCCTGCCCTTCCTCCAAGACTTCACGCGGGTGGTTGATTCGGCGTCCCTGGCCGAGTTTGGAGATATGGACCAGGCCGTCAATGCCCGGGACAAGGGTGACAAAGGCCCCGAAATTCGTCAGTCTGGCGACCCGGCCCATGACCGTGATGCCAATGGGTAAGGTGATGGTGATCTGGTCCCAGGGATTCTCCAGGGTCTCCTTGATGCTCAGGGTGATCCGATCTTTTTCCCAGTCCAGCCCCTTGATCATGACCTTGACCTTGTCGTCGACCGTAAAGAGTTCTGCGACGTTTTCAACCCGGCTCCAGCCCAGCTCAGACAGGGGGACCAGGCCGTCAACTCCACCCAGATCAACAAAGAGCCCGAAGTCACGAATGCTGCTGATGGTGCCCGTGACCGTCTGACCTTCGCTCAGGGTTTTTTTCAACTCTTCCTTCAGTTCTTCCCGTTCTCGTTCCTGCACGGCTCGGGCAGAGAGGACCAGATTGCGGCCATCCTGTTCATAGCGAGTGATGAGGAAGGTCATGGACTGTTCCAGGAAGGTCTCGGCCGCGTTTTCGACCCGGCGTAAACTCATCTGAGAGAAAGGGCAGAAGCCGCGGACCGAGCCACTGATCATGACCTCGAAACCGCCTTTGATTTCTTTTTTGACCACACCCTGGACAGGGATCTGAGCCTGCCAGGCCTCTTCCAGGTGGGCTGCCCCTCCAGAGCCACCGATCTTGGTGGTGAAGATCATTCCTGAACCAGTGCTGCGCAGAAAATAAACAGAGAGTGGATCACCCACGGCTGCAGGCCGTTCTGTCTCGTCCACCTCGGACCGATCAAGGATACCTTCACTCTTGCCACCGATATCGATGAAAATGGTCTCCGGGGCAAGATCGGCGATCCGGGCAGTGATCTTCTGACCCGGGCTGAGCCGTTGATTTAGGCGGGTTGTGGTTTCCTGGAAGAGTTCGGCAAAACTCGCGTCGCTGGTGTCCTGGGACATATCTGTACCTGTCTGTTACTTGATTGAATGGAGGTAACCGTGGTTGAACACAGGTGACCTGGGTGAAGCCCGATGCTTGGGCAGACGATCATACCATGATCTGTCCGGAAGCAAAAGAGAGATCACCCCTCAACGTGGGTGATGGTGTCTGGTACCGGCACGGCCAGGGCCAGGAGTTGGTCTTTTTCCTGAAAGAGCAGATGTTTTTGGGTCAATTCAGACAGAAAGCGGTCAAGTGACTCGGGAAGGATCATCGGAAACTGTTGGTGGACGTCTCTGCGTTTACGGATCGTTGCGCAGTACAAGTAAATTTCGCGCGAGCGCCCCTGGAGGCGGTGCAGGAGGGTGGGGCCATGGTGCCGTTCCTGGCGGATGATGAGAAAGGTACCGCCGTCGCGCTGGCTGAGGGCCGGGTATTTCTGTTTGCCACGCTGTTCATGGAAGGCCTGCCAGTCGCTGATCTTGCGGCGCACCTCCTGCCATCGTTTCCTTTGGAGGCGCTGGTCTGCACGATAGCCCTTGATCAGCATGGTCAGGGAATTGAGGCAGGGGGCGGGCAGAAGCTGTCTGTTTTTGGGATGTTGGGTAATGGCTGTAATACCAAAACGGGAGGGCTCCTGCTGCACTGGTGAGCCATGGCCGAGGAAAAAGGCGGCGCTTTTCAGGGGTGGGTAAGGGAGGACAAAGTCAAGATTTGTCAACGTCTCCTGAGCTTCATCTTCACTGCTGCCGGGGAATTGAATGATCAGGTTGCCCTCAAGGCAAAGGCCGCAGGCCAGGGCCCCTTTCATGGCGGCAATGTTTTCGATGGCCGTGGTTCCCTTGTCCATCCGTTTCAGCAATGAGCTGCTGAGGGATTCGATTCCCACCTGGACAGTGCTCAGCCCCCCTCGGCGATACAGGGCCAGCCGTCTGGGATCGGTGATGATCCTGATTTCAGCGAAAAAATCCAGGTCAGTTCGGGCCATGTCCTGATTCTGGAAAAATTGATCGGCTTCGGCCGGGGGCAGGGCGTTGTCTGTGAAGGTGAAGTCCAGGGACTGGTAGGCCCTGGAGAGTGCCTGGACTTCTGTCCACATCCGTTGAGCTTTTTTCCAGCGGTAGCCGTGCCATTGCAGATTGAGATTGCAGAAGGTGCAACGGTTCCACCAGCAGCCGCGCGAAAATTCCACCGGCAGGATCGGGATGAAGGGCTGTCCCGGAAAAATCTGCTGCAGTTCCTTGAAATAGGGGCGGTAGTCGGGAAGAGGCAGTTCTTCCAGATCCTGGATCGGTGAGACCGGCTCACCCGGAATGACCTGCTGACGATGTTTTACCTGGGCAGGCAGCAGCTTGTGTCGGTTGATCAGATGATCACACAGGCGTTTGAGGCTTTTTTCACCCTCGCCGTGGACAATATAGTCCACCTGGGAAAAGGTCTGAAGGAGAGATTCTCCCATGGGGCCGACACAGCCCGAGCCGCCGAAGACGATGGGCAAGGACGGATGCTCGTCCTTAAGGCGTTTGGCCACGGTCAGCGAGGAGAGGAGTTGGTTGAAGCAGATGGAAAACCCAACCAGTTGATAGCAGCTGAAATCAATCCTGGTAAGCCAGTCAGCAAGCAGTTGATCCAGGATCTTGACAGTGACCGTAAAATCAAGGGGTGGCTTGTCCTGACGACTCCAACTTTTACTGAAGAGTCGGTCTGCGGCCTGGTGTTGTTCGGGAAAGAGCAGGGGGCTGAACAGGGCCTCGCCGGCCCAGCTGTTTTCAGCCAGTCGGTGATAGACACCGGTTCCCAGGATCTTGGCCGTGAGCAGATAGGGGTGGAAGGTGTCACACCGGATCTGTGGGTCCTGTTCGAGGAAGGCCTTGAGTGCTCCGAGTTGGATCGAGGGTCGATTGAATATTGCCCAGGGCAGGGAGATCAGGGCGACCCGCAGGGGGCCTGATAAAGAAAGTCCTGCTGGTCGGGTCATTGGCGGATGATTTCCGTGTCCGGCGGTGGGTTGAAGAAAAAGAGCTGGTCGCGCTCAGCCGGGGCCAGGTTCTTGAGACTGTTGGGCTGGATATCGCTCAGGGTCAGTATGGTTCGGGTGTCAAAATGGTCAACGATTTCGATACCCCTGATCAGAAAGTCAGCCCCGATGATGAGCTGGATCTCACGGATTTGAGACTGTTCTTTTTTGGGGAGCAGGCGGATCGTGGCCAGATTCGAAAGGTTCTGGCCGTCAGCCGGAAGGGCCTGGTCGGCGGCCAGGATCTCAAAGGATTCGTCCAGGCGGGTGCGACCGCTGAAAAAGGAGTAGGTCAGGTCCTGTTCAAGAGCTGTGGTCGGGGTGATGATCTGCTGCTGGAGTCTGGCAAAGTACATGCGCAAAGTCTCACCGTCACTGATCAGGACCTGATGATCTGGTTCCTCATAATCCCAGCGCATTCTGGCCTGGCCTGAGGCCTCTGCGCTGCGCAGAAATATGGCCTGTCCCCGACCCAGTCGGTCCTGAGTGCTGAACGGGCCCTGGCTGCTCTGGCTGAAACTGAAACTCAGGCTCTGGAGTTGGTCATAGGTCTGCTGCACCCGGGCAATTGTTTCAGTCGGTTTATCGCTGTTGCCCAATACGGCCGTGGTTGGAAGCAGCATGGAGATGATGAGGACTGAAAGAACCAGCGAGTAATAAAAACAAGGTCTGTTCATGCCAGGCGAAGCTCCACAGGGCGCTGAAAGATTTTACGGGCCATTGCCTGGGCCGCATCGGTAAGATCCGAGACAAAGTAGCTGTGGTTGGGGGAGCTGCCTGTGCTCTTGATCAGGTCTGGATTGTGGGCCAGAAAGCGTTGCAGGGCCTTGGCCGTCTCGATAGAGGAGTCAATCAGGCTTACCCGGCGGCCGATGCGGTGCTGGATCAGCTCCTTGAGGACGGGATAGTGGGTGCAGCCCAGGATCAGGGTGTCGATCTGCTGGTCCTTGAGGGGATGAAGGTAGCGACGGATGATCATCTTGGTCTCCTGGCGATTGGTCCAACCTTCTTCCACCAGGGGCACGAGCAGGGGACAGGCCTGGGTCACCACCTGGCTGTCAGGGGCAAGCTCGCGGATGGTCTGCTCGTAGACGCCGCTCCTGATCGTGGCCCGGGTACCGATAATTCCGATCCGGCCCGAGCGGCTCTGGCGTACGGCCTCGGCTGCGGCCGGGCTGATCACTTCAATGATCGGGACCTTGAATTCCTGGCGCAGGGCTTCGGTGGCCACGCTGGATGCTGAGTTGCAGGCAATAATGATCAGCTCAGCCCCTTGTTTGAGCAGAAATTCTGTGTTTTCGAGGGAGTAGTTGATGATGGTGGCCGCGCTCTTGCTGCCGTAAGGTGTACGGGCAATGTCGCCATAATAGACCAGGGGGAGCTCAGGGAGCAGCTGTTCTACGGCCCGGGCCACGGTCATGCCGCCGATGCCTGAATCAAAGATACCAATCATAATCATAGAGGACAGGGTTGAATGGAAACTAGAAATACGAAAGATGAATGTGTATAACAAAAAGGGTGTAGAACAACAAGAAAGAAGCAGAAAGCAGCTTTTCGGCTGAGGAAAGGGCTGATATTGACAGAACAGCCAGAGAGAATTATTGTAGGGCAGACGTATGGGGAAGGGGGTAGGCCTCTTTCTCTTTGAAGTGATTTAATTGTAAGGGTTGTGACAAGTTATTCCAGCATGTGTGGAGCCAAAGTAATGCCAGTCTATGAATATGAATGCAGTGAGTGTCAGAAGGTCTTTGAGGTGCAGCAGCGGATGGCTGACGAGCCGCTGAGTCACTGTCCGGAGTGTGACGGGTCAGTGAAAAAATTGATGTCCATGAGCTCGTTCAAGCTCAAGGGCGGGGGCTGGTATGCCGATGGCTATGCCAGTGCCGGAAAACCTGCTGAGACCAAGCCGGCCGCGGCTCCCGCCTGTCCTGCCGCGGGGGCTTGCAGTCAATGCCCGGCCACAACCAGCTGATTATTAAATGAAAGTTCGTCTGGTGCTATGACTGGCCATGCCGAAGGAACGAACTGTCATGGTTGGTTGAGGCTGGCTGGTTTGGTCCAGCCATGCTGGTTGGAATCGTTGTGCCTTTCCGGTCTGGTTTGGAGTGGCTGCCGGCCCAAGAGACTCTTTGAGTCCTCTTACTGAGCCTCAATAAGGGCCATGGCATCGCCGTAGGAATAAAAACGGTAGCCTGTGGCGATGGCCTCCCGGTAGCTTTCGAGCAGAAACTCTCGCCCGCAGAACGCCGAGACCAGAAAGAGCAGGGATGACTGAGGGAGGTGAAAATTGGTGATCAGCCGGTTGACGACCTTGAACCGGTAACCTGGGATGATATAGAGGTCGCACCAGCCGTCAGTTTCCTGTATCTGTCCTTCACTGTCTGCCGCAAATTCCAGGGCTCGGACCGTGGTGGTACCAACGGCCCAGACCTTTCCCCCTTCCTGGCGCACCCGGTTGATCTGCCGGGCAGTCCCGTCTGAGATGTGAATATATTCTTCATGGATCTGGTGATCACGGATGGCCTCGTGGCGGACTGGCGCAAAGGTCCCGTAGCCCACATGCAGGGTGATTTTGGCCAGTTCTATTCCTTGTCCTGATAATTTTCCCAGTAACTCTTCGGAAAAGTGGAGCCCGGCCGTCGGGGCGGCCACTGCCCCCGGCTGATTGGCGTAGATGGTCTGATAGCGTTGCAGGTCCTGGGGCGTGCTGCCCTTGCTCCGTTCGATATAAGGGGGTAAGGGGACCTGGCCACAGTCGCTGAGAATCTCGCTCAGTTCCCGTTCTCTGTTGAAGTCCAGGAGGATTTTCGCCTTGCCCCCGTCCAGGAGTTCAGTGACGCGGCAGGAGAGATCTTTGCTGATTCTGATCTCTTCACCTGGCTTGGGTCGTTTTGAGGCCTTGATCAGGGCCTCGGCCTCGGCCTGTTTCGTGGAGGACTGGGTGGTGGCCTGGTCTGGTCGGTCTGCAAGGATTGCCGGAAAGGCCAGCAGGAAGATCTCGATCTTGCCGCCGGTGCCCTTGTGCCCCCGGAGCCGGGCTGGAAAGACTCGGGTGTCATTGACCACCAGCAGGTCACCCGGGGGGATAAGATCGCAGATATCGCTGAAGCGGCGATGATCACGAACCCCGGTTCGGTGGTTGATGACCATGAGTCGTGAGTTATCCCGCTGGTCGACCGGGAACTGGGCGATGTTTTCTTTCGGCAGTTCATAGTCGTAAGCCGAAAGGGTGAAATCCTGTTGCATTTTTGTTTTGTTTTCCAGTAAATATATGGGGGGCGAAATCGGGTTTGCCCGGAATTTTCGATTGATACGCAATGGGGCGAAAACTCTTTTACCTACCATGATCCTTGTAGTTGCCGCAACTGAATTTGAGCTGGCTGCATTTCGCCAGGCCCGTGTAGCCGGAGATCAGGACTGCCTGACCCTGGTGGCCGGGGTCGGCTCTGTGGAGACTGCGCTTCATTTGACCCGTTTCCTTGTCCAAAACCGGTCAGAGATCGATTGGGTCTTGAATATTGGAGTGGCCGGGGCCTATGTCTCTTTTTCTGCTTTGGACGGTCAGCGGGCCGGACTGCTTGACCTGTGTCTGGCCGAGACCGAGGTGTTGGGTGACAGTGGCCTTTGTTACGAGACGCGGATAGAGCCTCTGGCAGCTCCCGTTGCCCCCAGGACCGGTTTCGTTCTTGATCCGGTTTTGCGAGGACGCGCCAGGGAGGTGTTTCAGGCGCATCAGCTGGGCTGTCTGTCTGGCCCCTTTGTGACCGTGAACTGTGCCAGTGCCACTCTGAAACGGGGAACAATGCTGGCCCGTCAGTATCATGGCCTGTGTGAGAATATGGAGGGTGCGGCCGTGGCCCGCGTCTGTGAAGAATTTGAGCTGCCGCTTCTGGAACTGCGCTGCATCTCAAACCTGGTCGAGGATCGGGACCTTGAGAGCTGGCGTCTGACTGAGGCCTGTGCTCTCTGTGGCCAGGGCGCGACTCTCCTCTGCCGTGAACTGATCCTGTAATCCATGAAACCCCTGACCCTTGCCTACTCCCCCTGTCCCAACGATACGTTTATCTTCTGTGGCCTGATCCATGGTCGTTTCTCCCTGCCGGGACTGACCCTGGCCCCCCCTGTTCTGGATGATGTTGAGACCCTGAATGAATGGGCCCTGGCCGGTCGTTTTGACATCACCAAGCTGTCTTTTCATGCCCTGGCTCATGTCCTGGACGAGTATTGCCTGCTTTCGGCCGGCAGTGCCCTGGGCCGGGGCTGCGGCCCTTTGCTGGTGGCCGGAAAGCAGATCGAATCAAGAAGTCTGGCGCACTGTCGGGTGGCCATCCCCGGTCGCCTGACCACGGCTGCCCTGCTTTTTTCTCTCTTCTGCCCCGAGTGTTCAGAACTGGTGCCCATGCGTTTTGACCGGATCATGGCAGCGGTGCAGGCCGGTGAGGTTGATGCCGGGGTGATTATTCATGAGAGTCGTTTTACCTATGACCAGTTTGGTCTGATCTGTCTACAGGATCTTGGCCACTGGTGGGAACAAACCTCGGGCCTGCCCATTCCGCTGGGATGCATCGCGGCCAGGCGCTCTTTGGGGGAAGAACGGATCACCGCCATTGATCAGGCCATTCGGGCCTCGGTGGCTTGGGCGCATGCCCATCCTGCTGACTGTCTGCCCTATATCCGGGCCCATGCCCAGGAGATCGATGAACAGGTGATGCAAAGTCATATCGGACTTTACGTGAATGATTTTTCATCTGATCTTGGCAGTGAAGGGCTGGCCGCGGTTCAGGCCTTTTTTGACCGGGGCCGGCAAGCCGGCATCTTGCCCGAGAGCGATCAAGGGTTGCTGGTGGCTTCGTGATGGAGTGTCGGTCGCTCAGAACTGAACAGGGGCAGTCATCTTGGCTGCCCATCATCGAGTTCTGCGGAGCAGGCAATGGCCAAAGTGGGCTGTTTATGTCCGGACTGTTGAGACAACTGGCATCTGAGGGTCTGCGTCTGGCCTTGGTCTGTCGTGATGAGCCAGACAGCCATGTGCTGGCGGGGGCAACTGGCAGTACAGTTGTCTACCGGTCTGCCCTGGATGTAACTGATGCCGAAGATCTGAATTTCCTGGAGGATCTCGTGGCAGGCCACGATCTGGTGCTCCTGGTTGGTGATTATCACAGCGGTGCAGCCCAGTTTCTGCTTCAACGCTCGGTGGGGGACCAGGTCGGAGAGTCTGGCGCGGATGTCATTCATGTCTTTCGACCGAACGACGATCCCCATCTGGCGATTCAGGCCGTGCTGACCTGGTTGGCCCAACTCTGTCTGGCAACGCCTGTTTGGGCCTGTGTTTTGATCGGCGGTCGCAGTTCCCGGATGGGCAGTCCGAAACATCTGCTGGCCAAGAATAAGACGACCTGGCTTGAAGAGACCGTGGCCCTGCTACGTCCTCTGACCGATGGAATTATTCTTTCCGGGGCCGGTGAGGTCCCACCCAGCCTGGCAGATCTGCCTCGGCTGGTCGATGCCCCCGGGATTCAGGGGCCGTTGGCCGGGATTCTGGCCGCCATGCGCTGGCGGCCCAGGTTCTCCTGGCTCCTTCTGGCCTGTGATATGCCGGTGATCAGTTCTCCGGCCCTTGAGTGGCTTCTGGCTCGACGCAGGCCGGGCTCCTGGGGAACGGTCCCCCGTCTGGAGCACGATGGGTTTGTGGAGCCCCTGCTCGCCCATTATGATTTTCGTGCCATCCGCTATTTTGAAGATCTGGCCGCATCTGACTGTCTCAAGATCGGCCAGGTTGCCCGCCGATCAAAGATTGAGACTCCGGTTATTCCCTATACCCTTCGAGATTCCTGGCTCAATATCAACACCCCGGCTGAGCTGAAGGCTGCCCGTACCCTGTTCTGAGTGCAGAAAAGTCATCATTCTTGTGCTGCAAGCTGGTCAGGTTCAGCGGCTGTGCAGGGTAAGTTTTTTTGATCAGGCCTACCTTTTTGCGCAAAAGGGGTATAGGATAACAGGGTGTTGTTGCAGGTGGATTCTGTTTGTTGCAGCTCCCCTCATCCTGCAAACTCTCTTGAAAGGACAGTGACACGCCTGTCTTTCAGCCCTCTTTTCCCTGGAACAGGATCATGCCCCCTGGCCCCGACCAGAACATCTCCAGCTTTGATCCCCATTTCAAGATATTCCATGATCTCATGGCCTTTAAGGTGCGGGAGATCCTTCTGGTCTCCAGCCCCTATGATGCCTTTATCATGGAGGAAGACGGCTCGATTGCCAGCCGGATCATCAATGAGTACCGCGGGCTGAACCTCAGTGGCGCTCCACGCATCACCTGGGTTTCCTCCGGTGTCGATGCTTTGGCCATTGTTCAGCGGCAGAATTTTGATCTGGTAATCTCCATGCCACGTCTTGGCAGGATGGATGGCTTTGCCCTGGGTTCTGCCATCAAGAAAATCCGCCCGACTCTGCCCGTTGTTTTGCTGACCCATAATCTCCGCCTGGTGTATCCCCTGCCTGAGGGTGCGGATTGTCAGGATATCGATGAGATCTACTGGTGGTGCTGCGAATCAGACCTGATCCTGGCCATTGTCAAGAACTTCGAGGATCGGGTCAATGTCGATTATGACACCGAGCGCGCCCTGGTGCGGGTCATTCTTTTTGTGGAGGACTCGCCCCAGTACCGCTCGGTTATTTTGCCCATGCTCTATAAGGAGTTGGTTCGGCAGACCCAGGCCGTTCTTGACGACAGCCTGAACATGGAGCATCGTCTCTTGCGCATGCGCGCCCGACCCAAGATCCTGACCGCCATTAATTACGAGGAGGCCCTGACCCTCTATGAACTCTACAAACCCTATATCTTTGGGGTGATCTCTGACGTCCGTTTCCCCCGGCAGAATAAGTTGGACAGTGAGGCGGGCTTTCGATTGATTGAACAGATCAGGGCTGAGTCTGCGGATATGCCCCTGCTGCTGCTCTCGTCTCAGCCGGACAACCGGGCCAGGGCGGAGTCGATCCCGGCGGTCTTTGTGGATAAAAATTCTGCGGCTCTGCCGGCTCAGCTGCATGATTTTTTTCTGCAGTACCTGGGTTTTGGCGATTTTGTTTTTCGCCTGCCCGATGGCACGGTCCTTGGTCGAGCCACCAATTTTTTTGAGTTGGAACAGGCCATGAAAACCATGCCGGTCGAGTCGCTTGTTTATCACGCCCATTGCAATCATTTCTTCAACTGGACCATGGCCCGGGCTGAGGTCACTCTGGCTGCCCGTCTGCATCGAGACCGGATGAGAGAGATTCCGGGCAGTGAAACATTACGTGAGGATCTGGTCTCCAAGATTCATGCTCAGCGGAAGCTGCGGCAGCGGGGAGTGGTGGCCAGGTTTTCAGCAGCCACGTATCAGCCGGAGATCATGGATTTTGTCAAGATCGGCGAAGGCTCCATTGGGGGAAAGGGGCGTGGTATTGCCTTTATGTGGGCCTCGTTGCAGCAGTTGCGGGGGGGCGATCTTGATCCGGCAAAGCTGCGGGTGATGATTCCCCGGACCTGCGTTATTGCCAGCAAGGGCTTTGATGATTTTGTGCAGGAAAATGATCTGCATGCACTGGAGGGGATGGCTGATGAGGATGTGGCCGATTATTTTCTTGCGGCCAGATTGCCCCAATGGTTGGCGGTGAACCTCCGGCAGTATTTGGCCCACATTGATTTTCCGCTGTCAATCCGTTCGTCGAGCCTGTTGGAAGATGCTCAGTTCAAACCCTATGCCGGGTTGTATTCCACCTATTTTCTGGCCAATAATCATGCTGACTTTGAAATCCGTTTCCGTCAGCTGGAAGAGGCGGTCAAACTGGTCTACGCTTCCACCTGGTTTGAGAGTCCCCGGGCCTTTTCCCGGGCAACTCAACAGGGGCGGCAGGATGCCATGGCTGTTTTGATTCAGGAAGTGGCCGGGAAACAGCATGGCGATTTCTACTATCCGGCAATCTCTGGTGTGGCTCAGTCTCATAATTATTACCCGGTCATGGGAATGCGAGCCGAGGACGGGATTGTCCATATTGCCTTAGGGATCGGGAAGACCGTGGTTGAAGGAGAAAAATCGCTTCGTTTTTCTCCGGCCCAGCCAAAACGGCTGGTTCAGTTTTCCATGGTTGATGATATTCTGGCCAATTGTCAGCGCCAGTTTTATGCCCTGGATATGACACGTTCGGAGCATCTGGTTCGTGAGGGGTCGAATCTGGTTCGGCGTGAGGTGCAGGATGCTGAAGCCGAAGCTCCGGTGCTGGCCCTGGCCTCGACCTATGTGGCCGATGAACATCGGATTCGGGATGTGGCCCTGCCCGGTCTCAAGGTCCTGACTTTTGCTCAGATCCTCAAGTATGATCTCTATCCCTTGCCCAAGATTATCTCGACGCTGCTTGCCCTTGGTCGCGAGGGAATGGGCTGCGAAATTGAGATGGAGTTTGCGGTTTGTCTCGATCCTGATCCGGCCAGGAGTGTGTTTTATTTTCTCCAACTTCGCCCCATGGTGAGTGGTGAGGAGCGATTTGATGTCAATATCTGTGATCGAGAACGGAGTCAGGCCGTTTGTTGTTCGAGTAAGAGTCTGGGGCATGGTCGCTTTGATGAGATGGCAGATATCGTCCATGTGCGACCAGACGCCTTTGATCCTGCGGCGACCAAACAGACAGCTGTCGAGATCGGCAACATCAATCGGAAGCTGGTGGCCGAGGGCAGGCCGTATCTCCTGATTGGTCCCGGGCGCTGGGGATCGGCCGATCCCTGGCTGGGTATTCCTGTACAGTGGCGTGATATTTCAGGTGTTGGTGCAATCATCGAGTTGCGCAACAGCCAGCTTCGAGCCGACCCTTCGCAGGGCTCCCATTTTTTTCAGAATATTACTTCGCTGGGTATTCCCTATCTCACGGTTGATGAGGTGGCAAGAGCAGGAGGGAGCGAAGGTGTAACGCAGGATCGTCTTGACTGGTCGTGGCTTGCCAGGCAGAACCTGATGAGTGAGGGGCGCTCTATCCGTCATCTGCGCCTGCAAGGACCCTTTGTTTTGAAATGCAACGGCCGGAAGGGTGAGGCAGTGATCTATGAAGAGGCAAGTGCATGCTCGGGTGATGATACTTCCGAGTGATTCATCTTTGACATGATCGCTCATTTTCATTTTGGGTTGGGTTGCTTTCGTTGTCTGGATCGTGATTTTTGGCAAGTAATTGTATGATTCTCTGCTATTGTTCTATGATGACATCTGCGCGCTGTGAAGGGCAGGTCTCATTGAGACGGATTTTTTGTTAGGGCAGTCTTTGATTATGAATGTAGGGAGTTTCTGCAGTTGGGGAAATGTGTTTTCTTGCCTTCCGGCATGATCTGGAAGGTTGTTTTGATGTAACTTCACCGTAATGCCCAGGAATAGCCATAAACCGGGAACTGTAACTGGTCATCGGT
>CALENA010000143.1 GCA_937910875.1 uncultured Desulfobulbaceae bacterium | reverse complement strand
ACAGCCGTGCCCGCATCACCTGACAGACGCACTCCACGCCCTCGCCCCCTCGCCCACAGAGCCAACATCCTGATATTACATATCTTTCTCAAAAACATTCCAATTTCCAAAATCCGCGCTGCAGTCAAAACAGCAACGCTCAACACATCACCAGACAGACACGATCAATTTTATACTCTGTTTCCAGATGGTTAGACAGACCTGCACGAAATGAAGCATTTTGCGCCCACAAATTTCAAGCCAGACGCAGAATACGCCATCAATCACAGTATATCTACACCAAGGCACCTTCAAGAATCATTCAAAATACATTGAGACAACAGTGCTTCTCACGCTCTATCAGACAATTAGGCCAGTCAACTGAGATGACCGACCAAGAACACCTCAATATGGCACAGAGATTGCTTTTGAAGGGTATAAAGCAAGCAACGACCTCAAAAACAAACCCACAGCTTCCCATGAAAGAAAACAATCGACACAACAGCCAAAGTATCAGCCTGGCACTCACCAGGACTGAGTCGCACACCGTTTCACTCAGCGAAGGATTCTGGTTCACAGCCGCCTTTGTCCTCTTTCTGCTGGCAGGTCCTTTTGCTGCCCCTGTTGCACTGATGGCCGTTTACCAATTAAGCAGCAAGACATTACAGAGCAACACACCGCCCCAGTCACTTTAAGCCCTGACCGGACAATCCGCGTTCAGAAACTGACCATAAAACACGTTACTCATAATTAGGGATATCACACCCCCAAACCATTTTCCAGGAGGAACCAATGAACAACACTTTCTCGATCACAGCCACCTCTGAACCAAGGGTAGCCACTCCACTTGTCAACAAACTGATGCTCCTCTGTGGACTCATGATGGTCGTCGGAGTCGGCGCGGCCGCATGGGCCCAGTATGTCGGTCATCACCATGCGTTCGCCAACACCCGCGAAATGCCCTGGGGCATGCTGATCGGCGTTTATGCCTTCCTGGCCATCATCTCAACCGGACTCTGCCTCCTGGCCGCCATCAGCCACATTTTCGGCGGCAACAACCTGGCCCCTTTGGCTAATCGCATGGTCTGGATGTCAATCTGTGCAATCATGGGCGCCTTCTTTGTCATCGGTCTGGAGATCGAAAACCCCTGGCGCATGCCCATCGGCAACATATTTTTTCCCAACCTGACGTCAAATATCTGGTGGATGGGGACCCTGTACGGCATGGCAGTCGGTTTCATGTTTATTGAATTCTACCTCATCCTGACCAAAAAGTACTCCGCCGCTATTACCCTCGGCGTCCTCGGTGCCGTAGCTGAAGCATCAGCCAACAGCAACCTGGGCTCAGTCTTTGCCTCTCTCAACTCCCATCCCTTCTGGTACGGTTCACAACTGCCCATCTACTTCCTGGGCTGCGCATTTCTCTGTGGCGCTGCTGCAACTATCATGTTCACCCATTATGCCCATTTAATCCGCAGCAAAAAGATGGACGACAACACCTTCAAAGGAATGCAGACCGCCGGCAAGGTCATGGGTCTGATGCTGTTCCTGGTCACCATTGCCACTGTCTGGAAATTCGTCAATGCCTACTGCGGATCTGAGGAAATGGTTCTGGCAGCCGATGCGCTGGTCAAAGGCCCCCTGTCCGTCAACTTCTGGATCTTTGAAATTGGTATCGGACTGGCCCTGCCCTTTGCCCTGCTGATGATGAGCCGCCTGAACTCCATCCAGGCCATGTCCACTGCTGCCCTGATGGTACTGGTCGGCCAGTTTTTTTCCCGCTTCGATCTGGTTTCCGCAGGTCAGATGGTTCCGGCCTACCTTGGCTATGACAACCTGCCCACCTACCTGTCATATTCACCTTCAGTCGCCGAATATTTGCTGGTCGTCGGTGGCCTCGGCACTGTCGGTCTTGGCTTTCTTCTGGGTGAACGCTTCTTTGGCCAGGCCTTCAAATCACACGACACGCACTGATTCCATTAAACTCTCACCTGATACTCTCCGGCTCGGGGCATCTCCGGATGTCCCGAGCCCTCTCTGCACACGAGGCCAGCCATGATCGCTGAAGACAAAGCTATTTTTACCATTGGAATTGCCGCCAAGATGCTGGAAGTACACCCACGCACCCTGCGCATTTATGAACAGGAAGGCCTGATCACGCCGATCCGCAAGGGCTCATGGCGTTATTTCACTCTTGATGATATCAAATGGATCGAGTGTCTGCGTGAAATGATTCACCAACACGGTGTCTCCATCGCCGCCATTAAAAAATTACTCCAATACACCCCCTGCTGGAACATCACCGACTGTGCATTTGAAAAGAGAAAACAGTGCTCGGCCTTTATGTCCAACACCATGGTTCCCAAAAAGATCAATCAACATGCAGTAACCACAGGCTCAATCAAAAAAAGGAATGTTGCCTGAGCGGTTATTCCCGACGAACCAGAAAACTCCCCACACAACTCAGTGGACAGATCCTGACCGTCTCCGGCTCAGGACTGTTTTTCCCTCCCTATTACTTCCTTTTTCTTTTGTTAGCACTTCAAAGCTCCCACATTGCCTTTTCTATCTATTTTCGACCATTACTAGGCAGCCTAACACCTGATCATTATTAGATAAAAATGACCAAGACCCCGAATTGATCATTAAATCCATTGATAACGTCTATTAATTTCCCGCAAATCTTTCTTACAGCTAAAATCACCTTCTCTCTCCATCCAGACTCCTAAGAACTTCCAGCGAAAAAATACTGACACATCAATATCCAACAGATCAAAACAGTAAATACTACAAAAACTCATTCACTCATTCCCCTTCTGCTGACGCTGCTTCCAGATCCAGGGCGGTATAGGTTCAGGGTCCTGCCACAGTCCAATCTCTTGTTTTTTCGCCTCGCGCTCCCACTGCCGCCACTGATCACAGAAGGGATCTTCACGACAATAATAGACATGAACCCAGGCAAGACCTGCTTTAACCAGCTCGCCATTAACCAGTACCTCTCCACTGTAGACCAGGGCCACCAGACGGCCGTAACGATCTTTGTCCCGACTGACCAGGCGCACGGTCTGATTCAACAGACGGCTGCGGGTAAAGGCCTTGGCCGCTTGAGATGAAGGCTGCCGCCACTCCGGAGTATCAATCCCCCAAAGCCGCACCTGGACAAAGGTTTTCTGGACACGAACCATGACCGAGTCTCCGTCCACCACCTTGACCACGACCCCGAACAATTCATCCTGGGCCATGACCACGACAGGCCCCCAGACAAAGAGCAGAAGGGCCAACAGACAAAATATCAGACGTCGACCAGGCACAGGCCAACCTGTCTGCCCTTTCACATCAATCTCCGATGGACGCTCATATCAACCAGCATGGCTGAATCAAAATGGCCAACCACTATCAACCATGAAAGTTCACTGCTCCACCATGGCCAATGATGGTCTCCACAGAATTTTCGGATAAATGACCTGAAAAATGACTCGGGCAAGACCCTTCTCAGCACCCTGACCCAGGTCCGTTCCCTATGTTTCCAGATATCTCCCCGGACGAAATACGTGTTAAATTCATTATTCTGACTATTTTTCTTCATTTAGGTAACACTTTATAGTATTCTTTCCAAAATCCATAAAATAATCCCTTTAACCTCTGGTCGGTTGAAACAATCCCTTTTTTTCACAATATGCCTGTCCCAGTCATTATCTGCCAGCACGATCCTGAGCAACAGGCGACCTTTCACGGTCTGATCGGTCAAAGTCCGTCCATGCGTCGCCTCTATGAGATGATCACCATGGTGGCCGATGACGATTTTTCCACCGTCCTGCTGCGTGGCGAATCAGGAACTGGCAAAGAACTGGTGGCCAAGGCCATTCATGCCCAGAGCAGGCGGAAAGAGCAGAACTTTGTCCCGGTCAACTGCGCGGCCATCCCCGATGACCTGCTGGAGAGTGAACTGTTCGGCTATACCAAAGGGGCCTTTACCGGAGCCAACCAGCACAAGATCGGCCGCATTCAACACGCCGATAATGGAACCCTGTTTCTGGATGAGATCGGCGACATGAAGCCCACCCTTCAGGCCAAGCTTTTACGTGTCCTCCAGGAAAAAGAATTTGAGCCCGTGGGCGGCCTTAAATCCTGCCCGGTCAATATCCGAGTCATTGCCGCCACCCACTGCAATCTGGAACGCCAGGTTGAAGAGGGAACCTTTCGGGAGGACCTCTATTACCGACTCAGCGTGATCCCGCTGACCCTCCCCCCCCTGCGCGACAAAAAAGAAGACATCCCTCTGCTGGTGGACACCTTTATCGCCAGTTACGCCAGGCAGCGTAACCGGGCCCCCCTCAGCCTCGGACCTCAGGTCCTTGAGGCCCTGCTCAATTACAACTGGCGGGGCAATGTCCGGGAACTGGAAAATCTGGTCCAGTTCATGTCCGTTCTTTTTGCCGGTCATGAGGTCCAGCTGAATGACCTGCCGGAAAAGATCCTGGAGGAATATGATCCAGACCAGCCCCCGAAACTTCCCTCCCTGCAGGCAAACCAGATGGCAGCCGGCAGCCCTGTCAGCTCCGGCACAGACCCACAGAAATGGCAGGGAGAAGTGATCGATTTCAACGGCCTGATCAATGCATTTGAGAGCCAGCTGATCATCCGGGCCATGCAGCTGGCAGAGGGCAACAAGAAAGAGGCCGCTCGGCTTCTGGGCCTGAAACGGACCACCCTTCTGGAAAAAATCAAAAAGAAAGACCTGACTGGAAGTTGGGAAGAATAACGGTTTTCTCCAGGAACAACGGTCCGTTATCCTGTCAAACCTGACAGACCGGGACAGATTACGGAAAGACCTAAATGGGCCTCCACTTTGGCCCGGATCTCATCGGGAGAGGCTGGGGTCAACAGGATATCGCAGGCCCCGTATTTGACCGCCTTGACCACCTTGGAACGGGTCCAGTCAGGCCCGGCAACCACCAGAGGCAGAGAAGTGGCCGAGGCAATTTTGACCACCACCCCCAGGGTCTGTTCCGAAACCTTCCCGGCAATCAAGAAAATACCCCGCACCTGGTCACTGAGGGCCTCCTGAACCGACTCGCCAAAGTCCAGGACATGACAGGTCACACCATATTCCACCAGGACCTCACATACCCCCTGGGCCCCGCCCCCATCATTTGAAAAAATCAGGACTTCTCCAGCAGGGGAACCTGCCCCCGTCAAATCAGAGCCAGCTGTTTCATGCAGACCTCGCAGCCTCGCCTTCCTGGATGCTGCAGTCCCTGAAAGAGTACCAGTCAGTTGACTCAGTCCATTCATAAAAACCTCTCTTTTCACAATAACGAACCTTATTCACATAATACCTTAACGTATGATATTTTGGTTCTGATGGCCAAGAATCACACATCACTTCCTGACAGTCAATATGCTGAAATTCACACGAGGCAAGTGTGCCACCCGCCAAGGACTGACATATGGTACGTTTTTTGCAAATTAAAGCCAAAACAACTTCAGCCAGTGATCTCAAATGAAGCTTCGCTTTGTCATCCTCATCTTCTCTCTGCCTCTCATCACCCTCCTGGTCCTTCTGGGCCAAATGGCAGAAACCCAGGACTTGGGGACTTTTGAAAAATTACGTAATATCAGCCAGGAAGAATTTCCACAGGCCAACTTTATCTTTTCAAGACAGCCACTCTCCGCAGACTATACCCACGACAAAATACTCGATCTGGACCTAAAACAGTCCTTCTTTTTTGAGATCCCCGAGACCCTGAACACTGATATGTATCCTGTCAATATCTTGACCAAACGACAATTTCAAAGAGTCCCTATCGAGCAATTATACGAAACGCGCCTCAACCTTGGCACCCGCAGACTGAGCAACGCCCTAATCGACAGCGGCTATTCTGAAACCCGATCTTCTTTTCTCTCTCGAACCACCAACTTCAAAGGAAGCATCACAAAATTCAAGCCCCTTATCCTGGTGACCTTGATTGCCCTTGGTCTCATCCTGATCTATTTCCTTTTCCGGCCATTGATCAAGATTCGGCGCTCCAAAGTTATTCAGTACAACAAGAAGGTCGACGAACTGCAACCTGAACCGGAGGAAACCCCTGACAGGGCTAGACAACAAAAGATCGCCCCAGAATCCATCCATCAGCTCAGGTGCGAGGTCATGAGCGATATACGACCAGCAGTTCACATCATTAGAACCTGGATTCAGGAGAGATAGCTCCCATGAGCAGCACTTCTCTCACAGATCTCAACAAGGCAGCAAATCTTCTCATCTGTCTCGGGAAAGAGGCCGCTGCTGCAATCCTCAAGGAACTTACCGATGATGAAATCAATCTGGTCACCCGAGCCATGGCCACTATTAATTATATCCCAAAAGACATCCAGGACAAGGTCCTCAAGAGCTACGGCGCATCTAAACAAAAACTCTCCGGAATCTTTGTCAAAGGCGAAGACTTCACCAAAAAAGCCATTGCCGGCACCAACGACGGCGAGCGGACCTGCCGTTTGATCAAGCAGTTCGACTCAGACGTCAAGCCTCGGCCGCTGGAGACCATTGCCCTGATGCAGCCACACAGAGTAGCAGACCTCCTGGCCAATGAACATCCCCAGATTGTAGCCCTGATCCTGGCCACTCAGCAGGTAGAGCACGCAGGCCAGATCCTCGCCAACCTGAGTGATTCAATTCATGCTGACGTAATATATCGAATCGCCAAGACCGAGAAGGTCTCTTCCGAGGTCATTACCCGCCTGGAGGAAGCACTGGCTTCGGAACTTAGCCTGGCGGCTGGCAAAGAACATAAGCAGATCGGCGGAGTTACCAAGGTGGCCAACCTGCTTGACACCATGAACAACAATCTGAGTCAGGCCATCCTTGAGAACATTGGCAATTTGGATCCACGCATGGCTGAAAAAATCAAAAAAATTGTTCGCTTTTGAGGAGCAGGGTGGAACCCTTACTTACAAAAAACGAGATTGCCGACCTGCTGGCGGCCCTTCACGATGATGAACAGAATCCAGTAACCATTGCCAGACCTAACAATCTGAGAAGCAAGGTCAAGGACCAGGGCATTGAAGTCAAAGACCTGAACCTGTTCCAACTCAACAGTTCCATTGACGGCCAGCATCGTCTCCCCAATCTGAACATCATCCTTGACACCTTTGCCCAGATTTACTCAATTTCACTGACCAATCAACTGCAGAGAACCTTCTATTGTCTTTTCGAGACGATCGACTCGACGACTTTGCACAACTACCTGGAAGATCGCAAGAACGCGGTGGGCTTCGGGGTCCTGAAACTCTCACCACTCAAACATGATGCCCTGCTCTCCTTCAGCCCGGAGCTCTCTTTCGCCATAGTAGAGATCTTGCTCGGCGCCTCTATAAACTTGAATCCTCTCCAACTCAAACGAAAACTGACCGTCATTGAAATGAACCTCCTGCGCTCGGTGATGACGGCTGCCTGTAACGCCTTTGACCGGGCCATGAAACCCCTGCTTGAACTTAATTCGTCCCTGCTCACGATGGAAAATGATTCACGACTGGTCGCGATTACCTCCGCCAAGGCCGAGGTCCTGGTCAGCCGTTTCACTGTCAAGATCGGCCAGATTGAGGGTCGAATGGAGATCGCTTTTCCCTTGTCAACCTTTACACCTCTTCGGAAACAGTTCAAAAATCTGCCCTCAATCCTGACCAGACATGACGGCTGGGCAGACCAGATCATCTCCAACATGGGTGATCTGCCCCTCACACTGATAGCCCAGTCAGGTGATCTCAATCTACCTATCAGGCAAATCCTGGCTATGAAAAAGGGTGACATTATCGATCTGGACTACGACCCCAATGCCTCGATCAAAGTCCTGATAGAAGATCAACTCAAATTTTTTGCCATCCCAGGAATCCACAATACCAAAAAGACCATCCACCTGACCGGGACCTATGAAAAAGGAGCCAACCATGGCAGCACCCCCAGATAATCACCACGAATCCCGTCCCAATGCAGACGAGCTCAAAGCCCTGCTCAACAATTCGCAGAAACCAGCTGCCGAACCAACCACTGGTCGTGGACTGGAATTTCTCTACGACATCCCCCTTCAGATCTCAGTGGAGGTTGGCCGAAGCAAGGTCCTGTTGCGTGACCTCCTTAAGATTGGTGAGGGCTATGTGATCGAACTTGACAAACTGGCCGGTGAGCCCCTCGATCTCTATATCAACTCAAGACTGATTGCCCACGGTGAAGCCGTCAAGGTCGGAGACAAGTTCGGCATCCGTCTCACCGATGTGGTCAACACCTCGGATCACATCAATACGATCGGCCGCTAACCCGCCAGCACCTCTTCTGAAAGGACCCTCTGGCAAAATGTTCGCCCCCGACAACCAGCATAACAGCCTTGTGTCAGTGGTTTTGCTCCTCTTCAGTCTGACCCTCGACATCCACTTCCGGTTTTTTCCCTCTTCACCATCTTCCCCCTCTCTCTTCCCGTCAATATCGCCTTGGCCTTTTTTGTCATCGCTTTGACTCTGGGCATGGTCGCTATACCGTCAGGTCGAGATTTTGACATACTGAACAGTCTTTTTCTCATTATCTACCAAGCCTTAAACTGAATTTTTTCTTGCCCAACAGGAACCACTTTTCGTTCATTTCGGGCTGTTCACCGATCATAACGCTGCTTCGAGTCCCATAATTTCCAACTCTCTACTCCTAACGGCATCATACGTGTCAAGGGTCTGTGGACGACAGTCCCTTTAATCCATGACCGGCAACTTTTCTCTGGACAACGAAAAAGTCCATCAGCTCTCATTCCGGTTCATTTATTGCAATGTATAACGTACAACTTAACTCGGAACTGTCTCTATGCTCAGGCAAAGAGATCTTTGAACGGTTAAGCCCCCTGGCCATTAACAACCTTAGACCACCACGACCGACAAATGCAGCCGGCTTGGCATCCTGGCTGACATCAAGTATAATCCCATAATAACCTCCTACTCTTATATAACCAACGGTCAGCACGTCCCCGAGGACATCATCGCCGCCGATCACCAGACCTTGGTCGAACTGATAATGGCCCCTGTAATCGAGACACATCATGCCTGATACTCATCCCAATACCCAGCACGACCAGGTCGACACCCTGCGCTCTCTCAACAGCACAAGCGCCAGCACCGGCAACAATTCCCTGACCCGGGTCTATGCCATCACCAGTGGCAAGGGCGGGGTGGGCAAGACTGCGCTCACGGTCAACACCGCCGTATCCCTGGCCAGACAGGGCAAATCCGTCCTGATTATCGACGCCGACCTGGGTCTGGCCAACATTGATATTGTCCTGGGCCTGACCCCCCGCTACAACCTCAACCATTTTTTCTCGGGCGAGCAGGAACTGGACGCCATCCTTATCGAAGGTCCGTCCGGGGTCAAGATCCTCCCGGCCGGGTCCGGTATCCAGAGCTTTATCCGCCTGGACTCCGAACACAAGATGCGCCTGATCGACGGTCTGGAGCAACTCAACCGCCATTTCGATTTTGTCCTTATCGACACTGAAGCCGGGATCTCTGAGAATGTGGTTTACTTCAACACCGCGGCCCAGGAAATCCTGGTGGTCACGACCCCTGAGCCCACGGCCATCACCGACGCCTATGCCCTGATGAAGCTCCTCTCGACCCGTTATCATGAAAAACGATTCAACCTGGTGGTCAACCAGATCGAAAACGACCATGACGCCCTGGATGTCTACCGCAAGTTGACCATGGTGGCTAGCCGTTATCTTGATATCTCCATCGATTTTCTGGGCTCAATCCCCAGTGACCGGCAGATGGGCCAGGCGGTCCGTAAACAGCAACCCCTGGTTGTCTTTGACCCGGACTCAGCCACCAGTAATGCCTTTGCCGAACTGGCCGAGCTGTTGATCAACTGCCAACCAAGCCGTGAGCCCAAGGGCAGCGTCCAGTTTTTCTGGCAGAATCTCTTGAACTTCAAGGGAGAAAACCAACCATGACCTATCCCCCACTGTAGATCGAAGCAGACCGCGCCAAACTGATCAAGCCTCCCCTCTACCTGGTGGAGGTCCTGGCCAAAATAGCTTCCACCCAGGAAATCCCCACCGAGCTCTACCGGGCCGTGGCCGAGGTCCTGGCCTTTGTCTAGCAGGATGGATCAGCGCTACGGCAAGATGGGGAAGCAAGACGGGGAATAATACAGAGGACAAAAAAAGGGCTTCAACTTTTTCAAGTTGAAGCCCTTTATATATTCCTGGCGGAGCGGACGGGACTCGAACCCGCGACCTCCGGCGTGACAGGCCGGCATTCTAACCAGCTGAACTACCGCTCCAGGATATGCTTAGTGATGGTGGGCGGCACAGGGTTCGAACCTGTGACCCTCGGCTTGTAAGGCCGATGCTCTCCCAGCTGAGCTAGCCGCCCCCACGATCAGCGTGGACAAGTATTTAACAGGATAACTAAACCCCGTCAAGCAAAAAGAAATCAATGCTGCTGGTTACGTGCAGGCGCTAAAATATTGCCATACAGGGCATTCACGGGTGCATCAAAAAAGAGACATTCGCCCTCTTCCAGGACCAGTGCCCACTCGAGAACCTCGTCCATATGCTCGACACAATGGATCTCCAGAGAGCGCCTGATTTTTGGCGGGATGTCTGCCAGATTCCGCTCATTTTCAGCCGGAATCAGGACCCGGTTGATATTGCCACGCTTGGCTGCCAGCAGCTTCTCGGTCAGACCGCCGATGGGCAGAACCCGGCCACGCAGGGTAATTTCACCGGTCATGGCCAGATCATGACGAACCGGTCGTCCGAGAAGGGCCGAGGCCAGAGCCGTGGCCATGGTGATTCCGGCAGATGGGCCATCTTTGGGAATAGCCCCTTCCGGAACATGGATATGGATATCCAGCTTCTGGTAGAAATCAGACTGCAGACCAAGGCGCACGGCCCGTGAGCGAATATAACTGAGTGCGGCCTGGGCCGACTCCTGCATCACCTCGCCCAACTTGCCGGTACTGATCAGCTTGCCGGTACCAGGCATCAGGGTCACCTCGATCTGCAGCAGTTCGCCACCCACTTCGGTCCAGGCAAGTCCGGTGCTCAGTCCCACCTGATCATGCTCTTCGGCCAGACCGTAACGGTATCTGGGGACACCCAGATACTTGGCCACAGACTGGGCACTGATCCGATACTTGGCGGTTTTCTTACCTTTTTTGAGTCGATCCCGGGCAACCTTGCGAAAAATCGCGGCCAGTGCCCGCTCCAGATTCCTGACGCCGGCCTCACGGGTATAGCGCCGAACCACCTCAAAGACCGAACCGGCAGTCATCCGGATATGTCCGGATTTAAAGCCATTGGCCTTGAGCTGTTTAGGGATCAGGAACCCCTCGGCTATCTTCTGCTTTTCTTCCTCGGTATACCCACGGATCTCAATGATCTCCATCCGGTCCTGGAGGGGCAGCGGAATCCCGTGCAGGCTATTGGCGGTGGTGATAAAAAAGACCTCGGACAGGTCATAGTCAATATCGAGGTAATGATCGTTAAAGGCGTAGTTCTGTTCCGGATCAAGGACCTCAAGCAGGGCCGATGAGGGATCACCACGAAAATCGGTGCTCATCTTGTCCACCTCGTCCAGACAAAAGACCGGATTGATGACATCGGCCTTCTGCATGGACTGAATGATCTTGCCGGGCAGGGCGCCGATATAGGTTCGGCGATGGCCGCGAATCTCGGCCTCGTCCCGGACCCCTCCCAGGGAGAGACGAACAAATTTACGGTTCATAGCCCGGGCAATGGAACGGCAGATAGAGGTCTTGCCCACGCCGGGAGGACCCACCAGACAGATGATCGGCCCTTTCAGTTTTTTGACCTGGGCCTGCACCGCCAGGTATTCCAGGATTCGCTCCTTGGTCTTTTTGAGGCCATAATGATCCTGATCAAGGATGGTCTCGGCCTTGTTGATATCGATCCCGGCCCGGGTCTTCTTGCTCCAGGGCAGACTGAGGATGGCATCAATATAGTTACGAACGACCGTGGACTCGGCAGACATGGGCTGCATGTTGCGCAGTTTCTTGAGTTCCTTCTCCACCTTCTTGAAGGCCAGCTCCGGCAGTTTCTTTTTCTGGACCGCCTCTGTCAGTTCCGTGATCTCGTCCAGATCATCTTCATGGCCGCCAATCTCGGTCTGGATCACCCGAGCCTTTTCACCCAGAAAATAGTTGCGCTGGGTCTTGGCCATGCGCTGCTTGACCTTCTCATTGATCTTTTTTTCAAGTTCAGCCAGCTCGATCTCGCGCGCGATCAACTCCATGACCAGCTCGATCCGGGCAATCAGACCGATGCAGGCCAGGATCTGCTGTTTTTCCTCACTCTTGATGGGCAGATGGGAACTGATCACATCAACCAGATGGCTGATTTCCTTGATATCCCGCACCGAACTAACGACCTCTTTTGAGATCTTACGATTGGTTTCAGCCAGTTCCAGAAAAATCTTGCGCAGTTCACGTTCATAGGCAATCAGCTTCTGACTGCCGGTATCGGCATCCTCAACCAGTTGCATTTCAACCAGCATGAACGGATCATCCAGGAGAAAAGAGGCAACCCTTGCCCGTCGACGGCCCTCAACCAGGGCCTTGATGGTTCCATCGGGCAGACGCAGCAACTGCATCACCACGGCCAGGGTACCGATCTCATGGATCTGGTCACGATCTGGTTCATCAACCCTGGAATCCATCTGGGTCACAAGCAGGATCTCCGTCCGTTTCTCCATGGCCTCTTCCAGAGCCTGAATCGACTTCTTCCGCCCGACCACCAACGGCGCGACCATATGTGGAAAAACCACGATATCGCGGAGAGGCATGAGGGGATAAATATTCTTTTCTCGATCGTGCATAGACATCCTGGTACTCAACCTGAATTATAATTCAATAACAAAGGGTATCCTGTTACTGATCGGCTTCTTCTGGATTTTCTTTAGCTCCACTTGCAAAGCTGGCTCAGGCACTCTTCTTGAGAGCATCATCCGAACCATTTCCGTAGAGAATGACGGGATACTCACCATCATTGATTACCTGCTCGTTGATCACGCACTCCTGGACATTGTCCCGGGAGGGCAGCTCATACATAACCTCCAGCATAGCCGACTCCATGACGGATCGCAGACCACGGGCACCGGACTTACGCCCCAGGGCCTTCCGGGCAATGGCCAGAAGGGCGCCTTCGGTAAAGCTGAGTTGGATATTCTCAAATTCGAAGAGACGCTGATACTGCTTGGTCAGGGCATTTTTGGGCTCACGCAGAATACGGATCAGATCTTCCTCAACCAGATCTTCCATGGTGGCAATCACGGGCAGACGGCCGACCAGTTCCGGAATCAGACCAAAACGGAGCAGATCCTCAGGCTGAACCGAGGCCAGAACCTCACCGATCTTTCGATGATCTTCACCCACCACCTTGGCGCCGAAACCGATGGACTTGGTGCCGGTACGGCGCTTGACCACCTTATCCAGGCCGACAAAGGCCCCACCGCAGATGAACAGGATGTTGGTGGTATCGATTTTGACCATCTCCTGCTGCGGATGCTTGCGCCCGCCCTTGGGTGGAACCGAGGCCACAGTGCCTTCAATGATCTTCAACAGGGCCTGCTGCACCCCCTCGCCCGAGACGTCACGGGTCAGTGACGGGCTGTCTGACTTGCGGGCAATCTTATCGATTTCATCGATATAGATAATCCCCCGCTGGGCACGTTCAACATCCTGATCAGCGGCCTGAAGCAGGTGCACCAGGATATTCTCAACATCCTCACCCACATAACCGGCCTCGGTCAGGGTGGTGGCATCCGCCATACAGAAGGGGACGTTCAAGATCTTGGCCAGAGTCTGGGCAATCAGGGTCTTACCGCAGCCGGTGGGCCCGAGAAGGATGATATTGGACTTCTGCAGTTCCACAGAATCATCGGTTACGGGCGCATCGATCCGCTTGTAGTGGTTGTGGACCGCCACGCTGAGGACCTTTTTGGCATACTCCTGGCCGATCACGTAATCATTCAGGTATTCATGAATCTGCATGGGCTTGAGTTGGGCCATGCCCCTCTCCTCACCCGTGACCAGATCTCCTTCCTGATCATCATGAACAATTTCATTACAGAGCTCGATGCACTCATCACAGATATAGACTTCAGGTCCGGCAATCAGCTTGGCCACTTCGGACTGCTCCTTGCCACAAAAGGAACAGTTACAGCGTGGCTCCCGGGTATCTTTCTTTGCCATAATCCTACTCCTCGACCAGGTCTGAACGCTTGGCCAGTACTTCATCAACGATCCCGTACTTCTTGGCCTCAATGGCATTCATGAAGTTGTCACGATCGGTATCCTTCTGAATCTTGCGCACCGTATGTTTAGTATGTCGGGCCAGAATACGGTTGAGATCATCTCGCATCCGCAGAATCTCACGGGCATGGATATCAATTTCAGAGGCCTGCCCCTGATAGCCCCCCATGGGCTGATGGATCATGATGCGCGAGTTGGGCAGGGCATAACGCTTGCCTTCGGCACCGGCGGCCAGGAGCAGCGCGCCCATGGACGCGGCCTGGCCCATGCACAGGGTGGCAATATCGCATTTGACATACTGCATGGTGTCATAAATGGCCATGCCGGCCGTGACGCTGCCGCCTGGCGAATTGATATAGAAGACAATATCCTTATCCGGATCTTCGGCCTCAAGAAAGAGGAGTTGGGCCACAATGGAACTGGCCACCTCATCAGACACGGTCGCTCCGAGAAAAATAATGCGCTCGCGCAACAGACGCGAATAAATATCAAAGGCCCGTTCACCACGAGGACTCTGCTCAACAACCATAGGTACCAGATTCATCCTGTCCTTTCCTCCAGACAAATCAGCTGCAGTGGCACCAGGCCGGCTGCAGCCGAGTTTTGATTCAATATATTCAATTAATCATGGCCAGAGGATCACGGAAATTCCTTATCCCCTGGGATTCGTCTCCTGCCTGAGTGCTCACGCCTCAGTCGTTTCAGCGTCAGCGGAGGCCGTCGGGGCCTCAATGACCTTGACTTCGCTGCGCAGAAAGGCCAGAATTTTCTCGTTCAGCAACTCATTCATGAAGGGAAGCAGGTCATCGCGGTTTTGAAAATACTGCTTAACCTGGCTCACCGGCATGTTGTACTGGCTGCCGATCCGGGCAAATCCCCTCTCAAGGTCCTCATCTTTGACCTTGATTTCTTCAACTTCGGCAATCTTTTTGAGAACAAAATCCCCCCGGACCCGCTTTTCAGCGGTTTCCTTGTGCTGCTCTGCCAGCTGCTCACGGTTCATGCCGGCTGACTCAAGATCCATACCGCTCTGCTCCAGCTGCTGCTCGATATTCTTGATCATCTGCTCCACCTCAAAACGGACCAGTCGGACCGGAACGGGGAAGTCATGATTTTCAAGGAGCTTGTGCATGATCCGATCAGAGTAATCGCCCTCGGCCCGCTCTTCCTTCGCTTTCATCTGTCTGGCACGAACGGCATCTTTCAGGCTCTCCAGAGATTCGTACTCAGGGCCCACGTCCTTGGCAAACTCATCGTCCATCTCGGGCAGGACACGCTCCTTGATATCCTTGATCTTGACCCGAAACTCGACCTTTTTTCCGGCCAGAACCGGGTTGAGATGTTTCGGTGGAAACTCAATTTCATGGGAGGCCTCCTGGCCTTTCTCCATACCGATCAGCTTTTCCTCAAACTCAGCATTGAACTTGCCGGCGCCGATATCCACGGACATGTCCTCATTCTGGACTTCCTTGAGCGCCTTGTCATTGTGAAAGCCCTGGAAATCGACAACCACTATATCGCCCTTGGCCAGGGGCCGATCAGTCACCGAGCGCAACGGCGCCATATTCGTACGCATTTGTTCAAGCTCAGTGGTGATCTCATCATCACTCACTTCAACCACCGGTTTTTCCACCTCGATGCCCTTATATTCGCCCAACTCAAACTGAGGCTTGAGCTCAATCATGGCCACATAGGTAAAGCTTCCGTCGTCGTTGAAACGTGGCTCGCTGATCTCAGGATGAACCACCGGCTCGATTTTTTCCTGCTCAATGGCCACAAAATAGGTGTCCTGGACCAACTGCTCCGAGGTCTCACCTTCGACCTGAGGCTTATAGGTCTTGACGATCAGTGAACGGGGAACCTTGCCCCGACGGAAGCCCTTGATTCGAACGTCCCGCTGCAGTTTATCGTAGGCCTTTTTCAGGGCCTTCTGAGTCACGTCTTCGGGGACCGTAACCGTAATCTTTCTGGTCAAATCAGTCAGTTTCTCTACAACTACATCCATCACAAGCATCCTTTCTATAAATTTTGAACCGGCAGTTGATACGCCACCGGAATGACAGCAATAACCCACCGCCGTTCTCTTTAGTCTGCCACAAAAAATTACCGTTCCATGGCACCCATAATTAATTGATTGGTACGAGAGGGGGGACTCGAACCCCCACGCCTAAGGCGCTGGTCCCTAAAACCAGTGCGTCTACCAATTTCGCCACCCTCGCCTGAAAAGAGCTGCCGCACCAGGACAGGTCTTCACCAACTGCGCTTCCTCATCTGTACTCAAAAACATCAGACCAGAAACTTCACAAACTAGATAATTCACAATCTCCAGCCAGTCAAGGTCGTGACTGAGCAGACAAAACAAATATATATGATTAACATCATCAGCCGCCCATGACCACATAATTCGCTCGCCACCACAGGCAACTCACCTCTTTTTCACGACCTGACCACCTCTTACAGGAACGTGACTCATCCCTGTGATTCCGCCCTTGCCAAATTCAGCCCCGAACGCTATTATCCAAGTGTTGGAAATCTACTGTAATGTCTGGTAAATAACTGGAACGGCCACGAAACATCCAGAAGGCACCAGTTAATTATTTTAAAGACATATCAGACACATAACAATTCGAAGTTCAAGCGAGGAGCCTATGAATTACCGACTATTTCTGGTTGCCGCCTGCCTGTTCCCGATTTTCATCGGGACGGGATCAGCTGGTGCCAGCACGCCAGCGCCTGTGGGCGGTAACAGCGTTGAATGGCAGTTGGAAAAGAGCTGGATTACACCGGCCAAGCCCCTGGATCTGGTCTACTCCCTGGACAACAAAAAGGTCTTTATCCTGGGTGCTGACCACCAGGTTCGGGTCTATGAGACGGGTGGTCGGCTTTTGGGAAGCATCCCGGTCGATTCAGGGGTCTCTGCCATTGACATCGAACCACGGGGAACCAAGCTCTACCTGATCAGCGAAAAAGACAACAGCTTTTCAAGCCTTGCCCTCGACTTTGTCTCCACCATCAACATCCAGGGTTCACCCTTCATGGGCCGAGTTGATGCCCCGGTGATTATCGCGGTCTTTACAGATTTTGAGTGACCCTACTGCGGCCAGTTTGCGCCGCTACTCGAGCAGGTGCTCGAACACAATCCGGATACAGTCAAAATCGTTCTCAAAAACATGCCCCTGAACTTCCATAAGTTCGCAACCCCTGCCGCTCTGGCCGCTCTGGCTGCCCATGAGCAGGGTAAATTCTGGCCCTTTCACGACATGCTTTTTGCGGCCGAAACCCTGGACCAGAAGGCTATCGACGACACCGCAGTCAAACTGGGCCTGGACCTGAAACGCTTCAACAGTGATCGCAATTCCAAAAAGGTGAGCCAGCAAGTGACTCAGGACCTGGCGGATGCCGACACCGCCGGGGTCACCGGTACCCCGACAGTATTCATCAACGGACGCCTGCTGCCCAAGCGCGACATGGAAACCATTCAGTCCCTCATCGACCAAGAGCTCGCCAAACTTGCAGGACAGAAATAATTCCAGGACCATCAGCCGCGAGTTGCACTTTGGCGACAATGGTCGGGCCTCCCAACTTTACGGCGACCTGAACCGCAACCTGCTCCTGCTGGAAAAGAGCAGCGGTGTAACCATCAATGCCCGAGGGACAGACCTCACCATCTCCGGCCTGGCCCATGAGGTGGAGTTGGCCGCCAAGCTTCTGGAACAGCTCTACGAACTGAGTGGCCGGGGTTTTGCGGTCTATTCCACCGATTTCGCCTTTGGCCTCAGAGTGCTTGAGGCCAACCCAACGGCCCGGCTGGACAAGATCTTCCTTGACAAGGTCTATATTACCGCTCAGAACCGGGTGGTCTCCCCCCGGACCCAGAACCAGAAATACTACATAGACGCCATCCGGACACACGACCTCGTCTTCGGGGTCGGACCGGCCGGTACCGGCAAGACCTATCTGGCGGTGGCCATGGCCGTGGCAGCCCTGACCACGGGCCAGGTGCGCTCCATTATCCTGACCCGTCCCGCTGTAGAGGCTGGAGAAAAACTGGGGTTTCTCCCCGGCGATCTGGCCCAGAAGATCAACCCCTATCTCCGCCCACTCTACGACGCCCTCAATGATATGCTGGGCATGGAAAAAAGCGCGACCCTGATCGAAGAGGGGATCATCGAAATCGCGCCCCTGGCCTTCATGCGCGGTCGGACCCTGAGCAATGCCTTTGTCATCCTGGATGAGGCCCAGAACACCACCCAGGAACAGATGAAAATGTTCCTGACCCGGATCGGTTTTGATTCCCAGGCCGTGGTCACCGGCGATATCACCCAGATCGATCTTCCCTTCCCCAAGCACTCCGGCCTGATCCACTCCCGCAAGGTCCTCAATCAGGTGGAGGGGATCGCCTTCTGCACCTTCACCCGGGCCGATGTGGTACGCCATCCCCTGGTCCAGAAGATTATTCAGGCCTATGAGAGCAAATCCAACAGTCAATCCAGCACCAAATCCAGGACCGTCAAACCGTGACCATTGAGCTGACCGTCCGCAAGACCTGTAAAAGACACCGAATCAACACCGACCTGCTTCTCAGACGGGGCCGCTGGCTGCTGCGCCTGAACAAGGTTCAAGACCATACCCTCAGCCTCCTGCTGATCGATGATCAGGAGATGAGCGGGCTCAACGCGCAATGGCGCCACAAGCCAGGACCGACCAATGTCCTCTCCTTTCCCTCAGAGAGCGCGACCGACCCAGGGCTTGCCGGACTGGGCCTGAAGGAACTGGGCGACATCGTCATCTCGGTTGACACCGCGGCCCGGGAGGCCGAACAGTACCATGAGACCCTCCATCAGCGCCTGACCTGGCTGATCACCCACGGACTCCTCCACCTCCTGGGCATGGACCATGAACGCTCCGAGGGTGAGGCCCAGGCCATGTATCTTCGCGAGCAACAACTCATCCAGCAACTTCAACACGCCAAGGACAGCACCATGACTCAACTTGCCATCAACGTCGACCACGTGGCCACCATCCGCCAGGCCCGGGGGATCACAGAACCCGATCCGGTGACGGCGGCCGCCATCTGCGAGCTGGCCGGGGCGGCCGGTATCGTCGTCCATCTGCGCGAAGACCGGCGCCACATCCAGGACAGGGACGTCCATCTGCTGCGTCAGACCATCAAGACCAAAATGAATCTTGAGATGGGTGCCGCCCGGGAGATCATCGATATTGCCCTCGCCCTCAAACCGGACATGGTGACCCTGGTTCCGGAAAAGAGACTGGAGTTGACAACCGAGGGAGGATTGAACGTCAGCGGCCAGAAAAAGAAGCTGGGGGCCACCATAGAAGAGATGAGCAGAGCCGGAATCCCCGTCTCCCTCTTTATTGATCCGGACTCCAAGCAGATCAAGGCAGCCCGGGCCATCGGCGCCACGTTTGTCGAGATTCACACCGGCCGCTACTGCGATGCGACCAGCGAGCAGGAACGTGATCTGGAGTTCAGGCTCATTGCCCAGGCAGCCGAAGAGGCCTACGACCTGGGCTTGCGGGTGAATGCCGGACACGGACTCGATTATCAGACCACTGCCCGGATTGCGGCCCTGGACTCCATCGAAGAGCTGTCCATCGGACATGCCATCATTACCCGGGCCGTGTTCACCGGCCTGGATCAGGCGGTACGCGAGATGCACCAGATTATTCGCGAGGCTTCACGTCTTGGCTGAAAGGACCTTCTTGCAGATTGACAAGCAAAAGACCCCTGTGGTAAACACATTAGCCATGCCTGGATGGTGGAACTGGTAGACACCCGAGACTTAAAATCTCGTGGGCCTTGCGCCCGTGCGAGTTCGATTCTCGCTCCAGGCACCACAAAATGAGCCCGGATCATCCTGACATGGGACGATTTGGGCTTTTTCATTTCCAATGCCTGCAACATGAGCCTTGCCCATGAAAGATGGTGCGATACCTATTCCATCATGAAAGACAACCGACCAAACTGTTACAAATGCCTGCACTTTCAGATCACCTATGACCCTGCCCTGCCCTATGCCTGCCGGGCCATGAAATTCAAGTCAAAGGTACCGCCCAGTGCTGAAGTTTTCCGCACCAGTGGCCTCTCCTGTCTGGCCTTCACCCCCAAACCAAAAAAATAACCTCGTAACACTTCCGAGACAGGGCCAGTCCATAAGTACCCAAACTTTTCAAGTTTGGCCCCATTTCCCCCCAGCCAGTGCAAATCCTCGTTGCCCCCCTCTCACTTCAAGCTACTGCGGCGCTTTCATAGTATGGTGAGGGCACGGTGGGATACACCCGGAAGCCGTTGCTCTACTACCTGCCGCAGATTCTGGACAGTGGTGTTTTTTTTCGGGCTACGCTCGAACTCTTTACGCAATCGGTCAAAATCGATCCTGCTGATGTCATACGTCCCTCTGATGCTCTCCGGGCCACTGTCTCTTGTCTCGATTGCCTCGTTCACCACCTGATGCAGTTGGCGGATGATGTCGGTGATATCGGCCTGCTCACGATCCTGTTGCAGGCTCTTATAGACGATGTTGATCGCATCTCGATCAGACCGGTGGGCATTCACGCCCTGGACATTGATGCAGGCCTTGAACTTCTTGAACACCTCACGGCACATTACTTCGAAGCGTTTGCGACTCTCGTCATTCTCGTTGGCCGCCTCCTTGCAAGCCACAATGGCACCGTTGCGTGCAAAACCGGTCTTGTGGATCACATCATCAAATGTTGCTTGTCTGTCTGCGAGGAATGCGCACACCAGAGCGATGGCCTCGGCCAGGTCAGCAAGCAACTCCTCGTCCGGTCTGGCCGGGTCGGTAACTTCATTCTTTCTTCCTCCGCTTCGTAGGGCCGGCGAGCTTCTTCAGTTCGTCGGCTTTGTCGTCCAGGCTGCGGTCGAAATCGCTGGGCTGCCGGTCCTCTTGGCGGATGCGTTCCAGATGAAATTTGTCGTATTCGGCTTCGGCCAGTTCCCTGGCCATTTCGTGGGAGATGCGTCCGGCGTGTTCGAGGATATCGCGCTCGTTGAACTGGAGGAAGGCATCGAGGCGGTCGGCCCAGTCCTGCATGGTCATGGGGATGCGGCGCATGGCCTGGCCCTCGGCGTAGATAAGGTATTGCTCGACCAGATTGTTGAGCGCGGCCAGTTCGTCCGCGGCGAGGTAGTTCTTGGCAATCGTGACGTCCTGTTTGCGGAGCTTTGCCCCGCGCCAGTTGGTCAGGCCCATGTTGGGCTGGGAATGGTCGGCGCGCTCGTGGATGATCTCGGCGGCGGTTTGACCGGTAATGGCCCAGTGGAGTTTGTTCTGGACGGTCATGAAGAAAGCCAGGCTGATTTCCTGGGTGGGGTCATAGTCGATGGCGGTGGCGTAGATATCGGTGATCTTCTGGTAGAAGCGGCGCTCGGAGGTGCGGATGTCCTGGATGCGGCGCAGGAGTTCATCGAAGTAATCAAAGGGATGGTCGGGATTCTTGAGCCGCTCGTCGTCCATGGTAAAGCCCTTGATGACGTACTCGGTGAGGCGCTGGGTGGCCCAGATCCGAAACCGGGTGGCGACGTGGGATTTCACCCGGTAGCCGACGGAAATAATCATATCGAGGTTGTAATGATCGAGCTCGCGCCGAACCTGCCGGGAACCCTCCCGGCGAACCGACAAGAATTTCTTGTGAGTTGCCGCTGGGTCCAGTTCCCCTTCTTCGTAAATCGCCTTGATATGCTGGCTGATGTTCTGTTGGGTGGTCTGGAACAGGTCGGCCATGAGCTGTTGGGGCAGCCAGACGGTCTCGTCCTCAAGGCGCACATCGATTTTGAGGGTGCCATCGTCCGCCTGATAGACAAGAAAGTGGCTTTTCTGCGGCAGGTTTTCGCTCATATCCCCAGTTCCTCAAAATTCCTTTTGATGGTGGCGGCCAGGGTGACGGCTTCAGCGTTGAGGTCTTCCAGTTCGACGTGGATTTCCCGCAGGGTTTCTTCGAAGTCGAAGTCTTCGTCCTCGATCTCGGGGGCAACGCCTACATAGCGGCCAGGGGTGAGACTCCAGTCGTTGGCTTCGATCTCCTTGAGATCCACCAATTTGACCAGACCTTCCACATCACGCAGTTTGGCCTCGGGGAATCGCTCGGTGAGCCAGTGGGCTTGTTTCCAGAAATAGCGGACCTGCTTGAGCTGCTTGGCGGCAAGCGCACGGGCTTCATCAGCACCCTTGCGGACACGAGTAATGTCACGGTTCACCCAGACATCGCTCTCTTTGGCGTTGCATTCTTTCTCGCAGATATCGATCAATCGGGTGGCAAGTTTATAGATCAGGTCGATCTGTTTAATCAGATTGCGGCTGGTCTCACTCAACGGCTCAAATTCTTTGGTGAGTTTGCGCAATACTGCGTTGGTATCAGGTGTATCATCCCATTGTTTAGCCGCCTGTTGGGCGCTCTTCCGGAACTGGTCGACGTCCTGATTAAACAGTTCGCTTTCCTTTTCCAGTTCCTTCTGTACTTCTGCCTGCGGCCCGGTTTTGGGCTGAATCTTCAGGAACGGCTCCAGAGTTTTCCCTAATGCCTTCAGCGCCTCGGCGTAGTCCGGCAATGGCTGTGCAGTCTCTCTGACTTCATCTTCCCATGCAAAACAGGCTAATGCCTCATCCGCAACATTGCCCAGGTACTCAGAAACCAGCTCAAGGTAGCGTGCGCTTTCGCCCCGGTAGAGCCAGACGATGGCTTGCAAATTCTGCTGTTGCTCCGGCGAAAAATCGTAAATCTTGCGGGTGACTTTGCGGTAAACGTCACGGGCATCAAGCATCAGCACCTTGTCTTTGTGCGCCTTAGGTTTATTGCGATTAAAGAACCACAACTCACAGGGCACGGAACGGGTGTAGAAGAAGTTGGAACGGATGGCGATCATCAGATCCACATCGCCGGTCTCGACCAGTTTCTGGCGGACTTTGGCCTCACCGCCACCGGCACTGGAGGCCTGGGATGACATCACAAAACCGGCCCGACCCTTGTCATTCAGGTAGCTGTAGAAATAACTGATCCAGACATAGTTGCCGTTGCTGACCTTCTCCTTGTTATTGACGCCGGGCAGACCGAATGGTAGACGCGGATCACGCTTGACCTTGTCGGCATCAATCTCATCCACGTTGAAGGGGGGATTGGCCATGACATAATTGGCGCGGCCCACCAGTTCGTGCGGGTCCTCATAATAGATAATGGCCTTCTGGATATCGCCTTCCAGGCCATGGACGGCCAGATTCATCTTGGCGAGGCGGATAGTGGTGGCGTTCTTCTCCAGGCCGCGAAAGGTGAGCTTATCCGTGGGGCTGTCGCCATGCTCCTCGACAATGCGGGCGCTCTGGACGAACATGCCGCCGGAGCCGCAGGCCGGATCCAGCACCGTGCCGCGCTCGGGATCGAGCACATGAGCGATCAGGGAAACAATCGAAATAGGCGTAAAGAACTCGCCGCCGTCATGGGCCTTCTGGTCGGCGAACTGGGTCAGGAAATATTCGTAGATTCGGCCGAAGACATCACCGGAAACTTTCTTCAGCTCTTCGGGGTTGAGGGTCCGTAAAAGCTGGCCGAGAACCTGATTGTCCAACTCCTGATATTCACCCTTGGGCAATACACCCCGCAGGTTCTCGTAATCCGCTTCGATGAAATCCATCGCCTCGATGATGGCACGGGCCCGGTCGGCACTATCGGGCAGGGCAACGAGAGAATCAAACTGCGCCTTGGGCTGCAGGAATATAGCACTCTGCTGAGAGAAGTCCTCCTTGCTTAATTCTCTGGTTTTACCGCCACGACTGGGCAAGGTGGGCTCAATCTTCGCCTTGACCATAAGAAAGCGGCTATAGGCATGGCGCAAAAACACCCGTCCCATAACAGGCAGGAAGTATTCATTGCTGGCGTAGTTTGAGTTGGCGCGCAGATTATCGGCGGCGCTCCAGAGGCGTTTTTCGATGGCTTCGATGTGTTCGAGTTGGGACAAGGATTACTCCGTTTCCAGTATAAAGTTTCATTAACGGTATCATCAGAGGTGGCCTTCAGCCCCAAACAAAAAAAATAACCTCGTAACACTTCCGAGACAGGGCCAGTCCATAAGTACCCAAACTTTTCAAGTTTGGCCCCATTTCCCCCCAGCCAGTGCAAATCCTCGTTGCCCCCCTCTCACTTCAAGCTACTGCGGCGCTTTCATAGTATGGTGAGGGCACGGTGGGATACACCCGGAAGCCGTTGCTCTACTACCTGCCGCAGATTCTGGACAGTGGTGTTTTTTTTCGGGCTACGCTCGAACTCTTTACGCAATCGGTCAAAATCGATCCTGCTGATGTCATACGTCCCTCTGATGCTCTCCGGGCCACTGTCTCTTGTCTCGATTGCCTCGTTCACCACCTGATGCAGTTGGCGGATGATGTCGGTGATATCGGCCTGCTCACGATCCTGTTGCAGGCTCTTATAGACGATGTTGATCGCATCTCGATCAGACCGGTGGGCATTCACGCCCTGGACATTGATGCAGGCCTTGAACTTCTTGAACACCTCACGGCACATTACTTCGAAGCGTTTGCGACTCTCGTCATTCTCGTTGGCCGCCTCCTTGCAAGCCACAATGGCACCGTTGCGTGCAAAACCGGTCTTGTGGATCACATCATCAAATGTTGCTTGTCTGTCTGCGAGGAATGCGCACACCAGAGCGATGGCCTCGGCCAGGTCAGCAAGCAACTCCTCGTCCGGTCTGGCCGGGTCGGTAACTTCATTCTTTCTTCCTCCGCTTCGTAGGGCCGGCGAGCTTCTTCAGTTCGTCGGCTTTGTCGTCCAGGCTGCGGTCGAAATCGCTGGGCTGCCGGTCCTCTTGGCGGATGCGTTCCAGATGAAATTTGTCGTATTCGGCTTCGGCCAGTTCCCTGGCCATTTCGTGGGAGATGCGTCCGGCGTGTTCGAGGATATCGCGCTCGTTGAACTGGAGGAAGGCATCGAGGCGGTCGGCCCAGTCCTGCATGGTCATGGGGATGCGGCGCATGGCCTGGCCCTCGGCGTAGATAAGGTATTGCTCGACCAGATTGTTGAGCGCGGCCAGTTCGTCCGCGGCGAGGTAGTTCTTGGCAATCGTGACGTCCTGTTTGCGGAGCTTTGCCCCGCGCCAGTTGGTCAGGCCCATGTTGGGCTGGGAATGGTCGGCGCGCTCGTGGATGATCTCGGCGGCGGTTTGACCGGTAATGGCCCAGTGGAGTTTGTTCTGGACGGTCATGAAGAAAGCCAGGCTGATTTCCTGGGTGGGGTCATAGTCGATGGCGGTGGCGTAGATATCGGTGATCTTCTGGTAGAAGCGGCGCTCGGAGGTGCGGATGTCCTGGATGCGGCGCAGGAGTTCATCGAAGTAATCAAAGGGATGGTCGGGATTCTTGAGCCGCTCGTCGTCCATGGTAAAGCCCTTGATGACGTACTCGGTGAGGCGCTGGGTGGCCCAGATCCGAAACCGGGTGGCGACGTGGGATTTCACCCGGTAGCCGACGGAAATAATCATATCGAGGTTGTAATGATCGAGCTCGCGCCGAACCTGCCGGGAACCCTCCCGGCGAACCGACAAGAATTTCTTGTGAGTTGCCGCTGGGTCCAGTTCCCCTTCTTCGTAAATCGCCTTGATATGCTGGCTGATGTTCTGTTGGGTGGTCTGGAACAGGTCGGCCATGAGCTGTTGGGGCAGCCAGACGGTCTCGTCCTCAAGGCGCACATCGATTTTGAGGGTGCCATCGTCCGCCTGATAGACAAGAAAGTGGCTTTTCTGCGGCAGGTTTTCGCTCATATCCCCAGTTCCTCAAAATTCCTTTTGATGGTGGCGGCCAGGGTGACGGCTTCAGCGTTGAGGTCTTCCAGTTCGACGTGGATTTCCCGCAGGGTTTCTTCGAAGTCGAAGTCTTCGTCCTCGATCTCGGGGGCAACGCCTACATAGCGGCCAGGGGTGAGACTCCAGTCGTTGGCTTCGATCTCCTTGAGATCCACCAATTTGACCAGACCTTCCACATCACGCAGTTTGGCCTCGGGGAATCGCTCGGTGAGCCAGTGGGCTTGTTTCCAGAAATAGCGGACCTGCTTGAGCTGCTTGGCGGCAAGCGCACGGGCTTCATCAGCACCCTTGCGGACACGAGTAATGTCACGGTTCACCCAGACATCGCTCTCTTTGGCGTTGCATTCTTTCTCGCAGATATCGATCAATCGGGTGGCAAGTTTATAGATCAGGTCGATCTGTTTAATCAGATTGCGGCTGGTCTCACTCAACGGCTCAAATTCTTTGGTGAGTTTGCGCAATACTGCGTTGGTATCAGGTGTATCATCCCATTGTTTAGCCGCCTGTTGGGCGCTCTTCCGGAACTGGTCGACGTCCTGATTAAACAGTTCGCTTTCCTTTTCCAGTTCCTTCTGTACTTCTGCCTGCGGCCCGGTTTTGGGCTGAATCTTCAGGAACGGCTCCAGAGTTTTCCCTAATGCCTTCAGCGCCTCGGCGTAGTCCGGCAATGGCTGTGCAGTCTCTCTGACTTCATCTTCCCATGCAAAACAGGCTAATGCCTCATCCGCAACATTGCCCAGGTACTCAGAAACCAGCTCAAGGTAGCGTGCGCTTTCGCCCCGGTAGAGCCAGACGATGGCTTGCAAATTCTGCTGTTGCTCCGGCGAAAAATCGTAAATCTTGCGGGTGACTTTGCGGTAAACGTCACGGGCATCAAGCATCAGCACCTTGTCTTTGTGCGCCTTAGGTTTATTGCGATTAAAGAACCACAACTCACAGGGCACGGAACGGGTGTAGAAGAAGTTGGAACGGATGGCGATCATCAGATCCACATCGCCGGTCTCGACCAGTTTCTGGCGGACTTTGGCCTCACCGCCACCGGCACTGGAGGCCTGGGATGACATCACAAAACCGGCCCGACCCTTGTCATTCAGGTAGCTGTAGAAATAACTGATCCAGACATAGTTGCCGTTGCTGACCTTCTCCTTGTTATTGACGCCGGGCAGACCGAATGGTAGACGCGGATCACGCTTGACCTTGTCGGCATCAATCTCATCCACGTTGAAGGGGGGATTGGCCATGACATAATTGGCGCGGCCCACCAGTTCGTGCGGGTCCTCATAATAGATAATGGCCTTCTGGATATCGCCTTCCAGGCCATGGACGGCCAGATTCATCTTGGCGAGGCGGATAGTGGTGGCGTTCTTCTCCAGGCCGCGAAAGGTGAGCTTATCCGTGGGGCTGTCGCCATGCTCCTCGACAATGCGGGCGCTCTGGACGAACATGCCGCCGGAGCCGCAGGCCGGATCCAGCACCGTGCCGCGCTCGGGATCGAGCACATGAGCGATCAGGGAAACAATCGAAATAGGCGTAAAGAACTCGCCGCCGTCATGGGCCTTCTGGTCGGCGAACTGGGTCAGGAAATATTCGTAGATTCGGCCGAAGACATCACCGGAAACTTTCTTCAGCTCTTCGGGGTTGAGGGTCCGTAAAAGCTGGCCGAGAACCTGATTGTCCAACTCCTGATATTCACCCTTGGGCAATACACCCCGCAGGTTCTCGTAATCCGCTTCGATGAAATCCATCGCCTCGATGATGGCACGGGCCCGGTCGGCACTATCGGGCAGGGCAACGAGAGAATCAAACTGCGCCTTGGGCTGCAGGAATATAGCACTCTGCTGAGAGAAGTCCTCCTTGCTTAATTCTCTGGTTTTACCGCCACGACTGGGCAAGGTGGGCTCAATCTTCGCCTTGACCATAAGAAAGCGGCTATAGGCATGGCGCAAAAACACCCGTCCCATAACAGGCAGGAAGTATTCATTGCTGGCGTAGTTTGAGTTGGCGCGCAGATTATCGGCGGCGCTCCAGAGGCGTTTTTCGATGGCTTCGATGTGTTCGAGTTGGGACAAGGATTACTCCGTTTCCAGTATAAAGTTTCATTAACGGTATCATCAGAGGTGGCCTTCAGCCCCAAACAAAAAAAATAACCTCGTAACACTTCCGAGACAGGGCCAGTCCCCCGGGCCCTGACCCTACCGGTGCACCGGCAAATGAATAATCATGGTGGTTCCGGTGCCAGGCTTGCTCTCAAACTCAATGGAGCCGCCATGCTCCTCAATGATCTTGGCCGACATGGCCAGGCCCAGGCCTGTGCCCTCGGGTTTGGTCGTAAAATAGGGGTCAAAGATTTTGGTCTGATTTTCTTCCGGGATTCCGCAGCCGCTGTCAGAGACTCGAATCTCAAGATGATCATTCATCACCTGGGCCGCAAGACGCAGGACACCTCCCTGATCCATGGCCTGAATACCATTGAGCAGAAGATTGAGCAGAACCTGGTTCAACTTGTCCCGGTCGGCCAGAATCTCGGGCAGTTCAGGCACCGGCGCAAGTTCAATACTGATCCCGACGGCCTCGGCATCCATACTCACAAGGGACGTGGCCTTGATCAGCAGCTCATCGATTTGAACCGGTTCCCTGACGAGTTGTGGCGGCCGGGCATAGTCAAGCAGTTCGCTGATACTCCGGTTCAAACGATCCACCTCAGCCACCAGGATCTCGGCGGTCTCCCGGTCACGGCTCGCCTCCTGGAACCTGGATTTCAAGAGCACCGCCAGCCCCTTGATGGAGCTGAGCGGGTTGCGCAGTTCATGGGCCACACCTGCGGCCATCTTGCCCAGGGCAGCCATCCGTTCACTGCGGCGCAACTCCCTTTCCAACTCCTTGATCTGACTCATATCCTGAATCAGGAGCATGACTCCGGCAGATTGCCCCTCAGTGCCGACCACAGCCAGACTGCGCAGACGCAGGGCCCGCCTCAGGCCATTGCGATCAACCAGTTCGATCTCCTTCTGATGCAAATCGGACTCCCCGGCTCCCACCTGAACAAATTCGGCTGCCAACACAGGCGGCAGGGCCGCCGCCGGCATCTTGCCCACCACCTCACGCTCCTGAACCACGGCCACCTGTTCGGCAAACTGGTTACAGGTCATGATTTTGCCCTGACTGTCGGTGGCAATCAGCCCCATGGGCAGCGAGGCAATCAGGCTGTCACGAAAGGCCCGGAGGCTGGCCAGACGGACCTCTGACCCTTTCAGACCTTGCAGGGTCAGAAGGGATAACCATCCACCGATTCCAACCATCAGCAGCACGAGCGAAAGAATGACGATCTGCAATCGCTGCTGGCGGACTGCGGCATTAAATTCCGTCAAATCAAGTTCGACCAGGAGGACAAAACGCTGCTGCCGGATCTCCTCTATCTGCTTGATCCTTTCCGGCGAATTGAGATGACGACGCATCATCCGCCCCACCATATCGCTGTTCTGTCCATCCGCCAGGGCTCGCTGCTGATCCAGCTGCCGACGCCCCACAGGAAAAAACAGGGCCGCCACCTGAAAAGAATCCCCCTGACTCGGCTGTTCCAGACGATAGCCAAAGGCCCCCCGACCATCGCCCCCGGCATCCAGCCTGGAGATAAAATCCAGGGTCTGCTGATCCACATCAGTACGAACATCATCGGCCCGAGTACTGGCCAGGATCTTTCCATCCGGAGCAACCAGAGACAGGGACTGAACGCCCGGGTCATCCGAGACATGAACCAGCACCTGCTGAACCTGGTTGATCCAGTCACCGATAATGACCTCATGATCACGCCGCATGTCAAAGAATGCTCCGCGGGCACTGGAGGAGACGAAACGGATCAGGGTTGCGCCTTTCTCGAGAAGGGCTTCGGTCATCAGTCCCTTTTCCCGATGATAGTTGTTGACGGCAAAGACCCCGATAATCAAGGCCAGCAGGGCGCAGGCCGCGGCCAGGAGCCAGGGAGAGACCAGAGACAGACGCTGCTTTATCCGCGACTGCATGTGCGCTCCTTTACTGGCTGCAGGATTTTTTCCACCAGGACCCGCGTAATCATATAGGTTGGAATAATCCCCTCCCGCCCCATGGAACCTGCGGCCAATGTCTGACCGGTGCGCAGAGGATTGTCCGAGGCATAATAGGCATACCGGATCTTGACATCGGGGGGCAGATGCCCCTGGATAATGGCCCCGTTAATCGCCCGCTGATAATGCCCCCCTTCCATCTCCAGACCTACGGCCTTCCAACTGGAATGATGAAAACGTTCGAGCACATCCCGGTTCTGAAGCGACGTGCCCAGGACCGTGACCATGGGTCCGACATAGACATCCACAGATTCATCAAAGTCCTCAACCTGCAAGTCATTGTTGACGATATAATTATGAGGTGTCCCCTCCATGACATGGGCCGTGGCCAGCATGATATCGCCCCGCTCACCAGGGAGAATCCCGGCCTTCCCCATGATCGCAATAGACTCCACCTGAAACTGGACCACATGGTCATCAAAATGACAGTTGCAGAGTAATTCATCGAGGACCGAAAAGGCCTGGGTCCCAAAGGCATAGTCCATCACCACAATCACCGGCTGCTCGCGGGCAATAAACTCGGCATCGACCTTGACCGCTGGGTGCAGGGCGGAAAGGTCAATCCGCGCACTGTCAATGACCATCACATCGATCCCAGAACCCGAGGTATCCCTGTGAAAAAGGTAGCCGTATTTCCCGGCATACTGATCGACATCCAGTTCCCGCTTACGGATGGCCTCCACCATGTCATAGAGGGTATCCGGAACCTTTTCACCAAGGTCTCGCAGGGCTCCTGCACCATAAATGACATTCCTGACCGAGTGCATATTGGCACTGACCAGATGGACCTGGCGTTTATCAAGGCCCAGACCATACATCAACTCCTTGAGGTCTCTGGCCCAGTCCGAGGCATACTTGTGATGGCCGATCATCTCCCGCAACGATGGAGTAAAATAGACAGTCAACCGTTCATCAATGGATCGAATCTCGTTGATAACCCGCTGGCCCATCTCATAGATAATTGTAAACAGGGAATTATTTGAATGGCTGCGCCGCCTGTTTTTCTCCATGTAATGATAGGTTTCCCGGGTCTCCTGATAGGTCCGCCCCAGGATAATGGACAAATTCCAGATGGCCTGATCAAGGGCCGCGCCGGTCAACTCTTCTTCCCCGGCCGCCTTGCTCAGATCATGCCACTCGGGACAGGTCCCTCCCTCTTTATTGCAGATTTGACGCTGGATCTTCTGGGCCTCGATATTGAGAAAGGTGATGTGAGTGAGGATATCATAGACCTCAGTCTGACCCCGGGCGATCACGAAACAGATTTCTTTGTCCGACACCACATATGACAGGCGCCTCCGCTTCAGAGGCACGATCTTTTCAAAGGAAGTGCCCTCAAACTCCTCATTGGCCGTGAGAATAACCCGGTTACAGCGTTCAATCCCACGCGGCATCCGATCAATCACATATTCAAGGCCCTTCAATTCAATGACACGCGGATCAGTCATCGAGCCATAAATCTCAGGATTGAAGAGTTTCAGGGCCTCGGACAGGTTTTCACCGGCCTTGCCAAAGGGCTGGTAATGCCCCTGCAGACTGACCGAATCGGCCAGGATCTTGAATGCCCGGATCGCCATCCGCGCCTTTTGAGATTTAGAAAGATGCTCCATGAGTGCTCCGTGCTATTTCTCAGACATTAAATGAGCCTTTTATAACTTAAGGATTTTCGTTCAAGATCAAGGTATTATAAGATTTTACTGCAGGCATGTAACTGATATTCAGAGGATGAAATTTTGACTGCAACGCTCACGCCGGGCGAAAAGACAATTGTTCAAGGTACCCTGTAGATAAGACTCTATCACTCCTATGGGGTCCATGCACCCGAAAAAACTGTCAGCAAACATGGCCCCAACAGAAGAGAAATAATAACTACTACCAACTAAAAGGCATAAAAAAGGCTGGGTCAGAACAAATCCGACCCAGCCTTATATCAATCAGATTTTGCGGACGTTAGCAGCCGCAGGTCCTTTGGGGCCGTCAACAATTTCAAACTCAACCCGATCACCCTCGTTCAGGGTCTTGAAACCGTCAGAAGTAATGGCTGAATAATGAACAAACACGTCCTTGCCATTATCCTGCTCAAGAAAACCAAATCCCTTAGACTCGTTAAACCATTTCACTGTGCCTTCTAACATGATACCCTTCTAACTCCTCAGTTAAAATCAAACTACTTTGTACTTGTGCAGCCGCCAAAGCCTTAACGAGTAGAATCGACACAAATAATTTTTGCCCGACCCAACAACCTTTCTGCAATGAAACTACACGACTCTACTTAAATAAACCGTATATCAGACTCTCAAGGCAAATACCAGATATTTCTTTGCTCAACGCTCTTTTTCACGGAGTCACATAAAAAAAACCGTGCAAACCCCACTCTGCCTAAGCGTCCAGAACCAGGAGTGAAGGCTCGTAAGCAGCCGGGGGTTCCAGCCCCAGCAGAACGCAGAGCGTTGCCGCGACATTGGCCAGCCCAGGCTGCACAACTTCCTGTAATTGATACTTGTTTACACCCGAAAAGTTCTTGATAATCAGCGGAACCGGATTCCTGGTATGGGCGACCATGGGCGTCCTCACCCCATTTTTTTCAGTCCACATGCAGTCGGCATTTCCGTGATCGGCCGTAATCATGGCCACACCGCCCACCTTTTCCAGGGCGCGGAGCAGACGACGCAGACAGAGATCAACGCTCTCCACCGCAATCCGCACGGCGGCCGGATCACCCGTATGACCGACCATGTCCCCATTGGCCAGATTCAGCCGGATAAATTTTGTCCGACCACCCTTGATGGCCTCGATGGCCACATCAGTAATCTCGGCGGCCTTCATCCACGGTCGCTGCTCAAAAGTCACCCGATCCGAGGGGATCTCCTCGTACTCCTCCAGGTCCGCATCAATCTTGCCCGATTTGTTTCCATTCCAGAAATAGGTGACATGGCCAAATTTCTGCGTCTCAGACACGGCCAGTGATGAGATTCCGCTCCCGCAGAGATACTCCCCCAGGGTCTGGTCAATGGCCGGTGGTTCCACCAGAAAATTGTGTGGAATGGCGGCATCTCCGTCATACTGCATCATTCCGGCATAAAAAACATCCGGCACCCGCCCACGGTCAAAGACGCTGAAATCCTGTTCATCAAAGGCCCGTGATAACTCAATAGCCCGATCACCGCGAAAGTTGAACAAGATCACGGCATCGCCATCCTCAATGGTCCCCACAGGTCCATCACCATCACAGACCACAAAACTGTCCATATACTGATCGGTCATCTCCTGGTCTTCTGCATACGAGGCACGGATGGCCTCAGTGGCCGATGCAAAACAGCGACCCTGCCCCAGGACGTGGGCCTTCCATCCCCGTTCAACCACGCTCCAGTCAGCCCCGTAACGGTCCATGGTGGTGACCATCCGGCCGCCCCCAGAAGCAATTCGGTAATCTAAACCCTCTCCCGACAATTCCGCCAGCCGCTCTTCCAGAGGAACAAAATAGTCCAGCGCACTCTTGGGCCCCACATCACGACCATCCAGAAGGCCATGGACCCGGAGTCGCGTCACCCCCTCTTCAACACTGCGTTCAAGCAGACGGTACAGGTGTTTCACATGGCTGTGCACATTCCCATCCGAGACCATACCGATCAGATGCAAGGTGCCGCCGATCCGGCAGCGTCCAACCGCCTCGCGCCAGGCCTTTCCCTCAAAAATGATTCCGCTCTCCAGGGCCTGATTGATCAATTTGGCCCCTTGGGCAAAGATTCGCCCTGCCCCCAGGGCATTGTGTCCAACCTCGGAGTTGCCCATATCATCGTCAGAGGGCAGACCGACAGCCGTGCCATGCGCCTTGAGCCGGGTCACCAGCTGACCGGCCAGCAATTCATCCAACACGGGGGTATTGGCCATAAAGACCCCATTGCTTTCATTTTCCGGGCCCAATCCAACTCCATCCATGATCACCAGGAGCACAGGCCCGCTAATGGGTTGAGAGTTGAGCAGAGGCTGCAATTTCAGCGCAGACATAACGAATATCCTTCTATTTTTTCCGAAAGTTTACCAGAGACCATCGTTGGCCATGCCGGAGTAACGAACTTTCATGGTTGATTGTGGCCGGCCATTCTGGTCCAGCCATGCTGGTTTATCAGAAACCAGCCCCGCACCCTTCAACAGGTTATCAAGAAAGATTAAAACGATCCAGCTTCAGAAAAAAAGCAGTGCGACCTGCCCTGTCTGTAACCGCCAGTACTGCGCCGCAGATGCGCAAAAAGGACATGCGAGGTCCCGTCCGCTTATGGGAACCAAGTGGCCAAGTGACGACACAGGCAGATACAGATGCGGTGCTCCTGAAGAGTGACGCGGAATTAATTGTAATGCAGCCCCACCCTTTTTACCAGAGCAAACAAGTCTCCCTCCCATCCCCCAACTCCCGTCAGGCAAAAAGCAATTGTTCATACCGGCAGACCAGGTGCGGCCAGTCATAGGGATCAGTCAAAGCGTGCCCTTCTTTTTCGGTCATGGGGGCAAAATCATCCAGCAGATCCCGCAAAGACGGCAGCAACTGGCCATCGCCATACAGATAATCTACCGGAAACAATTCCGGATAACTGAGACGATGGGGCAGCAGGGGCCGACAACCGGCCCGAACAGCCTCCAGCACTGCCAGACCAAAAAATTCATGACGGGCCGTAGAGACCACCACATCACCGGTTCGCAGGATTGCACGATAGTCCCGGCGAGATTTGGCATAGCCAAAATGAAGAATCCGCTCCCTCAAACGCACTCTGGCCTCGGCAAAGCAGGGCGGCTTGGCCTGAAAAGATTGGCCAAGGACTATCAGCCGAAATGGGACCTGCTCCTCTTCGAGTTGATAGAGGGCAGCAAAAAAAGTATCGGGATCTTTGTCATGCTCCCAGCGATGATTCCAGACGATAATCGGCGGTCCGCTTTTTTCCTGCCGCCTCGCCATATCAATCCCCCGGCCATCAATGCCTGGCGAGAGGACCTGACACTTCCTCTTCAATTCGCCACAGGTCTGCTCCAGGCGCATATCCGAGGTCTTTTCCAGATACCCGGCCACGCCAGAAAGAAACGTTTGCCGATTATACGCTGAATTAAAGGCACAGCAATCAGAGGCCAGGGCCGTACTGAAATTCAGGGCTGTAAACTGGTAGCGATCCAGGTCCTGACACTGACCTGGATAGGCAAACTGATTTTCATGAAAGTACGTGACAAACCGGGTCCCGGATCGCCATCCATCAACCTGGGCCAGCAGGGCCCGCAACAGAGCAACATCGACAAAGGTCGAGCAGAGGACTGCATCAAAACCGCGCTTGGCCTCAGGCCATTGCCTGATCTGTTCGACAAACCAGGGGGCGGAGAGTTGCATGCGCATCTTCCACTTCCGGGCCGGCAGGGTCAACAGGGAGTAGTCAGCCGCCAGATGAGTCAGCAACCCCGTCAGAAACTGACGATGCGATCCGCCATAATATGGTTCAAGGACCAGAAGTCGTTTTTTTCCCATTAACATTGATGAATGGATCACACGGGCCAAGGCGGTTTCACAAGAACTTCAGCAGACAGAAGTGATACCCTGCTGCCCGAGGCAACTGTCCGGGTCCGGCAGACGCCAATCTCCCTGACCCTCAATCCCAGATTCCTGTTGAAGAACGGCCCGTTCCACGGTAAACAGAAAGATCTTAAACAAGATGAGCCGGATGAACTCGTAGCAGGAACCAGGAGTGTTACGATAAACCATTCACAAAACGGAAACAAGCAGATGTGGAGTTCTAAAGACGTCTACTATCTCTCAGGCAGCACCGGCATTCTGGCCGAGGATCTGGGCAAGGCCCTGCTCTGCCAGTTCCCGGAGATCAGTTTCAACGAGGAAAAAATCCCCTTTATCCGCACCAGTGAAGATGCAAGGTCTGCCCTGGCCCGCATCCTGGAACGTTCAGGCGCCCGGTCCCCTCTGGTCTTTTCGACCATCATGAACCCGAAACTGATCGAGATCCTGGACGCACCCCAGATCGAATTCTACAACGTCTGTGACAGTTACCTGGTCCTGCTCGAACAACACCTTGGCACCAAGGCCCTGCGCGCCTCAGGCTTTTCCCGCCACCTCAATGAACAGGCCATGACCACCAGAGTCGCGGCCATCAAGTACTGTATTGCCCACGATGACGGGACCGCCACCAAAGACTATGACGAGGCCGAGGTCATCCTTCTGGGGGTCTCACGCTCGGGCAAAACGCCTGTTTCAGTCTATCTTGCCACCCAGATGGGGATCAAGGCCGCCAATTACCCCCTGGTCCAGGACGACCTCAACAGTTACCGCCTCCCCCCGGACATCTCCCGCAACAGAAAACAGGCTGTGGGGCTCACCTCCAGCCCGGAAATGCTTCACCATGTTCGCCAGAAACGCTACAAGGACAGTAAATATGCCAGCCTCGCCACCTGCATCCAGGAGTTGAGTCAGGCCAGTCAGATCTTTCTCAAATATAACATCCCGGTTATTCACGCCGATGGGTATTCCATCGAGGAGACCGCCACACAGGTGGCCCAGCAGTTAAATCTGAAGAAAAAGATCCGTCTCTAAGATGCTGATTCAGACATGCTGGTTGTCTGAAACGCCACGCTCCAGATCTATGGACATTAACCATCAGCCAAGACCCATGGACTTTAATATTGAACCAACCTACTGATTTTTTTAAAATACCCTTACATTAAGTTCCCTGTTCCCACAACCCGCCAAACGATTATGCGCTTTATCGATTCCCTGTCCTGGCCAATCCTCATTGCCCTGGGTTTGCTCCTCGGACTTGCCCCCTTTTCTCCTGAGCCGCACCTCCTCGAAAAACTGCGCATGCTCAGCCAGGGTACCCTGAAGCGACCATTGGACATCTTTGATTTCTGCTACCATGCGGCCCCCTTTCTTCTGATGCTGATTAAATTGCAGCGCACCCTGAGGCATCGGGCTTAAGCGCGACATGTCGACCCTCACCCTCATCTTCATCGCCGTGGCCCTGGCCATGGACGCCTTTGCCGTGGCCCTGGCCGCAGGCGTGATGCTCCACCCGGTGAACCGGCGCCAACTCTTCCGGCTCGGCTTTCATTTCGGATTCTTTCAGGGGATGATGCCGGTCCTGGGGTGGCTGGCCGGGCTCAGTATCCAGAGCCTGATCAGCAGCGTCGATCACTGGATCGCCTTTGGTCTCCTGGCCTACGTGGGCGGCAAGATGATCCATGAAGCCCTGAATCCAAACGATGCAATCGAAAAAACTAATCCCACCCGGGGCAAGACCATGGTCATGCTGGCCATTGCCACCAGTATCGATGCCCTGGCCGTGGGGCTGTCTCTGGCAGTGATTGGGGTATCGATCCTGATTCCGGCTGTAGTCATCGGCCTCACCGCGGCCGTGCTCACCGTCATTGGCATGCTGCTCGGTGGCCGCATTGGTCAGATCTGGGGCAAGCGGGTGGAAATCATCGGTGGCCTGATTCTCATCGGTATCGGCTGTAATATCCTTTACCAGCATCTCTGGGTCGGATAGTCTTGCAGAACTGGCTTTTTTTACAGAAATCCAGTACGATCCACTCCAGCCAATCATACTGATCCAATGATCCTCAGCCAAGACTCTCAGCACTGAGCCGTCACAAGATCATCACACCCAAACCCGATACAAAATCATGACCAGCCCCTGCAAACTTGACGACTCACGCATTCTTCCATACATCTTTCATCCCCGGGCAACCTCTCTTACCCGACTGCCCGCAGGAGCACAAGATCTCCCCATTGAGGTGGAACCAGGCCTTATCATCGGTTGCCGCCTCTATCTGCACAGCCCGGAGTCACCAAACATTCTCTACTTCCACGGCAATGGTGAGGTCGTCAGCGACTACGACGAAATCGGGCCTCTGTATAATCAGGTCGGCCTGAACCTGCTGGTCACGGACTATCGCGGCTACGGCTGGAGCAATGGCACCCCCACGGTCCAGACCATGTACTTGGACGCCGAGATCTTGTTCCAGGAACTTGGCGCCTGGCTGTCCGACCATCAATACAACGGACCACTCCTGATCATGGGCCGTTCCCTGGGCTCGGCCTGTGCTATTGACCTGGCTGCCCGGCACGAAGATAAAATCAAGGGACTGATTATCGAAAGCGGCTTTGGCGACACCCTGCCTCTGCTGACTGTATTGGGTGTTCCCCTTGATGAAATTGATCTCAGTGAAGAAGAATGTTTCAACAATACCATCAAAATTGCCCAAGTCAGCAAGCCCACCTATATCCTGCACGGGGCCCGGGACCAGCTGATCCCTGTGGCCGAGGCTGAAAAACTGCAGGCCTGGAGTGGCGCCCGGACCAAGGAGTTCCAGATCATTCCCGGTGCGGATCATAACTCGACCATTGCCTGTGCCGGACGTCTTTATTTTCAGGCTATCAAACAGTTTATCGACAAGATTACCGGCACGGCCAACTGGCGCGACCGCCGCAGAAAATCTAAGGACACCCAATAATCATGGACGATCGAGTCAACAAACGGACAGACTATCTCTCCTGGGACGAATATTTCATGGCCGTGGCCCTGCTCTCGGCCCAGCGCAGCAAGGACCCCAGCACACAGGTGGGAGCCTGCGTCGCCAATGGAGACAACAAGATCGTAGGGGTCGGCTACAACGGCTTCCCCTGGGGCTGCTCTGATGACGTCCTCCCCTGGAACCGGGAGGGTGATTTTCTTGACACCAAGTACCCCTATGTCTGCCATGCCGAACTGAATGCGGTCCTCAACTCCATCTCCTACAACCTGAAAGGCTGCAGAATCTACGTCGGCCTCTTCCCCTGTAACGAATGCACCAAGGTCATCATCCAGTCCGGAATCAACGAGATTATCTATCTCTCCGACAAGTATGCCGCCACAGATCTGGTCCGGGCCTCCAAACGGATGCTGGATACCGCCGGAGTCACCTATCGACGCTATGAGGGAAAAAGACAACAGATCCATCTGCAACTGGTCTCAGACGACCAATAAGGCCTTTCCGATTCTGAAGATCTCTTGTCACGACTGATCAGGATCTTGCAGCTAAACAGGCCCTCTCAACCGCACAACTCTTTGTATCAGACCACAATGTCAAGCGGTCATTCCTTTTCCTTTTCAATCCATATCAGCAGTTCCTTCGCTTTCAACAACGTTTCTGTCACAACTCCCTGGCCAGATTTTCTCCACCGACAAACTGCCCTCCCCCTTGTGCTACCATTCAGTAGCACGACCCCGCCCAGGCGTTACTACAAGGTAACGTTCTCCCCTCGCCAAACGGGTAAGTTACTGATCTTAAACAAATGATACTATATGGAACAGTTATTGCTAAGCTGACAGAGATAGAGAATTGGCCAAAGACTCACCACACAGTTTTCTCCTGTTTCTTGGCTTCTTGTCTGGATTTTCTGAGAAAAATAATTTATTAATTGGAATTTTAAGGTGAGCTGAAGTTTCCCATAAAAGTGTCATGCTGCCATCCGCAGCAGCGCGGC
>CALENA010000142.1 GCA_937910875.1 uncultured Desulfobulbaceae bacterium | reverse complement strand
ACCAGGACTTCCGGAATGGAGGACATGCCCACGGCATCGGCCCCGCAGTTTTGAAGCCAACGGGTTTCCGCAGGTGTTTCCAGGCTGGGCCCGGGAATGCAGACATACGTGCCGCTGACCACCAGAGGCAGTCCGCAGTCTCTGGCACAGTCCAGGGCGCATTTGATCAGGCCAGGCTCATAGGGGACGGAAAGGTCTGGGAAGCGAGGCCCCCAGCTTTCAATATTAGGGCCACGCAGTGGGTTGTCGCCGAGAAAGTTGAGATGATCACGGAAGACCATGATGGTCCCGGGCGCAAAGAGCGGGTTGAGGCCGCCTGCGGCATTGGTGACGATCAGTCGTCTGGGCCCGAGAAGGCTCAGGACCCGAATCGGAAAGGCCACATCCCGGGCCGAATAGCCCTCGTAAAAGTGAAATCGGCCCTGAAGCACGACCAGAGGATGGCCGTTGATCCGGCCCAGGATCAGGTTGCCCTGGTGACTCTCAACCGTCGATCTGGGGAAAGAGGGCAGCTCCGCGTAAGGAATGATCAGTTCGATGTCGAGCCGATCGGCAAAAGAGCCCAAGCCGGTGCCCAGCTGGACAATGGTTGCCGGGCGAAAGGGCAACCGTTTGTCAAGGAAGTTGACGCAGGCCTCGATCTGTTGCCGGTGGCTCTGGCTCATGGTCAGCTAGGATCTTGGCCGTGGCGGGCGTGGCTTGAGATAAAATCCTGAATCAGGCCACGATCGGCGGACATGAGTTCGCAGCGTGACTTGCGTCCTGCAAGATCGCCTAAGGCCTTAGGAAGTTCAGGATCCCGGCCGATGGCTGCGTGTACGGTTTCGCCGAATTTGGCTGGGTGGGCGGTGGCCAGACAGATCATGGGTACGCCTTCTTTTCTGTGGGCCTGAGCGACAAAGATACCGACGGCTGTGTGTGGGTCAAGGACATAGCCATGTTGCTGGTAAAAGGTGCCAATGGTCTGGAGGACGTTTTTTTCTGTGGCTGTGCCGGCGATAAAGTCACGTCTGATTTGATCCAGGTAGGGGCTTAAGTCAAGCTTGCCGGTCTTTCCGAACTGTTCCATGGCCTCCCGGGTCCGGTCCGGTTCCTGGTCCAGGAGGTAATAGAGATAACGCTCGAAATTTGAGGCGGCCTGGATGTCCATGGACGGGCTCGAGGTCGGAGTGACCTGCCGCAATGAGTAGTCACCGTTGGTGACGAAACGGGAGAGGATGTCATTGCTGTTGGTGGCCAGGATCAGCTTATGGATCGTGCCGCAGGGCAGCATTCGCTTGGCGATGAAGCCTGCAAAGATGTCACCGAAGTTCCCGGTGGGGACGGCAAAGTCCAGGGCCTTGTGACTTTCATGTCGGCTAACATGCAGGCAACTGTGGACGTAATAGACCACCTGGGCCAGAATGCGGGCCCAGTTGATGGAATTAATGGCTCCGAGGTGAAAGCGGCTTTTGAAGTCAATGTCATTGAATATTGACTTGACGATAGCCTGGCCGTCATCAAATGTCCCGCGGATGGCGATATTAAAGACATTGTCGTCGGTGACCGTGGTCATCTGCTGTTCCTGGATGGGACTGACCCGCAGATGTGGATGGAGGATGAAGATGTTGATTCTTTCCTTGCCGCGCACCCCATAAATGGCGGCACTGCCGGTGTCACCCGAGGTCGCACCGAGGATGTTCATGACCCCCTGGTCACGCTCGAGCAGATATTCAAAGAGGTTGCCGAGAAACTGCAGGGCAATATCCTTGAAGGCAAAGGTGGGGCCGTGAAACAACTCCATGATATGCAGGTTGTCGTGGTGGATCAGAGGGACGACTTCCTTGCAGTCAAATGAGGCGTAGGAACGATTGATGAGCTTGCGCAGGTCGCTGGCCGGGATATCATCTATGAAGCGTGACATAATCTCGAAGGCCAGTTCCGTGTAGCTGAGATCCTGCCAGGCGTTGAGGGTCTCGGTGTCAATGCGGGGAACGGTGCGGGGCAGAAGCAGGCCACCGTCTTCAGCCAGGCCCATCATGACTGCCTTGGTGAAAGAGATGGCGGGGATACCGCCGCGGGTGCTGATATATTGCATGGCTTTCTGGTCTTTGTAGTGATCTGTTGGTCAGGAAGACAGAGAAATCTGTTCCGGGCCGATGATGACAGGGCAAGGCATTTTTGTAAATATTGACAAGTTTATTGGCAATGGCCAGGTAAACTTTTTGCTTTGTAAGAGGTGCTGTATTTCAGTGTCTGTCGTCTCTGGCCGGTGGAATCTTCCATTCGGTATGCCGAGCAACTCAGTATGTGCTGAAAGAAAAAAATGGCGTGAATGGTGATACCGGATCAGGTCTGCTCAATATCAATACGGGGAGCATTATGCCACAACCCTTCCAGGTCGTAGAAACTCCGTTGTTCATGATAAAAAATATGGACGATCACATCGCCAAAGTCAAGGAGAACCCAATTACCCTCCTGGAGCCCTTCGGCCTTGGCCATGTTAACCCGCTTGGAGCGTACTTCTGCTTCCAGGGCCTCTGCTAATCCCTGGACATGGCGGGTTGAGCGACCACTCATGATGACAAAGAAGTCGGCAAATGAGGCGCGGCCCCGGACGTCGAGGACCAGCAGGTCTTCGGCCTTGTGATCCATGGCGATTGTGGCAATGGTGGTGGCCAGTTCAAGGCCGCTTTTTTCTCGATGTTCTTTTTTGATTGCTTGCATGGGGCTTATGCCTCTTGATTGGGGATGTCGCGCTTTTTGCGCGGCGGGAATTCAAAGGTGATTTTACCTTTCTTGTCCAGAAGCAGGTAGGCATCAAAGGGACGTTTCTTTTTGGAGATAAATTTGGTGATCAGTTCAGTGCGCCCCTCGCTGAGCAGCTGCCGGATGTGATCCGGAAGGATAGCTCGGGAGAGGATGATTTTGCTGATTTGCAGACCATTCTTCCGATCACCTCCCAAGGCTGAGTCCGAGAGATAGGCACTTGGTGTTTCATAGACCGGTGTCTGGTCGACGGGTGAGTGGCCCAGGGGGGCCTGCTCTCTGATGGATTCCAGGTCCAGATTGTCTGTGGAGTCGGCAAAGATAAAATCGATCTTGTTGTTCAAGATCCTGACCGAAGCGTTGAAGGGTTTGCCCTGTTTGCTCCTGAAGTCGCTGTATGGGCCAAGGGTTTCACCCCGGAACAGGGACGCGACCTCTTCATCGTTCATTGACCTGCCACCCAGAACTTTGCGGATCGATATTTTTTTGTCTTCACTGAGATAGGCCGTGGGGGTGACCAGGATGCGCTGGCCATTAACGGGGCTGAAGACGGCCTCAGTGGTGTGTGACTGTTCGCTGAAATTTTTAACCTGATCGGTGATGTTACGGGTCAGGTCACGGATCTCGGCCATGAACTGGTCGCGGGTAAATTTTCCGTGCAGGATCTGATTGAGTTTGAACTCCCATTCGCCGGTCATTTCCGGTGAGGAGAGGACCTCAATTTTCATGGCCTCCAGCAGGTCAAGTAGTTCAAAGGCCTTCCCGGTGGGGGCCAGTTCCTTGCCCTCCCGGATCAAATATTTTTCCTTGAGCAGTTTTTCAATGATGGCCGCCCGGGTGGCCGGGGTGCCCAAGCCCCGTTCTTTCATGGCATCGGCCAGTTCTTCATCCTCGATCAATTTGTCCGAGTTTTCCATGGCCGAGAGCAGAGTGGCCTCATTGTAGCGGGCGGGCGGGCGGGTTTCAGACTCTTCAGCCGTGACCTTGGCGCAGACGACATCCGCTCCCTTGGGGATGGCCGTGAGAGTGGTCCCCTGGTCCAGTTCGCTGCCGTAAATTGCCTTCCAGCCCGGATCCGTGAGGATTTTGCCCTCGGTGAGAAAGGTCTCGCTCTCAACCAGAGAGAGGCGGCGGGCGTTAAGATAGCGGGCTGGAGGGAAGAATACGGCCAGAAAGCGTTGGACCACCATGGTGTAAATCTTGAGTTCCGGCTCTGACAGCTTGCCTGGAACCACAAAAGTCGGGATGATGGCGTGATGGTCTGAAATCTTCTTGTTGTTGAAGATGCGGCTGTTGGACGTAATCAAATTTTGCTGGAGTATGATCCTGGCAAAGCGGCCGTAGTCCCAGGAGGTCTGGGCCGTGATTGTTTCGTTCACTGTGTCCATGTAGTCTTCGGGCAGACAGCGACTGTCGGTACGAGGGTAAGTCAGGGCCTTGTGGTGTTCGTAGAGAGACTGGGCCAGCCCCAAGGTATTTTTGGCGGAAAACCCGAAGCGGGAGTTGGCCTCGCGCTGGAGTGAGGTCAGGTCGTAGAGTTGTGGGGCACCCTGGCTTGATTTCTGGCTGCTCTCTTCGATGGTGGCTGGTTTGCCGGAACAGAGTTCAAGAATGTTCCGGGCCTGACCATCTTCCCAGAGCCTGTCTGCACGGGTATGGGGATCTTCAGGGGATTTCTGGAAGTTCTGGTCGATCCATTTCCCCTCATAACTACTGCCATTACAGCTGAAGGTGGCCAGCAGGTTGATATAGGTCCGAGGGACAAAGGTCTGGCGTTCCCGTTCCCGCTTGACAATCAGAGACAGGGTCGGGGTCTGGACCCGGCCGCAGGGGGTGAGAAAAAAACCGCCCCTCCTGGAATTATAGCTGGTCATGGCCCGGGTGGCATTGATGCCGATCAGCCAGTCTGATTCTGAACGGCACAAAGCCGCCTCTTCCAGGGGCAGCATCTCGTGGTTGTCGCGCAGGGTGGCAAAGCCTGTTTTGATTGCCTGGCTGGTCATGGACTGCAGCCACAGGCGCTTGAACGACTTTTTGGCCACTGATCCGTTCCAGACATAGCGCAGGATATATTTGAAGATCAGCTCACCTTCGCGCCCGGCATCGCAGGCGTTGATAATCTCGGTCACGTCGCGGCGCCGGATCAGCTTCTGCAGAGTGTTGAGCTGAGGCATGGTCCGATCGAGTCCCTTGAGTTGGAACTCTTCGGGCAGGATAGGCAGATTCTCCATTTGCCATTTTTTGTGGCGCTCATCCATCTCTTCCGGATACTGGATGGTAACCAGATGACCGATGGCGAAGCTGACAATGTGACTGTCGCTTTCGTAATGGGTCTTGCTCTTGGTGAACGGTCCTGGCAGGGCCTTGGTCAGGTCAGCAGCAACGCTTGGCTTTTCGGCAATAATCAGAGTCTTGTTGGTCATCGTCTTATCCAAGGCCCAGGAGGAAATCGGTCAGTATCTGATGCCATTGGTCGGGGTGTTCCAGGTAGCAGGCGTGTTTGGCCTTGTGGATGATGCGCAGGGTGGAGTCCTGGATGACCTGGGTTGCCGGTCTGGAGGGTATGGATGGCAACACCATGAATAGACAGGGTGACGGTTTGGGTCTGCAACATATAAAAGTGCTCTTGCTGAAGGTGAGTTGCTCTGTGGTCAGAGGGCAGATGGCTCGTTGTGGATGGTCATCAAGACGTGTCTGCGGTAAGTTTTAGTAGTTATCTCAATGATTATTCGATATATTTTGATGTATTTCCGGGAGATCTACTTCCCCAGAATGAAACAAGTTGTATTCATACACCTTACATTTGTCAATTGGATTTTTACGACTTGCAGCCAGGACAGGTCATTGACAGGGGAGAAAGCAGGGGCTGTAAAAAATAATTTTATTCCGTTATTTAATGGCGTTTCATGGTGCCTCAGGGGTGCGATTGAGTCGTCATTCTTGAGAATGAATGGTGGGTTTCCTGATTGACAAGAACTGGATTTTGTGTTTTATGGTAGTGTTTGGAATGGGTTTATCGAGCGGGTGTAGCTCAGTTGGCAGAGTACAAGCTTCCCAAGCTTGGGGTCGCGGGTTCGATCCCCGTTGCCCGCTCCACCGTTTTGTGCATGATCTGGCAATTCGGTGTTCATACCACCATGTGTGTTTCTGGTGGCTTTGAAAGTGGGCTCTGCCCGCTTTTTTTTGTGGTACATTTTTTGTTCGAAATCGTAACTCGGCTGTTGAGTGATTTTTCGGCGTTTGTATGGGCAGATGAGTGATCTAATCATTGAACGGATTCAAAAATTTGTAGGCCTGTTGCTTCCCTCCATGGGATTGGAACTGGTTGAAGTTCAGTTTCGCCAGGAAGGTTATGGCTGGGTGCTGCGGATTCTTATGGACAGCCCCGATGGCGTCAAACTGGATGACTGTGCGCGGGTGAGCCGTGAATTGAGCGATTACCTCGATGTGGAGGATCTGATCGATCACGCCTTTCATCTCGAAGTCTCATCTCCGGGATTGGAGCGGTCATTGCGCGGCATGGATGATTTCCGTCGTTTTACGGGCAGAAAAGCCAAGGTGAAATTGCGGGCCGAAGTTGATGGTCAGAAAGTATTTGTGGGTGAAATTCGTACGACTGCAGATGAGAATATCCATCTGGTCGCTGAAGATGGAAAAGAGTATTGTTTTGCCTTTGCTGATATCAGCAAGGCCAGACTGTCTCTGTGACGCGATATTGACTACGCCTCTATCTGGAGTCGCGACTATCGTAGAACATGATGAGGTCCCTCAGGGTGGGGGCCGGTAAGAGCGCAACGGAGTACAAAAATGTTATCGGATTTAAAACGGATCATCGATCAAATCAGTAGAGACCGGGGTTTTGACAGAAGACTGCTGATTGAGGCCATCGAAGAGGCCGTGCAGGCTGCGGCCAGAAAAAAGCTGGGGCAGCGGCGCGATATCGAGGTGCGTTACAATGAAGAGTATGGCGAAGTCGAGGTCTTTCAGTTTCGGACGGTTGTGGACGATGTCGAAGACGAACAGACAGAGATCTCTCTTGATGCTGCCCTGATTCTGGACCCGGAAGTACAACTCGGTGATGAATTGGGCGAGAAGATGCCGCACATCCAGGACCTGGGCCGGATCGCTGCCCAGTCGGCCAAGCAGGTCATCATTCATAAGATGAAGGATGCTGAGCGCGAGGTTATCTATGAGATGTTTAAGGACCGTGTGGGTGATGTGGTCAGTGGCATTGTTCAGCGCTTTGACCGGGGCAAAATGATTGTCAATCTTGGTCGGACCGAGGCCGTGCTTCCCCGTGAACATCAGATCCCCAAGCGTTCTTTTAATCAGGGTGACCGGATTCGCGCCTATTTGATGGATGTCCGTCGTGACAGCCGCGATGCGCAATTGGTCCTGTCCCGGACGGCCGATGATTTTCTGGTCAAGTTGTTTACCATGGAAGTTCCTGAGATTGCCGAGGGGATTGTCAAGATCATGGGTGTCAGTCGCGAGCCCGGTTTCCGGGCCAAGATTGCGGTCAGTTCCACCGAGACCGATGTCGATCCGGTTGGTGCCTGTGTGGGCATGAAGGGATCACGGGTCCAGAATGTGGTCCAGGAACTGCAGGGAGAACGGATTGATATCGTACCCTGGAGTCCTGATCCGGCCAAATATGTCTATAATGCCTTGGCGCCGGCCAAGGTAAGCATGGCCATTGTTGACGAGGATGCCAAGACCATACTGGCCGTGGTACCCGACGATCAGCTCTCGCTGGCCATTGGACGTCAGGGGCAGAATGTGCGTCTGGCCGCCCGGCTTCTGGGCTGGCGGATTGATGTCAAGAGCGAACAGCGCTATGCCAATCTTGAAGATGAGGGCTATCAGTCTCTGCTCCAGATCAAGGGGGTTGAAGAAGCCCTGGCTGATCAGATTTATTCGCGTGACATCTGCAACGTCAATCAACTCGCCCGCGCTGCGGCCGATGATTTGACGGTCCTGCGGGCCATTGATGACGAGCAGGCCCAGTATCTGATTGAGAGCGCTGCGGCGATTGTGGCAGCCGGTGGTGGGATTGACGAGGAACAGGTCCCGGAGAACGTTGAGTCGGAAACGGCGGAAGTGCCGGTCAGCGAAGTCGTTCTTGTTGCAGAGGACGTTGTGGCCGATGAAGGTGATGAGGTTGAGCCGGCAGGTGACGTCACAGCCAATCCCGATGCCGCTGCAGAGGGTGATGATGGTGATGATGGTGAAGGTGCGCGGCAGGAGCAGGAAAAATCCTGAGGAGTGCGGGCCCATCAGGACCTGCGTCGTCTGTCGGAAGAAAGACGACAAGAAGTTGATGCTTCGCTATATCCTGGAACAGGGCGTGCCGGTTCCGGATGAACGGCAGCAGAAGGAAGGACGCGGCGCATATTGTTGTGCTGAAGAATCATGTGTGCAGAAATTTGTATGCGGAACCAAACGATGGCAGCGAGCATTTCGCCAGTGAATCGGCGAGAGGTGCTGGAGAGTTGTCGTTGGAGAATAGGTTAGACGGGAGTCATGAATGAGTAGGGTGAGGATTTACGAGTTGGCTAAAGAGGCCGGAATGGCCAGTAAACAGTTAGCTGACTTGCTGATTGAACAGGGTTTTGATGTCAAGGGCCACAGTTCAACGGTTGATGATGAAACAGCCGCGAAAATCCGGCTTACGGTCTTGAAGACAACCTCCACTAAACTGGTGGAGAAAAGGATTGATGCTGAAAGCGGTCCGACAGTCATTCGCCGTCGCTCGACAGTGATCCGGCGTAAAGCCGTTCCCGAGCCAGAGTCAGAAACTCCAGTGGCAGAAAGCCCTGCTGTTGAGACCCCGGATGAACAAAGGGCCGCGGAGTCTGTTCAGGAGTCGGCAGAATTGCCTGCCCAGGAGAGTGCATCGGTCTCTGCAGATCAGCAAGATATCGGGGGCGACCAGGAAACTGCAGAGTCGCCTCAGGATGTATTCGCATCTGCAGAGCAGGAGACTCCTGACACGGCTGATGCCGGGGTTGAGAGTGATGAAGTTGCCGCAGGTGCTGAAGGTGAAGATGAGTCCGAGACAGAGACTCAACCCGAGAGTGAAGAGATTGCAGCATCACGTAAAGGCATGGCCAGAGTGATCGGGACCATTGCCATTGATCTTCCCCAGGATACCATCCCGGCTCCTCGACCAAAGAAGAAGCCTGGCCGTCCTGGCCCTGTTGCGGCCAGAATGACGCCGAATCTTTCCCCGGCCCCCGCCCCGACAGCTGAGGTGGCTCGTGGAAAGAAAAAGGGTCGTCGCGGGGAGAGCCTTGTGGATGACGATATGGCCCGGAAGGGAGCCAAGAAGAGCCGTCGAGCGGTTCAGGTGACCCGTTTTGGCGATGACTATGGATTTACGCAGCGCCGGGGGAAGAAGGGGCGCGGCCGAGCTGCGAAAAAATCAGCACAACCCGCAGCTGAGATGAAGGCGATCAAGAAGCGGATTAAGGTCTATGAGACCATCAGTGTCGCTGATCTGGCGCACCGGATGGGGGTCAAGTCCAATGAAATCATTGGTAAGTTGATGGGTCTTGGTGTCATGGCCACGCTCAATCAGGCCATGGATGTGGATACGGCCATACTGATTGCCACGGATTTCGGCTACGAGGTGGAGCAGGCCCTGACCGAGGAAATCGGTGTGCAGCAGTTGGATGAGCAGGAAGCAGGTGGTGAGGCCATGCCGCGTCCCCCAGTGGTTACGGTCATGGGGCATGTCGATCACGGCAAGACATCGATCCTTGATGCGATCCGTAAGACCGATGTGGCAGCCGGCGAGGCCGGCGGGATCACCCAGCATATCGGCGCCTATCATGTGACCTCACGAGCCGGTGATGTGACCTTTGTCGATACCCCGGGCCATGCGGCGTTTACCGAGATGCGTGCCCGCGGGGCCCAGATCACAGATCTGGTGGTCCTGGTCGTTGCGGCCGATGATGGGGTCATGGATCAGACCCGGGAGGCCATTCGTCATTCCCAGGCCGCCGGTGTCCCCATCCTGGTGGTGGTGAACAAGATAGATAAGGACAATGCCGATCCTGAGAGGGTCAAGCGTGAGTTGGCCGAACTGGACCTGGCCCCGGAGGAATGGGGTGGGCAGACCATCTACTGTGAGACTTCCGCCAAGAAGAATATCGGCATTGATAATCTCCTTGATAATATTCAGCTCATGGCTGAGATGTTTGAGCTCAAGGCGGATGCCAAACGCAAGGCCCGTGGTCGGGTCGTCGAGGCCAAGCTTGATAAGGGGCGTGGGGCCGTGGCCACAGTGTTGATCCAGGAGGGAACCCTGGTGACCGGTGATTATTTTGTCGTTGGTCAGTTCAGCGGCAAGGTCCGGGCCATGCTCAATGACAAGAACAAGCCGATTAAAGAGGCAGGTCCGTCGATCCCGGTTGAGGTTCAGGGGTTGAACGGTGTCCCCCAGGCTGGAGATGAGTTCATCGTCGTGACCGATGAGAAGATGGCCAAGAGCGTCAGTCAGGCCCGGATGTTCAAGGTCCGGGAAAAAGAGCTGGCTGCCGGTTCCAAGGTCTCACTGGATAAACTGTTTGAACAGATGGCTGAGGGAGCCGTTCAGGAACTGCGAGTCATTCTGCGTTCCGATGTTCAGGGAACCGTGGAGGCATTTGGCAAGGCGGCTGAACAGCTGTCCACCGATGCGGTCAAGGTTCGGGTTCTGCATGAGGGGACCGGCACCATTACTGAGTCTGATATCCTTTTGGCTTCGGCCTCGGATGCCATTATTATCGGCTTTAATGTCCGGCCCACGGTCAAGGTCAAAGAACTGGCAGTCCAGGAGAACGTGGATATCCGGTTCTATGATGTCATTTACCATGCCCTTGATGATATCCGGAAGGCCATGGTCGGATTACTTGAGCCCACCTTTGAGGAAGAGGTCATCGGTAATGCCGAGGTTCGTGAGACCTTCCATGTGCCCAAGATCGGTACCATTGCCGGGTGCTCAGTGACCAGCGGCAAGATTCTGCGTAAGGCATCGGTTCGAGTGGTCAGGGACGGAGTGGTTGTGTTCACCGGCAAGGTCGGCTCCCTGCGTCGTTTTAAAGACGATGCCAAGGAGGTTCTATCAGGATTTGAGTGTGGTATCGGTGTCGACAATTACAACGACATCAAGATCGGCGATAATCTCGAGGCCTTTGTGATCAATGAGGTGGCGGGAACCCTTGAGGACTGATGTGATTATTTGCTTGAGTGAACTGGGCGGATGATGAAGAGCCGGGACCCTAAACAGATACTTGATTCAATCGGCCTTGAGCGGCGAGTGGTCAAACGGGCCGTGCGCGTGGCTGATGTGGTCAGGAATGAGCTGTCCATGCTGCTCCTGACCAAGGCCCGTGATCCG
>CALENA010000141.1 GCA_937910875.1 uncultured Desulfobulbaceae bacterium | reverse complement strand
TCGCCCGGGCCCACTGCTTCATCCACAGAGGCGAGCGAAATAGATGCGTTCCTCTCCGGCAAGAGAACAGTATTTCGAGAGAGATAGCGTTTCTTGGCCCTTCTGTGAATCCTGTTCACACCAAAAAGCCAATAGAGACAGATCCCCAGTACCGGGGTAAACCAGACCAGACCCAGCCACCCAGTCGCGGCGTGCGTATCATGCTTTTTCAGGAGAATATGAATTGCCGTCGCCGAGGTGATCATCAGGGTCAACAGGGTAATCAGATAGAGCCAGGTCTCTTGCATCACTTCATGACTGAAAAACATATTTTCCCCTGCTGAAAATTACCCAGGCAAGCAGAGACAGAGAGACGATCCAGAAAAGGATGTACATGGTCATGGACTGACGGGCCTTTTCCCTGGCAAACCAGGTCCGTGGCCTGACCCCTTTACTCAAGAAGACAATATTGGCGCTCAGATTCACACAGACGATATTGACGGCAAGAAGCAAGGATGCATTCAGGGCCAGGTCGGTGTGACCTCCACCGGCCAGCATACCGGCACTTGCCACCGGCGGCAGCAGGGCCACTGCCACCATGACTCCAACCAAAACACTGGACAGCCCGGTCGTAACCGACAGGGCCGCAGCAGCACCCGAGGCCAGAGCCAGGGCTATACTGTCAAGACCGACATCAGTACGGCTCATGATTTCCTGACTCTGAATGGCAAGCGGCCAGACTCGGCCAATAAGAAATGATAGGACTCCAGCCACTGTCAGACCTGCCAAACTCACTCGCAAGGCCTTACCGGCCAGGACTCCGTCTCCTAGAGCACTGCCCAGGGCAAACGCAAGATTGGGGCCCAACAGCGGGGCAATAACCATGGCCCCGATCACCACCGCCACATTGTCTGTCACCAGGCCGATACTGGCAACGACCGTGGACAGGACCGTCAGCAGAATAAAGTTGCCATCCAGTTGCGCCCCCTGTTCAATACCATTATACAGCTCTTCCCGGGTGGCAAGCTTCGACGATTTTTTGATTTTTTTCTCGTCATCCTCTTCCAGCGGAAGAACGGCCTCTGCATTGAGTATAACAATTCGACCGTTGGAACCAAGTACACCGTACAACTCATCCACCACCATCTGTGCCTGGGCTGGCCTGACCAGCAACTTCACAGCCACACGACTTTGCTCTCCAGCGGAGAGAGACCACCACATATCAACCACTTCCTGCCGTGCCGCAATTTCCTGGACAACAGTCAGGTACTGTGCCTCTGTAATGACTTCGATCCATTTCATAAAAGATCCTCAATAACACAGGAAAAACAAGAAATAACTTCAGCATTCTCTTGCCAGAGAGTCAGATGTAATGCTAGAGTAATAGGAGCTGTTCGCATTGAACTGCTCGTCAAATAGACCCTCAATATTGGGAAGTATACTGAATGCCCACCATTATTCAAAGTGTAACAGAACAGTGGCAGCAGTTTCTTGCCTTTCTGCCCAGGCTGTCTGCAGGCCTTGTGATTCTGCTCATAAGCCTCTGGGCAGGCCGCCTGGCCAGTTACCTGCTGACCGGCATATTGAACCGTAATAAGATTTCCCGCACCCATGCCAATTTCTTTCGCAGCCTGATCGTCTGGTTCTTCGTCTTTCTCGGTCTGATTCCTACCCTGGATCTCCTGGGCCTGGAAAAGGCCGTGCTGAGCCTGCTCGCCGGTGGCGGTATCACTGCCGTCATTCTCGGTTTTGCCTTCCGGGAGATCGGCGAAAATCTCCTGGCCGGTTTCTTCCTTGCCTTCAGTCGCCCCTTTAACATCGGTGATCTGATCCAGTCCGAAGAGCTGATCGGAGAGGTGAAGAGTATTGAGCTCCGTTATACCCACATTCGTACCGAAGACGGCCGTGATATCTTCATTCCCAGTTCACAGCTTTTTAATAAACCGGTGGTCAATTTCACCAGGGATGGACTGCGACGTCCTTCCTTTGTGGTTGGTATTGACTATGGAGACGATACCGAGCAGGCCAAGAAAATATTGTTTGATGCCGTGTATGCAGGCTCAGGCGTCCTTGCCGATCCACCCGCCCTGGTTACTATTTCCGCATTCATGCCCCAGTATGTGGAAATGGACATCTCTTTCTGGATAGATACCTTCCAGGAGGGCACATGACCGGCATGCAACAGATCAAAGCAGCCGTTGGTAAATACAATCTTCTTACCCTGTTTTTTATACTGGGCAATAATTTGTGGGGCATGTTCACGCGCGATAATTTTTTTCTGTATCGGCGATAGTTTATTGGAGCTCGACATTTCGAGACGATACAGGTCATCAACCGACACCGAAGCCGTACCCATCCGGCCCACCACGATACCGGCGGCCTTACAGGAAAGGAATACCGCATCCTGAATCTCCATTCCGCTGCCCAGACCGGTTGCCAGC
>CALENA010000140.1 GCA_937910875.1 uncultured Desulfobulbaceae bacterium | reverse complement strand
CTTAATGGGACCGGTCTGCGTGTGTCTTTTGGTCAGGCGGCCTTTCTCGGTTCCCATTTTGTCACTGTCTTTCCCCGAAGAAAATCCAAGGTCCCAAGCAGGGTACCGATCATTCCCATGATGATATAGTAGAGTTTGCCTATTATCTTTCCGATGAGTGTGTTCCTGAATTTGCGCGGCAGCACGGGGAAGATCAGTAACGGCAGAAAGACAAACACCAGCTCATCTGCAAGAATAAACTGCATGAGTGGAGAATGTTGCGCAAGAACAAGGGTACAGATAAAAATACCAATAAGCAGAAGGGGCAGGAATCTCCGGCCGATCTTGTTGAACAGGAGCCCCATGGAATAAAAGGGAAAACGGAGAGGGTTTAATAAACTTCGGCTCAACCAGATCCCCCGCAGGCTCGAGGCGACCACCCGACGCCGTCTGTCAATCTCGTGCAGGGCAGAGCGTGAAGGCAAGTGGATAAAGGCCCTGGCCTCGGGTTCAAAGACAAAACGATATCCCTGTCTAATGATACAGAAGGCAATGTATGAATCATCGGTCACGCCCTCGGCCACGGTCTGTAACAGCTCCCGACGAACGGCAGAAAGCTTGCCTTCACTGGAAGTAATACTGCCGCATTCACTCTCCCGAATTTTCAACCAGCTGTCAAAAGCAATATAGGTCTGCTGAGCATTGCTGAGTTTTGTCTCTTTTTCCTGGATCACCCGTTTACCGCAAACTCCTCCTGTCCGGGCATCGGCAAAGGGCATCAGTAAGGCCCGAAGGCTGCTGGATTCAATCAGTGAGTCCCCATCGGAAAAGATCACAATCTCACCGGTTGCCTGAGCAATGGCACGGTTCAGGGCCTGATTTTTTCCGATGTGTTCTTTGCTTTCAAAAACACGTATCCGTGGGTCATCTGCCGTTTTGGCCAATGTGACGGTCTGGTCTGAGGAGCCATCTGAAAAGACAATGATTTCAAATGAATTTTGTGGATAATCCAACGCAAGAAGGTTGTTAATCTTCTCAACTATCAGGAGTTCAGCGTTACGGATAACAACGATAAACGACAGGGACGGCGCAGCATTGTCCATAACCGGACTTTTTTGCAAGGCACGGCAGGGAAAGAAGGCAGAACGGATGAGGAGCAGGAGAGGGTAGGCCAGTACGATACTGCCGGTTATTCCTGTAAAGACAACTAAAAGCCAGAGGGCAATGACAGAGTCTTGCATGATCACCTCCAGTTTTCGGCCAGGGACAGGTGCTGCCCATGAACTCGTGAAACGGTTATCATCCGGGTTGTGCTCTTGGGGTAAAAGATGTCGTTTTCCATGGTAATCGGTTTTGAAAAGAATAAACGGTTCAGGCCAGGATCGGGAAGAGCTGTTTCAGGCCGTTGGCAATGAATTCAACCCCTACCGCGGCCATGATCAAGCCCATGATCCGAGTGACCACATTGATGCCGGTCTTGCCCAGGGATTTGGCAATGAGCGGGGCGGCCCGGAAAGACAGGAGCAGGGACAGAGTCAAAATCAGGATAATCAGGGTCAGGAAGGCGAAGTGAAGGGGTGAGCCGTGCCGCTGCCCATAGAGGATGACAGTACTGATGGCACCAGGACCGGCCAGGAGCGGGGTGGCCAGGGGAACCACGGCTATGTTGTCGCGCTCGGCTGAATCATCGGCCTCTTCCTGGGTGTGCTTGGCCGAACTCATCTGGGCGTGGAGCATGGAGATAGCCATAAGCAGGATCAGGATGCCGCCGCCGACCCGGAACGATGCAATGGAAATGCCGAAAAAAACCAGCAGCATTTCCCCGGTGAACAGGGTGGTCAAAAGAATGATGCCGGCGGCCCAGGCGGCCCTGTTGGCATTTTGGCGCCGCAGAATGGGGGTATTGTCCTGGGTCAGATTGATGAAAATGGGAATGGCGCCGATGGGGTTGACGATAGCCATCAGGGCGGCAAAAAACTTCATATAGTCCTGAGTGGTGCCGATGTCCATGTCAGCACTCTGGAGTGGAGGAGTTTCCGTCGGCCAGCCTGAGGATGGCCTCGATTCGTTCCTGATCATATCCGTCGATGCGCCAGACCTTGCCCAGAGCCAGGGCATTGGTCGCGATTTCCGGAATGTCCCGGGCCGGGATGTTCAGCTGCTGAAGGCGCGTGGGACTGTTCACTGCTGCAAACCATTGCTCCAGACGGGCTATTCCTTCTGTGGCCAGCAGGGTTGTGTCTTCCCCCCGGCAGTCAAAGACACGCCTGGCAAACTGGGCCAGTCGCTCAGGCTGCAGTGAGGACTGTGAGCGCAGCCAGGCCGGGATAACTACTGACAGTCCGGCCCCGTGAGCGACGTCGTAAAAGGCCGAGAGGGAGTGTTCAATCATGTGCATGGGAAAGCCCACCTTGCCTAAACCGGCACCAGTCAAACCGTTGAGGGCCAGAGTGGCGGTCCACATCAGGTCGGCTCGGGCCTGGTAATCATCAGGACGGGCCATAACCCGGTTGCAGCTCTCCATGCTGTTGAGCACGAGTCCCTCCATCAGCCGGTCCTGGACCGGGGTGTGCGGGTCAAGGGTGGTGAAGTAGAATTCGAGGACGTGGGCGATGGCATCGACTGCGCCATAGGCCGTGTAATCCAGGGGCACTGTGCAGGTAGTGGAGGGGTCAAGGATTGACACCCGGGGATGGAGTTTCTTGTTACCAAAACCGAACTTCTGCCTGGTTTCTTCGTTGGTGATCACCATGCCGCTGTTCATTTCTGAGCCTGAAGCGGCAAGAGTCAGGACCGTGGTCAGGGGCAGGGGGGAGGTGATTGATTTCTTGCCGGTGAAAAATTTCCAGACGTCATGTGCCACCACGGCCCCGGCGCAAATGGCCTTGGCCTCGTCAATGACCGAGCCTCCTCCCACGGCGCAGACCACCTGACAGTCATGTTTTTTGGCCAGTTCAATTCCGGAACGGACATGGCTCAAGACCGGATTTGAGCGAACGCCAGGGTGTTCAATAACCGTTGCCGTAGCCGCGGCCAGTGATTCACGAACCTGCCGCAGGACGCCATTTTTCTCGGCAGAGCCTGTTCCTGAAACCAGCAGGACACGGTTACCATAAACAGTGGTTTCAGGGCCGATGGTCGGGATGGTGTCGTGACCAAAGATGATCTTGGTCGGGTTGTGAAAGACAAAGTTCTGCATAAGTTCAAGTCCTTGCGGCGAGAGTGGCAGGAGATTGATCGCTGGTCAGTTGATCAATGCTTTGGGCCAGATGGATAAAGTCAGACAGGTCCAGGTTCTCGGCCCGGTTTTGCGGATCAAGTTGGGCCATCTCCAGAGCCCGGATGGCCAGTTCCTTGTTGATCTGTTTGTCACCACTGATTGTTGTGGCAAAGAGCCGCGCCGCGCTCAGGGTATTGAGCAAGGTTTTGCGTCGTTGGCTGAAGGCCGCGCGCACGGTTTGGTGCAGGGTTGCCCGGTTGTAATTCAACTGGGTGTGTTGCCCGAAATCAATGCGAATGACCACCGAGTCAATTTTAGGACGGGGGTGAAACTCGGCTGGTTTCAGGGTCATCAATCGGCTGATTCGAGCGCAGGTCTGAATCAGGACCGAGGGGATACCGTAGGCCTTGCAGCCCGGAGAGGCCATCCAGCGCTCGGCCACCTCTTTCTGGACCATGATCGTGGCCTGTTTGATCCAGGGGAGATTGTCGATCAGCTTAAAGAGAAAGGGGTTGGAGATGGAGTAGGGGAGGTTGGCCATGATCTTGAGAGGACCTCCGGTTTCAATGCTCAGGGTCTGAAGGTCGGCCTTGAGTACGTCCTGATGGATCAGGCTGACGTTTTCGGGGAGCTGGTTTTCCTGCTCGTGGTAGCGGATAATGCCGCTGTCGATTTCAAGACCGATCACACGTTTGGCCTGACGGGAGAGCGGCAGAGTCAGGGCACCGAGGCCGACCCCCACCTCGATGATAGTGTCTTCCGGCTGCACCTGGCCGGCTGCAACAATGGCCTCAGCCGTGTGCAGGTGAACCAGAAAGTTCTGGCCGAAACGTTTTTTGGCAGTAAGGCCGTGGTCTTTGAGAGAACTTCTGGGGTTGTTGGTTGCAGACATAAGGTTATTTATTCAAAAGTTCATCTATGAAACCATCATTGGCCATGTCGAAGGAACGCACTTTCATGGTTAGTTGTGGCCGGCCAGTTTGATCCAGCCCTGCTGGTCAGTTGAGCAGTCGCTTTTCTGTGCGTTTACGTCGAATGGTGACAAAGAGCTTATGGGTCAGCAGGTAGCCGGCCAGGGCCACGGGCAGGCCAAGGACAATTCCACCGCTGAGCATAACAATGATCATTTCAAAACCCAGCCCGGTCAGTTGCTGCAGGGAATGTGTCCAGCTCGGGTCACTGGTGATATTCTCCAGTGTCTGTTTCATGGTTGACCAGTTGACGGTAAAGGGCGTGATCCAGTTACCGATTTTCAGACACAGGTAATAGGTGGGGAGTATGGTGAACGGGTTGCTGATCACCCAACTGGCCAGTATCCCAGCCAGGATTGAGGTCCTGGTGAGGGTGCAGATGGCGACGATCAGGACCGTGTGCAGCGGGATGGTCGGTGAGACTCCGATAAAAAAACCAATGGCTGCCCCCCACGCCAGTACTCTGGGGTCACCTTTGAGTCGTCTGACCCGCAGGTAGTAGTATTTCTGGAGTCGGCTCAGTTTCATACTTTCTGGAACATTATGAGTAAAGTCAGGAGAATGAGTAAGGTCAGAGCAATTGGCTGATCAGTTATAATCAGTATACCTCACCCTCTGTGATTTTGAAATTGAAATGGCGGCCGAAGCCGGATTAGAAAGGGAAGAACTGTAATCTGAGAGAGATGATTATCAGGTGAGGCGGGAGCGGGAGTAAACATCTTCGTCTGCGGACATGGCACCCTCTGCCTGAAAGCGATAATAGCCGGCCAGGGCGATCATGGCCGCATTATCGGTGCAGAGGGCGGGGCGTGGACCAAAGAGTTTTCTGCCGGTCTGTTGACAGGCCAGGGACATGGCCTCGCGAAGCCTG
>CALENA010000139.1 GCA_937910875.1 uncultured Desulfobulbaceae bacterium | reverse complement strand
GTCCATGCTGGAGAAGGGCAGGTATTGAAGACCGGGTCGGTCAAGGTTCTGCGAGCCCATCTGGTCAAGGTTTTCCCCCCTGCTGAAAATAAGATTGTGTACAGTCTTCCCCTGCCGGTTCAGGAAGAGGCTGCTGGGAAGGCAGATGACGTCTTGAGTGTTGTTTCGGCTGAACCACTTTCGCCGGTTTTAAGTGCTGAACCGGAGATTGCAAAGGCTGTGGCTGATCCGGGCAAGGGTATTGGAGTGGTTGAACATCTTGTCCGAGAAAAACAGAAGAAATCTGTGGCCACGGGTGCGGGTACTTCGGCCGCGGTAACTGCCACTCATACACCTGCACCTCTCGTTCCGAAAATTGAACAGGTGGAAGTGGTTTCTCTGGCTGATCAGCCAGAGAAAAAATTGGTGATCGAGGTGGTCCTACCAGATCCCGTTCCTGTCCCAGCGGTGGCAGCAGTCCCGGCCCCTGTTTTGGTTGAGTTGCGCGATCCCTTTAATTGGCCACCTGAGCTCTTGGCCCAATTGGGTACTCGAGACCCGGAAGAAAAAGCCTTTGTCGAGAATCTGGTGTTGTCCGGGGTGATCTGGGATGAGGTACGGCCCATGGCTGTGATCAACAATGTTCTGCTGAAAGAGGGCGAGTTGCTCGGAGATGTGGTGGTGAGGAAGATATTTAAGGAGTCTGTGGTGGTGGAAAGAGACGCTGCGCAGCATGTACTGTTGTTTGAGGATCTTGCTATTGATCTTGGTGGCCAGGATGGACAGAGGAGCGTGCAATGAAGTTTATCAGGATGGGTGCAGGTCGGGACGGTGCCGGTATGGTGCGGGCGTTCGTTGTCCGCATCGGGGTCTGGGGATTGTGCTCCCTGATCGTGTTCGGGGGACTGGTTGGAGGTTCGTCTGCGGCTGAGCAGACACCTTTGCAGGCCAGAATGGCCGGTAAGCAGACCACCATCCGTGGCCAGCAGATGCCGGTGGCCCAACTGCTGCGTGCCTTGGGCCAGCAGGCCGGGGTTAATGTGATTGTTGATGAGGTGATTGATGAGACCATCACTCTTGATCTAAAAAATGTCAGTCTGCTGGATGCCTTCCAGGTAATACTGGAGGCCAAGAAGCTTCATTCCCGTGAGAGCAGTCAGGTGATTCTGGTCGGACGGGCCGAGGCCTTCCAGGCGGATCAGCGGGACGTGATCACCGAGCGTCTCTGCTCCAGTTATGGAGGCGTGGGTGAGTATCTCAAGGAGCTGGAAATGGCCAGGAGTGAAACAGGAACCATCACGGTTTCGGCCGATGGTAACTGTCTGGTGGTACGTGATCACCAAGCCAATGTTCAGCGTCTCCAGGAACTGCTGAATGACCTTGACCAGCCTCTGCCGCAGGTTCATATCAAGGCCCGGATCGTGACCATTGAAAAATCAGTCCTCAAGCAGCTGGGCATTGCCTGGGGGTATACAGGGACGAACAGAACGCTCTGGGACCCGTTAGCGACCAGGGTTGGCAAGGATCAGTTGTCGGCAGCGTATGCTGGTGGCAATCTTGCCTTCGGCCTGATCCGGGATAACTGGTCTCTGGATGTTGATCTGTCGGCATTGCAGGAGAACAAACAGCTCCGAGTTCTGTCTGCTCCCCGGGTCGTGGTCATGGACGGGCATGAGGCAGTGATCCAGCAGGGAACGGAAGTCCCCTATGAAACAGGGACGTCTGAAAATCCGATTACCGCCTTTAAAGATGCACTGCTCAGTTTAAAGGTCACCCCTAAGATTCTCCGGAATCATTTTGTTCAACTGAAAGTGGTTGTCACCAATAACTCTGTGAACACAGACCAGAGCTCCATCAGCAGCACGCCCTCACTGAATCGT
>CALENA010000138.1 GCA_937910875.1 uncultured Desulfobulbaceae bacterium | reverse complement strand
GTGGCCGCGCTGCTGCGGATGGCAGCATGACACTTTTATGGGAAACTTCAGTCATGGGAACTTTCAGCAAGAATTCATCATCAACTTGTCAAGATACATCCTTTTCCAAATGGCAATGGACGACATGCACGTATATTTACTAATTGTGTAAGGGAAAAAGGCCTTGGCATTGAACCGATAATTTGGGCAACAGGAAATATAGACCAACAAGGTGAGGAGAGGCGGGAATATATAGACTCATTGAGACAGGCAGATCAGAATAATTACCAACCGCTGGTTAGCTATCTTGTAGATAGGGGTAATTAGAGAGAAGTGGATCATCCGAACATCTTTTTAGATAGCCAAATCTTATCTTAACAATCAGTCTCCTCGCTCCAACCTTTAAGAGTCTACTGTGTATCCAAAAGACAAAAGAAAGCGGCAAAAAGACGCCGAAACAAACGCATACACTCTGGTCACGATCTGGATGTCAAAAAGTTCAGGAGTGTTTCCCGGACGGCCAGGACCAAACTTGAGGTCCTGAACGCTACTTTGTCGTTGGACAGTCTGCGTATCCCGCCGGGGAACCGGCTGGAGCAGCTCAAAGGCAAGAGGGCAGGGCAACACAGTATCAGGATTAACGATCAATGGCGGATCTGTTTTGTCTGGGACGGAGAGGGCGCTCTTGACGTAGAAATCGTTGATTATCACAAGGGGTAGAGATATGGGGGAAAAACTGGCACCAATTACACCGGGTGAGATCCTTCTGGAAGAGTTTCTCAGGCCCATGAACATTACCCAGAATCAGCTGGCGCGGGACATCAAGGTCCCGGCCAACCGGATCAGCCAGATTGTGCGCGGCAAGCGGGAAATCACGGCGGACACCGCTTTACGGCTGGGGAAGTATTTTGCGATAGAGCCCGAATTCTGGCTGAACCTGCAGGTGCGCTATAATATGAAAGTTGCCCTCAATACCACCGGGGCGCAGATTAACAAAGAGGTCAAGACCCATTTCTTTCAGGCCGACGGCCGGGATCTGGCCACCGCCTGACCTGAAAAAACACTGTTGCCCCACTGCCTTTCCCATCCCAAATTCATCCTCCTTCTGTTGTCCAGAAGAGGGCCTTTCCCCCTGACCTTGGTGACCGTGATCCTCTCCTTCCGTGGCCGGCCGGGCCGGTCATCCGTCGCGCCAGATATCGGGACTATATCTTTCTGCCTTCTGGCGCAAATAAATTGGCAGATGAAAATTTTGTCTGATAGTCTAAAAATGTGGTTCTTAAAAAAGCCTTCTAGCCGTATCGATGAGGCCAGAAATTTAGATCGTTTTTGCAGAGTGCGCCTTCGTCGTCTGCTGTAAAAGATATCAAAAGTGTGCCTGATAAATATCGATCTAAATATGGGACGGCCAGGTTTGTTTCATTGTTGGTATCCTTAGCGGGATGGTTGTTGTTTCTTGCTGGTCTTGTGTCTGTTTTTCGTATGCCATTGTTGGCAATGTTGCCAGGCATAGGTGTGGCGGTCTCGGGGCTTTTTCTTGTCGCATCGGGAGAAGTAATGAGAGCCTCTGTAGATAATGCTGACCATACAAGAGAAATCCTGAAAGTAGTGAGTCAGATTGAGGTGAGGCTTGGAAATTAATTTAACCTGAAATGACAAACCAACCATTTGCCACAGCAGGCAGTCAGCGATGGCTGCAAATCGCCATTGATTGCGCCCCTGATCTATTGGATCATTCATTACGCCTTGCCGGTGCGATCGATCAGGATGATTCCGTCATCTGGAAATCTCCCCTGGCCAGTGAGGGCTTTGTCGAATACAAAGACGGGGCTGTACTTCGTGCCCTTGGTATCGACAAACTGCCCGTCAGATCGATGGCCCAATTTTGGCCGCGCCGGGGACCGGTCTGGGATGCCCTGGGTAAAACGCAGAAAGGTACTCTGATTATGGTTGAGGCCAAGGCGCATATCCCCGAGGCGGCCTCTCCACCAAGCAGGGCCTCTGAAAAATCACTTGCCCACATTCGCAGATCCCTTGAAGAGGCGCGCCGTTTCTATGCCCCGCGAGCCAAGGCCGACTGGTCCGGGGTTCTGTATCAGTATGCAAACCGCCTGGCCTTCCAATATCTCATGGCGCATCTGAACGGCCTGCCGTCCAAGCTGATTTTTCTAGATTTCTGTAACGCCACAGATGTGAACGGCCCTGAATCCGCAGACGAATGGCGTGGGGCCACCCGCTTGATTCATGCCCTGCTGGGCCTGCCTGCCGACCTTACCGGGCGAGGTGTGTTCCATGCCTATGTGGACGTGCGGCAGATACAAAGCGCATTAAATCTCCCGGTCAGTGAGGTGCCCTCATCGCCCGCTACCTGACCAAATCCCGCTTCAAGCTGGCCACGGAATGCCCGACCAAGCTTTACTACACGGGCAAGAAGCACCAGTACGCTGATCAGAAACTGGATGATTCCTTTCTCCTGGCCCTGGCTGAGGGCGGCTTTCAGGTGGGTGAGCTGGCCAAATTCTACTTCCCCGGTGGCCATGACATCCGCACCCTGGGCCACGATCAGGCCCTGCGCGAGACCAGCACCCTGCTGCAGCAGGACAAGGTCATCATCTACGAGGCGGCCATCGCCCATGAAAACCTGTTTATCCGGATCGATATCCTGGTCAAAAACGGCACCCATTTTGATTTGATCGAGGTCAAGGCCAAGTCCATTGACCGGCCCGACAGCGACTGTTTTCTCACCAAAAAGGGGGATGCCGTTGACTCAAAATGGCGCCCCTATCTCTACGATGTCGCCTTTCAGAAGTATGTGCTGTGCCGGGCCTTTCCCGACCACACGGTCTCAGGCTTCCTGATGCTGGCCGACAAGACAGCCCGCTGTCCCACCGACGGCCTCAACCAGAAATTCAGGATCACAACCGATGCGGCCGGCCGCAAGGGGATTACGGTCTCCGACCGGCTGAGCGCGGCCGACCTGGATCCGCCCATCCTCTGCCAGGTCCCGGTGGATGATCAGATCAAAATGATCTGGAATAACCGCGACAGCAAAACACCGCACCCCCTGAGCTTCCAGGAGCGGATCAATCTCTGGGCCGACTGCTACGCCCGGGACAAAAAGATCCCGCCCCAACCGGACGCCCTCTGCGCCAAGTGCGAGTTCAAAACCAACCCCGAGGATGAGGCGAGCGGCCGTGCCAGCGGCTTCAAGGAGTGCTGGATGCAGGCCTTTGCCTGGACGGAGAAGGATTTTCAGGAGCCAAGCGTCCTTGATATCTGGAACTGTCGCAAGAAGAAAGATTTCATCGCCGATGGCCTGCTCAAAATGGCCGCCGTCACTGAAGAGGATCTCAAGATCAAGTCGGACAACAGACCCGGCCTCTCCACCTCAGAGCGCCAATGGAAGCAGGTGGAAAAGGTCAGAGAGGGCGATCCCACCGCCTGGCTGGACCACGAGCACCTGCGGGCCGAGATGGATCGCTGGACCTTCCCGCTCCACTTCATCGACTTTGAAACCACCATGGCCGCCATTCCCTTCAACCGCGGGCGGCGCCCCTATGAAGGCATTGCCTTCCAGTTCTCCCATCACCTGGTCCACGCGGATGGCAGGGTCGTCCATCAGGGCCAATACCTGAACGCCGAACGGGGCAGCTTCCCCAACTATGACTTTGTCCGGGCCCTGCAAAACGACCTGGCCCAGGACCCAGGCACCATCTTCCGCTACTCCAACCACGAGAACAGCTATCTCAACCAGATCCACCAGCAGCTCCAGGACGACCAGGCCCATATCCCCGACCGGGGCGACCTGTGCGCCTTTATCCGGACGATCACCAAATCAACCAGCAAGAGCGTTGAGGAATGGGAGGGCAACCGGAACATGGTTGACCTGTGGGACCTGGTCAAACGCTATTATTACGATCCGGCCACCAACGGCTCCAACTCCATCAAACAGGTCCTGCCGGCCATCCTGAACAGCTCCCCCTTTCTCCAGCAAAAATATGCCCAACCAATCTATGGGGCCGCAGACGGGATCGAAAGCCTCAACTTCAGCGACTGGCAATGGATCAAAATGGAGCAGGGCAGGGTGGTTGACCCCTACAAACTCCTGCCGCCCCTCTTCCAGGACATCCCCCCGGACAAGCTGCTCCTGCTCAGCACAGATGAAACCCTCAAGGACGGCGGCGCAGCCATGACCGCCTACGCCCGGATGCAGTTTGAAGAGATGAGCGACTACGAACGAGGGGAGCTGCACCAGGCCCTGCTCAAATACTGCGAACTGGATACCCTGGCCATGGTGATGATTTATGAGGGGTGGCGGGAGATGGTGGGGTGAAGGGGGCTTGTCTTTTTGAGGAGTGGTGAAAATACATTGGTTAACGAGTAATTCGTCTGATAGTCTTAAAAGAGTTATCGTTTACCAAAAGAGCGGGCACAGAACCAGGTTGCATGCTGCAGAAAACCTCTCCATTGAATCCGATGACCTGGAATATTCGCCATTCATTCAGCATGGCGGCCTGGGCAGATTTCACCAACTCTTCGGCGAAGAAACAGGCAGCGTGTTGGAGCTGTTAAATGAGGCTCTGGCGGCGTAACTATGAGGAAAAAACTGAAATGAGTACAGAACACGGCGAAATAATTATCTACCAGGAAGAAGACGGGCAGAGTTTTCTTGAAGTCCATCTCCAAGAGGAAACGGTTTGGCTTACCCAGAAACAGATCTCCTCTCTCTTTGAAACGGAACGAAGTGTAATAACAAAGCATATCAACAATGTTTTTCGGACTGATGAGCTGGCCAGAAACGCAGTATGTGCAAAATTTGCACATACTGCCGCTGACGGCAAATCATACCAGACAAATTATTATAACTTGGACATGATTATTGCCGTTGGATATCGGGTAAATGCCAAACGTGGCACCCAGTTTAGGATCTGGGCCACGTCCGTGCTTAGAGACCACCTCATTAAAGGCTATACCGTCAACGAAAGACGCCTGGCGGAAAAAGGTCTCTTTGAGATGGGACAGACCATTGCCCTTCTCACCAAAACCCTGGAAAGACATGAAGCGCTCAGCGATGAGGGCAAGGCCGTGTTGGAAGTGGTCAACCGCTATGCGAAGTCCTGGTCGCTTCTTCTAAATTATGATGAAGACCGACTGGAACTGCCGCAAGACCGTCATCCAGCCAGGAAATCCCTTGATTATGACCGGACCCGACAATGCATCAAAGCACTCAAGGACGATCTGCTGGCGCGGGGCGAGGCCTCCGATCTGTTCGGCCAGGAGCGGGACCAGCATCTCCAGGGCATCCTGGGCAACCTCGACCAGACCTTCGATGGCCAGGACCTCTACCCCAGCGTCGAGGAAAAGGCAGCCCATCTTCTGTACTTTGTCATCAAGGACCACCCCTTCAGTGACGGCAATAAACGAATCGGCTCGTTTCTTTTCTTGATTAACCTGAAAGAGAACGGTCTGCTGGACCAATCCAGTCTGAATGATACCGGATTGGTCGCCCTGGCCTTATTGATTGCCGAGAGCGATCCGAAACAGAAAAATCTGATGATCAGACTGATAATGAACCTTTTGGCCCCAAATAACCGATAGCCAGAGAATCGGAACAGCAGAAATTCTCTAATAACTGAGAAAGAGTTATAAAAGACAGGCCCCTCCTGTTCAGCGACGATGCCGACCACAAAGACGGCGGCGCGGCCATGACCGGGCAGAGCTTTTTGCTACTTCCTCTGACAATATCAGCCTTCATTTGAAAAATATCTACGCAACCGAAGAGCTGGGGAAAAATTAACTGCCGAGGATTTCTCGGCAGTTCAAAAAGAGGGCACATACAAATGAATGAAGCCATGTGGATGGTTCGGGCAGGGGAGGGTGCGTACCTGATTGAAGCGTTTGAGAAGGGGTATGTTGCTATTGGCTGGAATGATATTGGTGACCTGAGCAAGATTAAAGACCAG
>CALENA010000137.1 GCA_937910875.1 uncultured Desulfobulbaceae bacterium | reverse complement strand
GTCCGAATCCCGATTTCACGGCGCGGGCCGATGGCATGTTTCATGGCCCCATGCAGGGCTGGGGCAAAGAGAAAACCGATCCCAACCTCCTGGACGCAGCGGCTGATCTGATCAGGCGTCAATGCCAGCGAGACCCCGGCCGCCTCCAGGACATCGGCGCTGCCACACAGACTTGAGACCGAACGATTCCCGTGCTTGGCCACCACCACTCCAGCTCCGGCCACCACAAAGGCCGTGGTGGTGGAAACATTAAAGGTCCCCGAGCCATCGCCGCCGGTTCCACAGGTATCAACCAGGATGCCGCCTCCTGCCAGATCAACCCCGGCATCAATGACGGTGGCCTTGTCGCGCATCACCCGGACCGCACCGGTAATTTCGGCCACGGTCTCACTCTTCATCCTGAGCCCGGTGATAAAGGCGCCGATCTGGGCCGGAGTTGCCTCTCCACCCATGATCTGGTTCATCACCTCCACCATCTCGACCTCAGTGAGGTCCTGACGGGTCACGACACGGCCAATGGCCTCCTTGATATCCATATTGCTGTCTCCTGGAATTTATGATCTGAGCCGGGACTCGTAGTCGTCGCCCATGAAATTTTCAAGCAGGATGATACCGGCCGGGGTCATGATCGATTCGGGGTGAAACTGCACCCCCTCAATGGCCAGTTCCCGGTGGCGCAGACCCATCAGTTCTCCCTGATCCGTGCGGGCAGAGATTTCCAGGCAGTCAGGCAACCCCTCTTCTTCAACCAGAAGAGAATGGTAGCGCATGCCGTCAAAGGGATTCTCAAGGCCCCGAAAAACCCCCCGGTTATCATGATGCACCGGCGAGGTCTTGCCATGCATGATCCTGCCAGCCCGAACAATCCGGCCGCCATAGGCCTGTCCGATGGACTGGTGCCCCAGACAAACGCCCAGGATCGGGATCTGCCCGGCAAAATGCTTGATGGCAGCCATGGAGATCCCTGCCTGTTCCGGCGCCCGTGGCCCCGGGGAGATGAGCAGACGATCAGGCTGCAGGGCCTCGATTTCAGCCAGGGTCACCTTGTCATTGCGGAAGACCTTGATCTCAACCGTACGCCCTGCCGCCAGAAAACTGGCACCAATGGTCTGGACTATATTATAGGTAAATGAATCGTAGTTATCAATGATGACCAGCATCTTCTAGAATCCTCTTTCAGCCAGTTCAACGGCCCGACGCAGGCCCATGGATTTGTTGACAGTCTCTTCATACTCTTTTTCAGGATCTGAGTCAAAAACGATCCCTGCCCCGGCCTGGACCCAGAGGTCGTTCCCCTGCATGACAAAGGTCCGGATGGTGATACAGAAATCCATGTTGCCGGAAAATCCAAAATAACCCACGGCCCCGGCATAGGGTCCGCGGCGCTCAGGCTCAAGTTCATCAATAATTTCCATAGCCCGGATCTTGGGGGCACCGCTCACCGTACCGGCCGGGAAACAGGCGGCCATCACATCAAACTGATCCTGCCCCTCAGCAATCAGGCCATGCACTCCGGAGACAATATGCATCACATGGCTGTACCGCTCAACCACCAGCAGATCACGGACCTCAACACTACCTGGTTGCGCGACCCGACCCACGTCATTGCGGCCAAGATCAACAAGCATCAGATGCTCGGCCCGCTCTTTGGGATCGGCCAGCAGCTCCTGCTCCAGGGCCAGATCTTCAGCCACAGTTGCACCACGCTTCCGGGTACCGGCAATGGGGCGAAGTTCAATGTGCTGCCCCTCCTTGCGCACCAGAATCTCAGGCGATGAGCCGATCTGAATCAGGTCTCCGATCTGGAGGAAAAAGAGATACGGACTGGGATTGATATGGCGCAGGGCCCGATAGAGGATCAGAGGCGAGAGATCGGTTCGTGTATGGAAACGCTGGGACAAGACAACCTGGATAATGTCACCGGCCTTGATGTATTCACGGGCCTGTTCAACCATCTGGTGAAAATCAGCCTTGGCCATATTCGAGACAAATTCATGGGGTGATTCACTGCCTGCGCCATTCTGAAACAAGATATGTTCGGCGGCCAGAGGCGCGTTAATCTTTGCCACCACCTCGCCCAGACGAACAACGGCATCCCCATGAACCGCCTCAACACTCAGCCCGGCAGACTGCCTGGCCCAACAGACTACGGTGACGGTCTGACGAAAGCTGTCATGGATCAGGACCATGCGCGGAATGATAAATGAGGAATCGGGGTGATCAAGAGCTGGCTTATCGCAGGTCAACTCCTCCATGAACCTGACCATGTCATAGCCCAGAAAACCGACGGCCCCACCACAAAAACGGGGCAGCAAAGCGTCTTCAGCGGCCCGATATCCGGCCAGCAGTTCCTTGAGGATCAACAGAGGGTCACCCTCTACGTCCCGGACCTTGCGATCTTCTCCGGACAGGTCCTCAAGCGTCACACGACTGCCGCGGGAGGTAAAGATCAGATGGGGATCAAAGCCGATAAAGGAATACCGACCCCATTTTTCTCCACCTTCCATACTCTCGAAGAGAAAGGCATGGTGGTCATGGGATGCGACCTTGGCAAAAAGGGTCAGCGGGGTATCAAGATCTGAGATAATGGTCCGATGGACTGGAACAAGACCATAACTCTCCAGCAGGACGCGGAAGGTATCCAGGTCAGGTGAAAGGCTAAAATTGGACATCAGCTACCGGCAGGAAACAGGGTTGCACTGTCAGCCAGGGCGACCTGACACCAGGCCGCCCAAAAAACAGGCAAAAAAAAGGCCATGAAATCTGACGATTTCATGGCCCACACATCTTCCCAAAAATCACTGAAGCTTGGGGACTCGCCCTCAATGGCTCAGGCGGCGGCCTGCATGGCATTCACACGAAGGGTCAGACGTGAGACCTTGCGTGAGGCATTCCGCTTATGGATGGTACCCTTGGATGCGGTCTTGGCAATGACCGGCACGGCCAGCTGCAGGGCCTCGCGGGCCTGCTCGATTGAACCGGCGGCAATGGCCTCTTCCACAGTACGGATACAATTTTTCATACGGGTCTTGTTGATCCGATTGCGGGCCCGGCGAACCAGGGATTGACGATTTCTTTTTTCAGCGGATTTATGATTGGCCACGAATTTCTCCTCTAATTAAATCTCTAATATACCAGAACGGATAAACCGATTATCTTGACGTATCTTGCCCCAGCCCACAAAAAAGGCTGTCTCAGAAAAGAATTTTAATAATCAAAACATCGACAAAAGTCAACAATTATTCATGATGGCAGCACAAGAATTACACACTCATACTCCAGCGCAGATGACCAAAGAAAAAACCCTGAACCCTGCCTCTACACCTTATTGCAACAGACCGAGATAATTAAAAGTTGGCAACCGGGCAAAGTGGCCACTGTTCTTCACCCGGGCCGCCAGCTCTTCAATCTCCTTGCGGCCTGTGGCCAGACCACAGAGATCGACCACCAGATACTGAAGCCCAAGCCCGACCAGTTCAGCCGTGTAGGGCAGCAGAGAAAAAGGGCGCTCGGACAGGGCCGCAGTCAGGCTGTCGCGCCGTTCAAGATGATAACGCTCACCCTTGGGACTCTCAAAACTGCGACCAAACTGAAAATGCGGAGCCGACACTCTGGCCAGAAACAATGGTGGAGCGCCATAGACCGTCAGACCAAGACGCAGGCCGGGACAAACCGCACGTACACCCTGCACCATCGTGGTCAGGGCCGCACGATCAGACTCGATGGACAGTTGCACCTCACCCACCCCCTGCCCCTGTACCCAGGCCGCGGACTGACTGTTGAGCACGCTCACGGTATAGTCGGTAGAGAGTGACACCTTTTCCCGGTGAAAGAGACGGGCCTGGCTGATATGCCCCAGCTGAAACAGACGAAAGCCTGATCGGATCAAGACCTGGACCTGCTTCCGCACCCGGCCGAACTCCTGATCAAAGATGATCGGCGGCAGACACCAGACAATCTTTCTGACCTCAGCCCCCATCTGACGCTTGATCTCACCGGAGCGGGCAACATTCTGCCGGGTCAGATTCAGGAGATAACGCCCTACGGTAAAGGGCAGCTGCTGCTTCAGGAGTTGGGTGGAATCCATGCGCAACCACAGCTCAAAAGACTTGTGCGGCTGGGGGCGACCCTTGGCGCGAAATGGTCGTTTCTGGGATTTCCCTAAAACCGTTTCCGGCACCACCTCTGCCTCTGAAGTCCGGGCGCAAACCTCAGCGCGAATCATCCCCAGACGGGGAGCCAGATCATGACCGGCCCGGGCGAGCAATTCATCGGCCGCTGTCCGCTCTGCCTTGGAGACTGAAACCTGCCTGGTGGTGGCCACATCCACCTGATAGACCTCGATCGGGCCACTGGTTCCGGCCTGACCCACGACCCCGGGCAGCCCCAGAAATGCCGGGCTCCCGGCCCTGGCCTCCTGCACCGGACGAGACTCAACCTCCATCTCTTTGAGCGTAAAGGCATGGCGATCACCGGTGGACTCAATGTGCAGCCTCAGGCGATCACCGACCATCAGATCTTCCTTGAGCTGAACCTTGCCCCAGAACTGCTCACCCCGCTGTCTGACCGACCCCATCCGCCCCAGATGCAGGCCCATGTTGCCGGAATGGTGCGGGGTGATGGCCTCGGCCGGCTGCGGCGAGAAAAAATAGCCGGAAGCGGTCTTGCGACTCATGGCCCGCTCAATCAGATGCCTGGCCTCGGCCAGGGCTGGTTTCATGTCCTGCTCCTGACAATCCATAACCAGACGGTAAGCCCTGACCACCTGGGCCACATAATTGGCTGGCCGCAGACGGCCTTCAATCTTGAGCGACGCCACGCCTGAAGCCCGCAGACCAGGGACGGCCTCCAGCCCCTCCAGATCATTCATGGAAAAGAGATAGCCCTGTCCCGCGCCCTTTCCGCCTCCTGTATTCCCGCCCCTGCTGCCGCCCTTCCCACCGGCACCGGTCTTGCCGCCACCCGAGCGTTTCTGCCAGGCATAGAGCCTGCGACAGGGCTGAACACAACGACCACGCAGACCACTTTTTCCCCCCAGACTTGAGGAAAAGAGGCAGAGGCCAGAAAAGGAAAAGCACATGGCGCCATGGACAAAGATCTCAATTTCAACCTCGGTCTGAGCGCAGATCCGATCAATCTCGGCCAGGGTCAACTCCCGGGCCAGGACCACCCGCTCGAACCCTTGGCCTGCCAGATAGCGGACCGACTCCACACTGTGGGCGGCCATCAGAGTCGAGGCATGAAGAGGCAGAGCAGGGAAATAGTTACGGATCAGACGGGCAAGTCCCAGATCCTGGACAATCAGGCCATCGGGAGCCAGGGCCTCCAGTTGCCCCAGGGTCTGGAGCACCGAGAAAAGTTCCTCTTCCCGCACCAGACTGTTGGCAGCCAGATAGAATTTACGACCCAGTTCCCGACAGCGACCGATCATCACCGCGATCTCGACAAGGCTCAGATCCCGGGCCAGATTTCGGGCATTGACCCCCGGGGCTCCGACGTAAACCGCATCGGCGCCATGATCAAGGGCGGCCTGAAAGGACTCAAGATTACCGGCGGGGGCTAGAAGCTCCATAGATTCAAGGCACAGTTAAGGCTGATAAGTCAGGGAAAGAAAGAAGGGAACGGCCGGCAAAACAGCTCGGCGTTCAAGATGTCTGTTTCTGGAGGACGACCTCGTCGTCGCCACCATGTTCAGACAGCAGGACCTGGATATGTTCGTCAGAACGGACAGTGGTTTCCAGACCAACATACTCGGCCTGGATAGGCAATTCGCGGCCACCCCGGTCCACAAGCACGGCCAGCTGGATGGACTGCGGACGACCATAATCAACCAGAGCATCCATAGCCGCACGGATGGTCCGGCCGGTAAAGAGGACATCATCGACCAGAATAATCCGGCTGTCCTCAACCACAAAGGGAATATCAGTGGTACGGACAATGGGATTGCGCGAATGCAGGCTCCAGTCATCACGGTGCAAAGTGATGTCCAGACTGCCGTAGGCCAGTTCCACTCCGGCACGCTCTTTGACACCGGTGTGAATCCGCCGGGCCAGATCAACACCACAGGTATGAATACCAACGATACAAAGCGAACTCACATCACCATTCCGTTCAAGGATCTGCAGGACAATGCGCTGGATGGCCATCTCCATTTCCTGCGCAGTCATGATCACCCTGCCCGTCGCATTCATCAGACCACCTTATTCCAGAAATATTTTACACCCAATTCATCCACCCGGTTCAGGGCCTCGGGGAAGGCCTCGCACTCGGCGGCAAAGACCTTGGCCGCGATATCATCGACGGTATCTTGATCAGTCAAGGCCACACATCGTTGCACGACAATCGGTCCCTCGTCATAGGCCTCGTTGGCAAAGTGGACGGTACAACCACTGACCAGACACCCCCGGGCCTTGACCGCACGATGGACGCGGGAACCATAAAAACCATCACCACAAAAGGCAGGAATCAGAGAGGGATGGATATTGAGCACGGCCCGGCGCAGCTTCTCCGGTGGCACATAGAGTTTGAGATAGCCGGCCAGACAAATGATATCCACATTAAAATCGGCCAGGACCGCATTGATCGCCTCGTTGCCCTGGGCATGAAAGGCGGGATAGCCATAGTTGCGCGCTTTTTCCAGCCCCAGTGCATCAGCGACGTTGGAAAGCACCACCTTGATTTTCGCCCGCAGGCTGCCGGCCGCAATCCGCTCATGAAAGTTGTCCAGCGTCCGGCCACTGCCGGACAGGAGCACCGCCATTTTGAGCATCCCCTTACTCCTCACCGGTGAAGTAGGAATTACCATCGACATCCACCTTTTCGAGCCAGGCGGAAATGGTGGTGTCATACTGGGCGGTCAGGGCAAAGACCTTGGCTGCCAGACGGAAACGGGTCTTGAGCGTCGTGTTTCCGGTTGCCTTCATCTCTTTAAGCACCTGCGGATAATCGGCCGGATCAACAATCACGGTCACATCACGGAAATTCTTGGCCGAAGAGCGGAGCATGGTCGGTCCACCGATATCGATATTCTCGATGGCATCTCCCAAGGTGCAGGCAGAGTTGGCCACGGTCTTTTCAAAGGCATAAAGATTCACGGCCACCAGATCCACGTTCTGTATCCCGTACTCGGCACACTGACGCTGATGATCAGCATTCTCGCGCTGATTAAGAATTCCGCCATGAACCTTGGGATGGAGGGTCTTGACCCGACCATCAAGCATTTCAGGGAACCCGGTAAACTCAGAGACATCCTTGACCGCGATATTGCTCTCACGCATTTTTTTGGCCGTCCCGCCTGTTGAAAGAATTTCAACACCTAACATTTCGAGCTCACGCGCAAAATCTTCAATTCCAGACTTATCCGTCAGGCTGATCAGGGCCCGTTCAATCTTTTTCATCTCACACTCCTTTCTTAATCCACAAGTAACTGTTCAGCGGCACCCCATCTTCGCCCATTCTGACCTTCTCACATACACA
>CALENA010000136.1 GCA_937910875.1 uncultured Desulfobulbaceae bacterium | reverse complement strand
GGAGAACAGTTTGGGGTGGAAGTGGTTGCCGGCATTGAGTTGAGCGTCATTCATGGCGAAGACAGCCTTCATCTGCTGGGCTACTGGCCTGATCCGGAATATCCGCAGTTCAAGCAGGCCCTGCAACGAATCCAGGGGGCTCGTGATGAGCGGAATCAGAAAATCATAGATAATCTGGCAGGCCTTGATATTCCGGTCTCTTTCTCTGAGTTGCAGGCCCTGGCCGGGCCAGGCGAGACCGGCCGTCCGCATATCGCCCGCCTGCTCATGAATAAAGGGGTGGTTCACTCCATTGATGAGGCCTTTATTCGTTTTCTGCGTCGGGGCTGTCCGGCCTATGTCTCCCGTTTTGCCTTTGATGCCTGTGAGGCGGTAAGTCTGGTCAAGGCGGCCGGTGGCCTGGCCGTTCTGGCCCATCCCCTGTCTGTTCAGCGGGACCCAGAGTCCTTGCGGCCGCTCCTGGACAGTTTGGTTGCGGTTGGCCTGGACGGGCTTGAGGCCTATTATCCGACCCATTCCAAATCAGTGATCCGCCATTTAAATGTCCTGGCCGATCAATATGGCCTGCTGGTGACCGGTGGCAGTGATTACCATGGAGATGTGCGACCCAATACTGCTCTTGCCGGTGGAAAAAAACTTTTTGTCCCCGGGCAATTGCTTGATACAATGAAAGAACGTTGGGCCAAAGGTGCTCAAATCTGTCCCTGAGTTTTTTGAAAAACTAACCTGAACGTAACTATTCACCGTAATGCTGGAAAGCAGCTAAAACAACCGAAGTGTAACTGTTCAGCGGTGCGCCAGGTTCGCCCATTTTGGACTTTGAAGCATACTTGTGTATGTGAGAAGGTCAAAATGGGCGAAGATGGGGTGCCGCTGAACAGTTACACCTGAACAAGGAAATATCCATGAGTTATTCAATTCTGGTGGTCGATGACGAGCCCAATTACCTGGTGGTCCTCTCTGAACTGTTGCGTGATGAAAGCTTCGAGGTCTTTACGGCGCCGAGTGGCGCTGAGGGTCTGGCCGTGGTGCGTGAGGTGGATCTGGACATGGTGGTCACCGACATGCAGATGCCGGGCATGGACGGTCTTGCCTTTCTTGAGTTGATCAAGGAGATCAACAGCGATCTGCCGGTGATCGTTATCACTGCGTATGCCGAGGTAGAAAAGGCGGTGGCGGCCATGCAGGCCGGGGCCTTTAATTATCTGGCCAAGCCCTTTTCCAACGATGAACTGTTGGTCAATATCAATAAGGCGGTTCATCATTACTCACTCATTCGGGAAAATGTCCGTCTTCGTCAGGAGATGCTGGTTCGGACCGGTTTTGGCGGCATGGTGGGCAAGAATCGGAAGATGCTCCAGGTGTACGAACTGATCGAAAAAGTGGCGCCGACCCCCTCTTCGGTCTTGATCACCGGAGAGAGCGGGACGGGCAAGGAGTTGGTTGCCAAGGCCGTTCATCTTCACAGTCAGCGGCACAGCCAGCCGTTTATCACGGTCAACTGTGCGGCTCTGGCTGAGAATCTTCTGGAGAGCGAACTCTTTGGTCATGAAAAAGGGGCCTTTACCGGAGCGGTGGCCATGCGCAAGGGTCGGTTCGAACTGGCCGACGGGGGCACCCTGTTTCTTGACGAGATTGGCGAGATCCCACTGGCTCTTCAGGCCAAGCTCCTGCGGGTCCTGCAGGAGAAGACCTTTGAGCGGGTCGGTGGATCACGGACCCTGCAGGTGGATGTCAGGATTATCAGCGCCACCAATAAGGATTTGAAGGAAGAGGTGGTCCAGGCCAGATTTCGGGAGGATCTCTACTATCGGCTCAACGTGATCCACGTCAGTCTGCCTGCCCTGCGGGAGCGCATGGACGATATCCCCCTTCTGGTGGATTATTTCGTCAGGCTCATGGCCGATCGGCTGGGCAAGCCTGACCTGAATGTGACGCCCGATGCCCTGCGTCTTCTGGTCTCGCTGCCGTGGGAGGGCAATATCCGTGAACTGGAAAACACCATTGAGCGGGCGGCCATCCTCTGTACCGACAGCCGGATCGAGCCCGATGATGTTCAGCCGGAATCTGTCCCGAGCCCGGACGCAGATGACTGGAGCAGGGATCTGGATCTGGCCCAGCTTATCCCAGCCTTAACTCCCCTCAATGATGTGCTGTACGCCATTGAAGACCGGATGCTCCATCAGGCGCTGGAGGATGCGGACTATGTCCAGGCCCGGGCGGCTGAACGGTTGGGGATTACCAAGAGCCTGCTTCAGTATAAGATGAAGAAATTCCGGATCAAAAAGAAGAGGTAGCGATCCCCCAGTGCAGTTTATTCCTCAGGATGGCGAAGTAGTCGCGGTGCGGAGAGGTGATGAGGTGCAGGGGATGCTCGGCGGCTTCGATTTCGAGGATGGTGTCGGCGCTCAGATCCCAGGCTGGCTGGCCATCGACAATCACCTTGGCGTTCTGGGTACCGGTTCCTGCAAAACAGGTGGCGAGCCGGGTGTCAGGAGGCAGGAGCATGGGGCGGCTACCGAGCATGAAGGGGCAGATGGGGGTGACCAGGATCGAGGCCAGGCCCGGATAGACCAGGGGGCCGCCGGCTGAGAGGTTGTAGGCGGTGGACCCGGTCGGGGTTGAGAAGATCAGACCGTCTGCCTTGTAGGTGGTGATGGTGTGGCCGTTGGCCCGGGTCTCCAGTTGCAGGACCTTGTCCAGGGTTGCCTTGTTGATGACCACTTCGTTGAGGCCATAGCGGGGAGAAAAGACGCCCTCTGTTCCCCGGAGCTGGGCCTTGAGCATCATTCGCTGCTCCACGGTCACGGTGCCGGTGATGATGTCTTCCAGGGCGCTGAAGGCCTCATCTTTGGTGAGTTCAGTGAGAAAACCGAGATGGCCCAGGTTGATGCCGATCACGGGAATTGAATAACGTGCCGCTTCGGCCGCCACATGGAGCAGGGTGCCGTCACCCCCGAGAATGATCAGGATGTCGAGTCCGGGGGTGACCGTGTTGACTTGGGTTTCGATGTCCCGCGCAGCCAGCCAGGTGGTGAGTTCGGCGGCAAAGCGGGCCGCGGGTTCGTCATTTTTTTTGGTGATGATCCCGGCCTGACGGATAAAGAGGTCCAGGGTGGTGCGGAAGGGGCAGGCGGCGGGGGACATCTTATCTTGAGCCCAGCTCGTTTGAGCGTCTGGCAGCGGCTTCGATGGCCTCCATGATGATCCCCCGGAACCCGGCCCGCTCCAAAACCTGCTGGGCGGCGATGGTGGTGCCGCCCGGTGAAGTGACCATGGCCCGCAGTTCAGCGGGATGTTTTCCACCGCTCTCCTGCATCAGCCGGGTAGCGCCCAGAACCGTCTGGGTGGTCAGGGTCGTGGCCACTGATCTGGTCAGCCCGCATTTGACTCCGGCGTCGATCATGGCCTCGATAAAGGTGAAGACATAGGCCGGACCAGAGCCGCTCAGCCCGGTCACGGCATCCATGGCCGACTCGTTGACGATCACGCTCTGGCCCACGGCGTCAAAGATCAGTTTGGCCTGCTGCAGTTCTTCATGGGTGACCTTGTCATTGCCGCAGAGGGCCGCAGCTCCCTCCAGGACCAGGGCCGGGGTATTGGGCATGACCCGGATGATTTTGCGCGGTCGCTCGCCCAGGATCGCTTCATAGAATGAAATGGGCAATCCGGCGGCAATGGTGATCAGCAGATGCTTGGAGGTAATGGTGTTCCTGGCCTTGTTCAGAACCTGTTTCATGACCTGGGGCTTGACGGCCAGAATCACGCTGGTGCAGGAGTCCCAGACCTCAAGATCCGTGTCAAAGGGACGGATGCCATAGGCCTGTTCCATATATTCCCGGCGTCCACCATCCGGCTCTGTGACCAGAATCTGTTCCGGTGTGTACAACTCTGCCTGGATGATCCCACGGATCAGGGCCTCGGCCATCTGTCCGCCGCCAATAAAACCGATTGTTGTTGTCATGGAAGGCTCCTTTGGAGTATTTAATAAGTGACTGAGAATGTTATATCATTTATTTCTGCAATAGGAAACAGGATTCAGATGTCAGGCGCAGAGTGTCAGATGCCGGGTGCTTGGGTATAGGGCATAGCGAATAGGGAACAGAGGAGGAAGGGATGATCAGCAAAGAATTATTGGAGATTCTGGCCTGCCCCAAGTGCAAGGGCGAGTTGAGGTTGACCAGCAAAGAAGATGGTCTGATCTGTGAGACCTGCCGCCTGCTTTACGAGATCAAGGATGATATTCCGGTAATGCTCATCGACGAGGCCAGGCAACTGGAGGCAGGGGAGGGCTGACCAGGATCAGGACCAGGATCAGGACCTGGAACAGAACCAGGAAGAGGCAGGAACAGGAAGGTCCCTGACCGGCGTATCTGAAACATGGGCGACGTTCCGTCGTCCATGTTTTGGGCGCAGCGTAGCCGGACAGGGACCTTCCTGCTCCTGCCGGGCAAGCTCACCGCCATGGATTCGTATTGTAACATCTCAATGAATAGCGCCTCACACCGCACGCGACGGTTTATAATTGAGTAACATTCTGCCAATTATTCCCAGGTTGACGGCCAAGAACATAATATAAATAGCGCAATTTCAATTGCTTAAATTGAAATTGCGCGGAAGTTGTGTTTTGTTGTTCATTGCCAGCATGTGAGATAATCTTGCCATAAAAAAAGGCGTGACCCGGAATTCCAGGTCACGCCTTTTTGGTCTTTTTAGGTGGGTTCACCCCAAGACAGTTAGTAAGTGTCTGTCCATAAATGAGCAATTTTGGTCAAGATCAAGGCATGCGAAAAAAATAAGCGCAGGCATATGTTTGATATTCCGAGCATTATTTTTTGAGCATAACGCCGATATTGGGCAAAAGGGCCATTTATGGACGGGCACTAGTAAGGGATTCTAATCTCTCATGTTCTAAAGAATATCAGAATCCCTGAGTGCAATCAGGGCGCGATGCCCATCTCTTTTTCTTTCGCATGCACGGCCAGTCGGGTTTTAACCGCGGTGTCAGGGATCAGGCTCATGGAATCGATGCCCAGTTCTACCAGGAAAGTGGCAAATTCCGGGAAATCTGAAGGGCCCTGGCCGCAGATACCGATCTTTTTGCCGCGTCGTTTGGCAGTGGCAATAACCATGCGGATCATATCCTTGACCGCATCGTCACGTTCATCGGCAATGCCGGCAATGATTCCGGAGTCACGATCAAGACCATAGGTGAGCTGGGTCAGGTCATTGGAGCCGATGGAAAAGCCGTCAAAGATGTCAGCAAAGGCGTCGGCGGAAATGACATTACTGGGGATCTCGCACATGACGTAGACCTCCAGGCCGTTCTCGCCCTGGACCAGACCACATTCGCGCATGACCTGGATGACCTTCTTGCCCTCGGCCGGAGTGCGACAAAAGGGGACCATCAGTTTGATGTTGGTCAGTCCCATGTCGTTGCGGGCCTTGAGCAGACCCTTGCACTCGAGTTCAAAGGCGGGGCGATACTTGGGGTCATAGTAGCGGGAGGCCCCGCGCCAGCCGATCATGGGGTTCTCTTCTACCGGCTCATAAAGCTTGCCGCCAGCCAGATTGGCATACTCGTTGGACTTGAAGTCGGAGAGGCGGACGATGACGTCATTGGGATAGAATCCGGCGGCAATGCGGCCCACACCTTCGGCCACCTTGTCGATGAAGAACTGTTTTTTGTCGGTATAGGCTCCGGTCTTGGCATCAATCAGTTTGACGATCTCCTGCTTTTCAGGGTCGTCAGAGGCCTTGAGCTCCTCGTAATTATACAGGGCCAGGGGGTGGAGGCCGATGTGGGAGTTGATGATAAACTCTTCCCGGGCCAGGCCCACGCCATCATTGGGGATCTGGCATTCGGTAAAGGCCTTTTCCGGAATGGCCAGGTTCATCATGATCTTGGTCTTGGTGGCCGGCAGGTCGCCCAGATCCACCTTGTCGATCTCGAACTTGAGCAGACCGGCATAGACATAACCGGTTTCACCTTCGGCTGAAGAGACGGTGATGTCCTGGCCGTGGCTGATCATCTCGGTGCCGTTTGCCGTCCCGATCACGCAGGGGATACCCAACTCGCGCGAGATGATGGCGGCATGACAGGTCCGGCCGCCGCGGTTGGTGACAATGGCGCCGGCGATCTTCATGATCGGTTCCCAGTCCGGATCGGTCATGTCGGTTACCAGGACTTCACCCTTCTTGAAGGAGTGGATGTCTTTGACCTCGGCAATGACGTTGGCCTTGCCCTGGCCGATCTTGGTGCCGACGGCCAGGCCGTCCACCAGGACAGTGCCTTTCTCCAGCAGCTTGTAAGTCTCCATGACGCTCTTGTCGCCCTGGGAGTGGACGGTCTCGGGTCTGGCCTGGACGATGAAGAGATTGCCGGTGCCGACGTTGACGCCGTCCCCGTCTTTGGCCCATTCGATATCCATGGCCCGGCCGTAATGGTCCTCAATGATACAGGCCCAGCGGGCAAGCTGAAGAATTTCATCGTCACTGATGACGTAGGAATTCCGTTCCGCCTGAGTGGTCGCGATGTTCTTGACTGGATCTTTGGTGGCAGGATCGTTGTCATAGATCATCTTGATCTCTTTCGAGCCGAGGGTCTTGGAGACAATGGGTCTCTTGCCTTCCTTGAGGGTGGGCTTGAACACAAAGTATTCGTCCGGGTTGACGGCCCCCTGGACCACGTTTTCACCCAGGCCCCAGGCACCGGTGATAAAGACTGCATCCTCGAAACCGGACTCGGTGTCGATGGTAAACAGGACACCGGAACTGGCCGAATCGGAGCGGGCCATTTTCTGGATGACGATGGAGAGATAGACGTCGAACTGGCCGAAATCCTTGTCATGGCGATAGGAGATGGCCCGGTCGGTGAACAGGCTGGCAAAGCACTGGCTGCAGTAGTCCAGGATCGCGTCGTAGCCGCGGACGTTGAGATAGGTCTCCTGCTGGCCGGCAAATGAGGCATCGGGCAGATCCTCGGCCGTGGCTGAAGAACGGACGGCCACATCCACGTCTTTGCCGTATTCGGCTTCCATCTTCTTGTAGGAAGTGATGATCGCGTCTTTCAGATCCTGCGGGAATTCGGCGCCGCGGATGATTTCACGGACCTTCTTGCCCCGGGCCTGCAGATTGTGCAGATCATGGGTGTCCAGGCCCTCCAGGGCATCAATGACCGCATCCTCAATTCCGGCTGATTTGATCAGATACTGATAGGCATAGGCGGTGATGGCAAAACCGTGCGGGACGGCAACGCCTTTGGCGGTCAAATGCTGATACATTTCGCCAAGGGAAGCGTTCTTGCCGCCGACCAGGTGTACATCACCAATGCCGATATCATCAAACCAGAGGATTAATTCTTTGTCGTGAGAGCTGGTCATGCTGTTCTCCTGCTGAGCTGAGATTTGTGGGGAGCTGGACTCATGTCCGTATCGTTGTGGCGATAATTCTTTGGGCCTGTAAATAAATAAACTGGCCAATCTTACATCTTATCTTCGGGTCATCTTTGAATGCGGCTCAATCACAAAATCCTCAACGTAGCCCTGCTACGTCTGCGGTTTTATTCAATCGCCGCATCCAAACCTGGCCCAAATCTAAGCGTAATGTCAGCCAAGTTATTTTCTTACAGGCCCTTTGCACACCTCGAATGTTGTTTCCATGCGAGATCGTTCGATGGATTTGTGTCAGATTTGCTGAAGCAGTATATAAGAAATATTGACATTCCGTCAAGGATTACAAACCCTGAATCAGGGGAAAAATATCCTGTACAAGGTGGGGTGAGCAGCGTTAGACTAAAAAATACTAGGAAAAGTTGGCAATCTTTTTTTGAGAATCGGTGGGTGATGGACTCGTAACAATTACTGGAATGGCTAAGTAGGAATTTCGATCTGCGAGGAGTGGTGTGTTTTTTTCGAGTGAGGCCACGCATACGGTATGCCGAGTGAGCAGGTAAGCGAACGGAGTGAGACTCCGAAAAGACGCCACGACGCAGTAGATCGGAATTGTTACGACGCCATCAGGGGGAGAGGATCGTGGATAAAAAAGAGATGACGGCGACCGTGCGTGAGTTATACAGGGAGTGCGGTATCGGCCGGGAACATGCAGCGAGTGATTATTTTTGTCTGATCAGCCGCCTGGTGCCCCTGAGGCAGGAGCAGGGGAACGAGTGGCAGCGCCCCATTGATCAGACCTATCAATTGATTCAGGATGAGATTGAGAACAATCAGGGCCAACCGACCCAGGAGGTCAAATTCGGAACCTCGGGCTGGCGGGGTGTCCTGGGTAAGGATCTGTTTGTTCGTTCGGTCTCTCAGGTCACTGCGGCCATTGTCAGTTTGTATGAGGAACTGGAAACGGATGCGATCCTGGCCCCATTCCTTGGTGTGACCAGTCTGGCTGAGGCCCGCGTGCGCGGTTGTGTCCTCGGGTTTGACAATCGTTTCGGTGGTGAGATTCTGGCCGCGGCCGTGGCCGAGGTCCTGAGGAAAAATGACTTTACGGTCCATTATGCCGGGGAATCGACCACCGGAGTCTTGAGTGCGGCCCTGCTCGAGCTGAAAGCTGCCTTTTCCGTTAACCTGACTCCATCGCATAACCCGCTCCAATATGGCGGATTTAAGTATAACGCGGCAGACGGTGGTCCGGCCGCCTCTGAACTCACTGATCAGATCACGGCCCGGGCCCGGGAGATCATTGCCACCAGGACCACGATCCTGGATACCGCGGCCGTCCTGCCCAGTCCTCTGAAACGTGTTGATCTGCATCCCTTTGATTCACTGGCCTGTTGGAAGAATCTGGTCCGGAAAAACCGTGCGGTCCATGGCTTGGACCTGGATGCGATCCTGGCTGGACTGGCCGATCGCGCTGATCTCTGTGTGGCCGTGGATGCGGTCCATGGGGCCAGCCGTCTTCACCTGCCGGAGCTGCTTGCTGGTGGTGGTGAACGCTTTGTTCATCTGCGTGGCGAGGCCGATGTGACCTTTGGCGGGGTGGCGCCTGAACCGTCCTCTGTCAATATGCAGGGGGTGATGGCGGCCCTTGGCGCCCGGCCGGAGCCCTTGAAGCTTGGGGCGATTATTGATCCGGATGGTGATCGCATCCGCTTCTGTGATGACACCACCCAGATTTCCATGAACCAGTTCGGGGCCATGGCCTATCATTTCCTGCATGAGGTCAAAGGCCTGAAGGGCATGGTCGCCAAGACCGTGGCCACATCCAACCTGGCCAATTCCCTGGCCCGGGCCTTTGGTGAAGAGGTCTTCGAGCCCCGGGTCGGCTTCAAGGAGTTCAAACCGGTGATCGGTTCCGCCCTGGTCTGTTTTGAGGAGTCGGACGGGATTACCGTCATCGGTCATACCCCGGAAAAAGATGCCTATATCGGGCTGCTCCTGGCCCTGGATATGGTCCAGACCCTGGGTGTTAATCTGGGCGAGTATCTGCGCCGGATTGAAGCGGAATTCGGTGCCTGCTACCCGGACCGGGACGGGGTTGAGGTCAGCCTGCGTGGTGACGAACTGTTGACCCGTCTGGCCCGTCTGGAACACTACGGAGTCGGTGCTGAACTGACGGTTGGTGAAACGGTCCGGACAATCACGGAGGTGATTGCCATCGATGGTCGGAAAATGATCCTTGATGATGGCTCCTGGTTGATGATTCGGCCCTCGGGCACCGAGCCCAAGGTCCGATTTTATGTTGAGGGACGGAGCCTTGAACAGAGCCGAGAGTTGATTACCTGCGCCCGGGCACTGCTCGCGGAGATCGATCTGCTGTAAAAAAATCTGTCATCCCCAATGAGATCTTGCAATCTGACCGGTAGGTATTAAAATATTGCACGATTTGTAACTATTCATCGAGATTTTAGAATACAGGCTCGGTGGTGAGCTTGGCCCGGCGGGGTCAGGAAGGTCCCTGTCCGCCTACGCGTCGCCCGAAACATGAACGACTTATCCGTCGTTCATGTTTCAGATACGCCGGCCAGAGACTTTCCTGACCCCGCCTCTTCCCATTCCTGGTCAGATAGATAGCGTTATTGATGAGACCGTGAGTGGACAGTTATTTTCGGTAAATGGTTACAACGATTATTATTTGTCATGCATGTTTTTCAATCTTGATGGACTCGTAACAAAATAGCCGGGAGGCTCTGCAGATGTGGGAATATACAAATAAAGTTCAACAGCATTTTCTTCACCCCAAAAATGTCGGGGAGATTGAAAATGCCGACGGTACCGGAGAGGTTGGTTCGCTGGCCTGCGGTGATGCCCTGAAACTGACCATCAAGGTCGACGGCAACGAGGTGATTACCGCTGCCAAGTTCAAGACCTTTGGTTGTGCCAGTGCCATTGCCTCGTCGTCAGTGCTCACGGAGATGATCGTGGGCATGACCCTGGATGAGGCGGCCAAGGTCACAAACGAGGACATTGCCGAGCGTCTGGGCGGTCTGCCCAAGGAGAAGATGCACTGTTCGGTCATGGGTCGTGAGGCCCTGGAAGCGGCCATTGCCGACTGCCGGGGCGTGATCCTGCCCATGGCCGAGGGTGAGGTGGTCTGCGAGTGCTTCGGGGTTACCGACCTTGAGATCATCCGGGCCATCAGGGAATCGAGCCTGCGTTCAGTGGAGGAGATCACCAATTTTACCAAGGCCGGTGGTGGCTGCGGCAAGTGTGAGGACCGACTGCGGGAGATCCTCGCCTCCACCGTGAATATCGTCTCCATTGACAAGCTCAAGCAGGAAAAACCCAAGCGGATGACCACCCTGCAGAAGATCAAGAAGATCGAGGAGGCCCTGGAGCGCGAGATTCGGCCGGGCCTGCGCAAGGATGGCGGAGATATTGAACTGGTGGACGTGGACGGCGACTTTGTCATGGTCTCTCTGCGTGGTGCCTGCACCAGCTGCACCAAGTCCCAGACCACTCTCAAGGAATATGTGGAGAAGAAGCTGCGGGAACTGGTGCTTGATACGTTGATCGTGGAGGAGGCCAAATGATGGATTGCCGCCCAGAACAAGTCGTGTATATGGATAACAATGCCACCACCCGGGTTGCGCCGGAAGTGGTTGAGGCAATGATGCCGTTTCTGGTTGATTTCTATGGGAATCCCTCTTCCATGCATCGTTTCGGCGGTCAGGTGGGCGCGGCGGTGCGCAAGGCCCGGGCCCAGGTGGCAACCCTGCTGGGTGCTGAGCCTGAGGAAATTGCCTTTACCAGCTGCGGCACCGAGAGTGATTCTACGGCCATCCTTTCGGCCCTCCAGTCTTTTCCGGACAAGCGCCACGTGGTCACCACCCGTGTTGAGCATCCCGCGGTCAAGAATTTGTGCGAGGGGCTCGATTCGCTCACCGGACACAAGCACCGGCTGACCCGGCTTCCGGTGGCGGCAGACGGTACCCTTGATCTGGAGCAGTATCGTGAGGCCTTGAGTGATGATACGGCCATTGTCAGTGTCATGTGGGCCAATAACGAAACCGGGGTGATCTTTCCCATTGCCGAGATGGCGCGGATGGCCCATGAGCGGGGGATTCTCTTTCATACCGATGCGGTCCAGGCTGTGGGCAAGGTCCCGATCTGCCTCAAAGAACTGGACGTGGATTTTCTGTCGCTCTCCGGACACAAGCTGCATGCCGCCAAAGGTGTCGGTGTCCTTTATGTCCGACGCGGCACCCCCTTTGTCCCCTTTCTCACCGGCGGGCATCAGGAGCGGGGTCGGCGTGGTGGAACCGAGAATGTGGCCTCCATCGTTGGCCTGGGCGTGGCCTGTGAACTGGCCGGGGCACAAATGGCTGATGAAAACAGCAAAGTGCGTCAACTTCGTGATCGCCTGGAAGAGGGGCTGCTGAAGAGCGTGCCCAAGTCCATGCTCAACGGTCACAAGACCGATCGCCTGCCCAATACCGCCAATATCAGTTTTGAATATGTAGAGGGTGAGGCCATCCTGCTCCATATGGACCGCTACAATATCTGCGCTTCGTCCGGTTCGGCCTGCACCTCGGGCTCGCTTGAGCCGTCCCATGTCCTGCGGGCCATGGGTGTCCCCTTTACAGCGGCCCATGGTTCGATCCGCTACTCCCTCAGTGTCTACAATACCGAGGAAGAAGT
>CALENA010000135.1 GCA_937910875.1 uncultured Desulfobulbaceae bacterium | reverse complement strand
TACTAGCCAGGTTTCCTGGGGTTTTTTGTGTCCACTGACCGCTCCATTCTTCTCATATTGACACAGGATTAAAATTTAGTTATATCTCATATCAATTATGATGAATCAAATGGCTGTGTTGAAGAGGCAAGCGGAACTTTGATCCGTAACCTCTCAAAATAACCAGAAAAGTATTGAAGTGTCCGGGCTGCCATTCACTGAAAATAAAATTGGCACCGGTACATCGTTAATTAACCCCTGCTTGATGAGGAGATAGGTATGGCTTTGGACCCCACAAAACATGCGGACTGGGAGATTGCCGCGGAAGCTGAATCACGGATGAAGACCGTTTACGAACTGGGCGAGCAGCTTGGTCTGGACAAGGAAGAGGTTCTGCCCTACGGCCATTATGTGGGCAAGCTTGATTTCAACCGGATCATGAAACGTCTGGGGAACAAGCCGGACGGAAAGTATGTTGATGTAACCGCCATTTCCCCGACCCCTCTGGGCGAGGGCAAATCCACCTGTGCCATGGGCCTGGTTCAGGGTCTGGGCAAGCGCAATAAGAGCGTCGTGGGCGCCATTCGTCAACCTTCCGGCGGCCCGACCATGAATATCAAGGGTTCGGCAGCCGGTGGCGGCCTGGCCCAGTGTATCCCCCTGACCGAGTTTTCTCTTGGCTTGACCGGTGATATCAACGCCATCATGAATGCCCATAACTTAGGGATGGTGGCCCTGACCTCGCGTATGCAGCATGAGGCCAACTACACCGATGAGCAGCTGGCCCAGCGCAATCTCAAGCGTCTTGACATCCATCCCAAGAAGGTCGAGTTCAACTGGATCATGGATTTCTGTGCCCAGGCCCTGCGCAACATCACCATCGGCATCGGCGGCAAGATGGACGGCTTTACCATGCAGTCTTCCTTTGCCATTGCCGTCTCCTCAGAGATCATGGCCATCCTTGCCATTGCCAACGACCTGGCCGACATGCGTCGCCGGATCGGCAGGATCGTGGTGGCCTATGATCGCCAGGACAAGCCCATTACCACGGCTGATCTGGAAGTCGACGGCGCCATGACCGCCTGGATGGTTCAGGCCCTGAATCCGAACCTGATGCAGACCCTCGAAGGTCAGCCGGTCCTGGTTCATGCCGGTCCTTTTGCCAATATCGCCATTGGCCAGTCTTCGGTTATTGCTGATCGTGTGGGTCTCAAGATTGCCGACTACAACGTCACCGAGTCTGGATTCGGTGCCGATATCGGCTTTGAGAAGTTCTGGAACCTCAAGTGTCGTTTCTCCGGCAACAAGCCCAACTGTGCCGTGGTCGTGGCCACCATCCGGGCCCTCAAGTGCCACGGTGGCGCCCCGATTCCGGTTCCTGGCAAGCCCATGCCCGTGGAGTACTCCAAGGAGAATGTCGGTTGGGTCGAAGAGGGTTGCAAAAACCTCATCCACCACATCGAGACCGTTAAAAAAGCCGGGATCAACCCGGTGGTCTGTATCAACGCCTTCTATACCGATACCGATAATGAGATCAAGGCCGTCCGTCGCATCTGCGAGGCCGCCGGCGCCCGTGTGGCCCTGTCCCGCCACTGGGAGCATGGTGGTGACGGCGCTCTCGAGTTTGCCGATGCCGTGGTTGATGCCTGTGAAGAGCCCAACGACTTCAAGTTCCTCTACGATCTGAGCGATCCGCTGGAAAAACGGATTGATCTGATTGCCAGAGAGGTCTACGGCGCCGATGGCGTTTCTTACACCCCTGAGGCCCAGGCCAAGCTCAAGCGTCTGGCTGCCGATCCGGACATGAAGGAGATGGGGACCTGTATGGTCAAGACCCACCTCTCACTGTCCCACAACCCGGCTCTCAAGGGGACCCCGAAGAACTGGACCCTGCCGATCCGCGATATCCTCACCTACAAGGGTGCAGGCTTTGTGGTACCGGTGGCCGGGGCCATCAGTCTTATGCCGGGTACGGCCTCTGATCCGGCCTATCGCCGCGTCGATGTCGACGTCCTGACCGGTAAGGTCAAAGGCGTATTCTAAGACCAGCATGGCTGGACCAGAATGTCCGGCCACAACCAGATATGAAAGTTCGGTCCTTTGGCAGGGCCAGTCATGGTCTCCTTTGAACTTTCATATCAGGGCAAGCAGTTCATCATCACCGGGTCTGTCGTCTGTCGGGCGGCAGGTCCGTTTGTTTCGAAAACGGGTTAAGGGAGATTATCTTCTTTAACCCGTTTGTTTTTTGATCTAAAAGATGTATCCTGAGAAAAGTATTTTTGCTGAACTCCTGACAATTATCCAAAGACTCCGCAAGCTCCATAATCTTCACAAAGATTCTGATCTGCGTGGAGCTGGCCGGAACCTATTCCTTGTCTTGGGTACTTTGAAAAATGAGGATTTTCGTGAGAGATCAAAGCGCGCCCAAAAATTCACAGCAGGCATCTAGCCGATATCCCGATGATAAAATTTTGAGCGCAACGCTGATCTTGGGCGAAAAGACAATTTTCCAATCTACCCTCTTGTTGATGGACGCGTAAAACCGATATGGCCGTCACCACCCAAAAAAATCTGGCACGTAAATCGACCCTCAAAGGGACGGTGAAGGACCGTACCGGCGCCGGTCGGTCCAAGATCGGCGATATGCTGAGCAAGGCCGGTTATGTCACCCCCTATCAGCTGTCGATCGCCAAAAAACAGCAGAAGGTTCGAGGGGGACGGCTGAGCGCCATTCTTCGTCAACTCGAGTTCATCGATGAAGATACGGTCTTCAGTTTCCTCAGTCGCCAGCACAACTTCACCTCCGTAGTCATCAGTCTGGAGCCGCCGGCCAAGGGAGTGTTGGAACGCCTTGATTATAAGCTGGCCAAGGAGTATCTGGCCTTTCCCATCCGGATCTCGGGCAATACCCTGCAGATCACCATGGCCGAGCCCACTGATACCGATGCCGTGGAACGGTTGCAGGAGCTGGTGGGAATGGAGCTGTCGGTCTGTGTGTCCACGGAACGGGATATCGTCCAGGCCTTTCAGAAGTATTATGGGATTGATGAGGCCGAGACCGAATCTTTTTTTGGTGAGGTCCTTGCTGACGACGATGAGGAGATCGCACTCACCGAGGTTGAGGACTTCGGCAGTATCCTGGCCGAAGCGGCTGATGATTTTGAGATTGAAGATATTGACGATGATGAGGAGTACAGCCAGTTTTCTGCCTCGGACGCGCCGATCATCAAGCTGGTGAATGGTATCCTGGTCAAGGCGGTTCAGGACGGTATCTCCGATGTCCACCTGGAACCCTATGAAAAAAACATGCAGGTCCGTTACCGCAAGGATGGCTCCCTGTTCAAGTCCATGAACCTGCCTCTGGCCATTCGTAATGCCCTGGTGGCCCGGATCAAGATCCTGGCCGATATGGATATCACCGAGCGTCGTATCCCCCAGGACGGTCGGATCAAGATGCGCATGGGCCGGAACCGCTCGGTGGATTTCCGGGTCTCATCCCTGCCGACCTTGTTTGGCGAGTCCGTGGTTCTGCGAATCCTTGACAAGGCCTCGCTGAATATCGATATGATGAAACTGGGTTTTGATGCCAAGACCCTCAAGATTCTTAAACGCTGTATCAGCCGACCTCAGGGACTGGTGCTGGTTACCGGTCCCACCGGTTCGGGCAAGACCGTTACCCTGTATTCGGCGCTGAACAGCCTCAACAGTGAGGATATGAAGATTCTCACCGTTGAGAACCCGGTCGAGTTCAACTTCAAAGGGATCAACCAGGTCAATGTCAACCCGGACGTGGGTATGACCTTTGCCGCGGCCCTGCGCGCCTTCCTGCGTCAGGACCCGGATATCATCATGCTGGGTGAGATCCGGGATGGCGAGACCGCTGAGATTGCCATTCGGGCGGCCATGACCGGCCATCTGGTCTTTTCGACCCTGCACACCAATGATTCGGCGGCCACGGTCACCCGTTTGGTGGATATCGGCATCCCGGCCTTTCTTCTGGCCTCATCAGCGACCATGATCCTGTCCCAGCGTCTGGGGCGCAAGCTCTGTGATCATTGCAAGGTCCCGGTAACGTATAAACGGGATGAGCTCCTGTCCATTGGTTTTGATGAGGACGAGGTGGACAGCGTCGTTATCTACGGGCCGGTAGGCTGCCCACGCTGTAACCGGGTTGGTTACAAGGGTCGGGTCGGTTTTTTCGAACTGATGGAGGTCACCGACGAGGTCAGCCGGGCCATCAGCGCCGAGGTCCCTGAAAACCATTTGCGAAAGATTGCCATCCAGGATGGCATGGTCCCGTTGCGTCAGGCGGCCCTGCAGAAGGTGCGCGAAGGGGCGACCAGTATCGAAGAGGTCCTGCGGCGGACCATCGTGCATGAGGAGAGTCTGCCCGCCTACATGGTCAGTCCGGATGAGGAAGTCTATGAGGACGGCGATGTGATTATCCGTGAGAGTAACTCGGATATTGATTTCTTCAAACTCC
>CALENA010000134.1 GCA_937910875.1 uncultured Desulfobulbaceae bacterium | reverse complement strand
GGGTAAATCGGGGACAGACCACAATAAAAAGCGACAACAAAAATCCCCGAACAAAAAAATGCGCCCGACTGGCTCACACGCTCGATCTTTGGATATTAATCCAATTTTTTACTACGCCTAAAGTTTCTGGTAAAAGCATGGTCAGCCGGTGTTCTAGAACATTCTGGCGATACCTGCTCAGAATATGACAGACAATGTAACCCTGGCCCGAACCCCAGTCCTTGGCCATTTGCAACTCTTCTTCTCCACTGTTTCGGTGCTATACCCTCTGTGTTTCTTGACTGGAGACTGTGTGCTGCTCATCTCCAGTCAAGACTTCCTGACAGATTGACTTGCAAGAGGAGCGAAAAGCGAGTACAAGTTTTGACCTTTGCCTGAACCCCTGTGGGTTCCTGCTTTCCACTGGCAGCCCTGGTCACATCTCCGGGCTTTCCCATTGCCGCGATTCGAGCGGCCCTTTCTTTTCCACGCGTCCGGCGGGCTGAGAGTTGTAGACCCCCGGACCAGGATTGATATGAAAGAGACCGCACGTGCGCCTCAGGCGCCACGCCCCGTTGTATCCGCTCAACAAATACCATCAACTGTTCCGCAAGGAGTTTTTGCTGATCTGGTTCCGGAGTTGCAGCGAGCAGTTGCCGCAGCAGGCTATGTAACGCCGACACCCATTCAGGTCCAGTCTATTCTGCCTCTGCTCGCAGGCCGGGATCTGATGGGGACGGCTCAGACTGGTACAGGCAAGACCGCGGCCTTTATTCTGCCGCTCCTCCAGGGTTTATCTGCCCGACCACGCAAGGCCGAGAAGGGCACTCCCCGGGCCCTTATTCTGGCGCCCACCCGTGAACTGGCCGCGCAGATTGGTGAGAGTATTGAAACCTATGGCCGTTATCTGCGGATCAGCCATACTGTCATTTTTGGCGGGGTGAAGCAGTTTCATCAGGTTAAGGCCTTGAACCGCGGGGTGGACATTTTGGTGGCCACCCCCGGTCGTCTCCTGGATCTGATGCAGCAGCGTTATATTCGGCTCAATCAGGTCGAGGTCTTTGTGCTTGATGAAGTGGATTGTATGCTGGATATGGGTTTTCTACCTGATATCAAGCGGGTCCTGGCTCAAGTCCCTTCTGAACGACAGACCCTCTTTTTTTCGGCCACCATGGCCCCCAAGATGGCGGAACTGGCCCGTTCCATGGTCCGTAACCCGGTGGAGGTGACGATTGCCCCTGAACAACCGGCCGTGGAGCGTATTATCCAGAAGGTTCTCTTTGTCGGCAATCAGGACAAGAATAATCTGCTGGTCTCCCTGTTAGACGATCCCACAATCAATAAAGCCATCGTGTTCACTCAGATGAAGCACGTTGCCAATCGAGTGGTTGAAGAACTGCAGGCCGCCGGGATCAATGGCGCAGCCATCCATGGCAATAAGAGTCAGGGGGCACGGACCAAGGCGCTGGATGGCTTCAAACGGGGCCAGTTTCGTGTCCTGGTGGCCACTGATGTGGCCGCCCGTGGATTGGATGTCGATGATATTACCCATGTAATCAACTATGATCTGCCCATGGAGGCCGAGACCTATGTCCACCGCATTGGCCGGACTGCCCGTGCAGGTGCGGATGGGGATGCCATCTCATTCTGCAGCGCCGAGGACCGGGCCTATCTGCGGGATATTGAACGACTGCTGGGGGCTCCTGTGACGGCTGACATGAAACATGCCTATCACAGTGAGGAGGCTCGACG
>CALENA010000133.1 GCA_937910875.1 uncultured Desulfobulbaceae bacterium | reverse complement strand
GTGACTGTTACTCTTACAGGCCGTTAACTGCCTTGAACCAATTCAGTGCCAGACCTAAGGGGCCGCCGCTGTTGACCATGCCGCCGATCATTGAGGCAAAGCCCAGGATACCGATGGCGATGGAACCGATGGCAAAGGCAGAGATGGAAACGTGTGCAAGCGTATCACTGATGCGGGTGTTGTCGTTAACGGTAACGTTTGTGGTTTGCAGAGTTCTTGTAGTTTCCATGTTGTTCTCCTTTATAGAATCGTTAAGAGGTGTCGTTCTTGGCTTTGTCTTTATTGTAGCATGAAGCGTGCCACATTGTGGTTGTGTGCCGATTGTTTGTTTGTTTCCGGTGTAGGTAGCTGGAATTGTTTGATTTTAAATGTCGATTATTGTGCCGGTGTATTGGAGGGATGGATGAGAGGCAGAAAAAGGAGGCTTGAGATTGCGAAAAAAAAGCTATTTGTTGCAAAAGTGATGCATGTTGATGCATTTATCGTTGCACAACTGTTGCAGCGCGACAGTTGTGCAACGATTGTGTCACAATGCGTAGGTTTTGGTTTTGATTGATGATAAGTGTGGTTAGCGTCTGAATGGAGAATGGATGGAAGCCATCCTGTTGAAGTGGCGTCTCTTTTTGGCTGCCTGGCTGCGGCTTCTGCCACTGCGACAGAGATGGTGTGCCAGCGAGAAAGGATGGCGTCCCATCCTTCTCTGAAATGCCACAGGGGGGGGCAAACGAAATTATTGCAACGCCCTCTTATTAAGATGGTGCAGAAATGGCACCTGTGTGAAAAAGGATGGAACTGGGCTTTGAGGCCTTGTGAGGTGCAAAAAAAGTGCAGCAGGACCCAGCGATGGGTGTGTTTCTTTGTTCAATGGTGCGATCAGCGTCAAGGCAGGTTCAGAAGGTGGTCCAGGTGGTAGCGTTTAATTTTGCGATAGAGGGTGGAGCGATCCATTCCCAGAAGGCGAGCGGCTTTGGTCTTGTTGCCCCGAGTCCGTTTAAGGATCGTCTCGATTTCGTCCTCCTCCCGTTCGAATTCAAAGGGTGGTGGTGCGGGCGTGTGGGAGGGGAGTTCTCCCTGGGGCACAGGTGCCTGGGGTTCTATGGTCAGTGGCTGGATTTCCTGGGGGAAGAGATCCAGGGATAGAGTGGGGCCGTGAGAAAGGACGCAGGCCCGCTCCATGATGTGACGGAGTTCCCGGACGTTGCCGGGCCAGGTGTAATTGGTCAGGGCCTGCATGGCTTGGTCGGATATGTGGTTGATCTTTTTGCTTAACTTGTCGCGAAACATGGCCAGGAAGTGGTTGGCCAGCAGGGGAATGGCCCCTTCACGTTTTCGTAAGGGGGGGAGATTGATTTCCACGACCTTCAGTCGGTAGTAGAGGTCTTCGCGAAAAAGCCCGGCCCGGACCTTTCCCTGAAGGTCGGCATTGGTGGCGGCGACAACCCGGACATCGACCTGGACGAAATGGTCACCACCCACCGGGGTAAAGGTTTTTTCCTGGAGAAAGCGGAGCAGGCGGAGCTGCATGCGTGGTGAAATGTCACCAATTTCGTCAAGGAACAGGGTCCCCTTGTCCGCTTGCAGGATTTTACCGGGCCGGTCACGGTCTGCGCCGGTAAAGGCCCCCTTGCGGTGACCAAAGAGTTCGCTCTCCAGCAGGGTCTCGGTGACTGCGGCGCAGTCAACTTTGATTAATGCCCTGTCATGCCGGGGGCTTTCGGCGTGCAGGGCCTCGGCGGCCAACTCTTTTCCTGTCCCGGATTCACCGGTGATGAGGACCGAGGTGTCAACCCGGCCCACATTTTCGATCAAAAGATAGACCTGTTGCATGGCCGCGCTGGAGCCGACATAGCCGTGAAAGCGAGAGCGGGTTTCGATGCTGTGGTCGGGTTCGGCCAGAGTGATGTCACGCGCGACGATGACTGCTCCGTGGAACTGCTGCTCCCCATCCTTGAGCGGGGCGGCGTTGAGGCTGATCATCCGGATTGAGCCATCTTTTTTCAGGCACTCCACCTGATGTTCCCGGACTTCTTCCTGTTGTTCAAGAACTTTGCGAGCATCGTGAAAACAGGCCAGACCCATATCGCCGGGGAGATTTGTGATATTGTTCGCATCAATCGCGCCGTTTTCCTGGAGCCATTTTCGAGCCGTATCATTGAGCTCGACGATATTCATGTCCTTGTCAATGGTGATGATGGCATCGCGCACTGAACTGAAAATCGTTTCCAGGTAGAGACGATACTGTTCGTTTTCCTGTCTGAGGCGTTGCTTTTCTTTTTCCAGTTCCCAGTGCTTGAGGGCCTGACGGGTGAAACGAAGGAGGTTTTCCTTGTTCACGGGTTTCGGGATGTAGTCAAAGGCACCGTGGCGTACGGCCTCGGCCGCGGTATTCAGATTGGGAAAACCGGTGATCATGACCACTGGACATGTTATCCCCCTGTCTCTGATTTCACGCAGGAGGTCGGTGCCGTTGCGGTCGCCCAGGACAATATCGCTGATGATCAGATCAAAGTTCTGGTGGCTGAGGGCAAGCAGTGCCTCGTCCAGTGAGGCGGCGGTGACAATGGGACTGTAGCCTTCCCTGGTCAGAAACATCTCAAAGGTCAGGCGGATGCTTTCTTCGTCGTCGACAATCAGGATAGGGGTTGAGTCGCTGGGCATGGTCAGGGTCAGGGGGTGGAGGGATCAAGGGGCAATGTAATGGTCGCTGCCGTATACTTGTTGAGAACAGAGTCGATCTTGATGGAACCGTTATGGTTTTTAATGATTCCGTAACTGATGCTCAGGCCCAGGCCAGTCCCTTCACCAGCGGGTTTGGTGGTAAAGAAGGGGTCGAAGAGTTTGCTGAGAATTCCCTGCGGAATGCCGGTCCCTTGATCACGAATCGTAATCTCGACCAGATTCTGGTCGTCATTGTTGACCTGGCGGCAGCGGATCAGGATAAACTTGCCCTTATCCGGTTGAGGGTAGCGACTGTTAATGGCGAACCGGCTGTTGTTGAGCAGGTTGAGGATCACCTGCTGGAGTTGGCGGAAGTTACCGGAAACCAGAAGGGGCTGAGGTGGAAATTCGGTGTTCAGGCTGATCCCGTCTTTGTCAAATTGGTGCCGGGTGAGGTCGAGGCAGGCCTTGAGCATGGCCGTGGTGTCGACATGTTCATCACTTCCGTCATCCTGGCGGGAAAAGGAGAGCAGGCTGTGAATAATAGTGGCAATCCGTTCACCTTCATGGATGATGCGTGAAAGGAGTTCTGCCTCCTGGCTGGTCTGGTCGCTGTCATCGAGCAGGAGCTGGGCAAAATTGATGATGCCGTTGATGGGATTGTTGATCTCGTGTGCTACACCGGCGGCCAATTCACCCAGAGCCACCATCTGGGCTGTGCGGATTGAGTCGACCCGTCGCAATTCTTCACTGGTCAGTTCCCGGGCAATGAGGACGAGTTCATGAACCGTGCCGTTACTGTCGCGGACAGGTGAGATATTGAGATGGTAATCACCGGCCAGGCCGGGCAGGCTGGTCTCTTCGGTCTTGGAGGAGCAGGTCTTGAGGAATTCTTCCAGGGGGCATTTGATGTGGGGCCAGCGGCCACCGTGGATGATATCGCAGATTCCATGGCCGATGACCTCGTTCCTGGTCTTTCCTGCGGCCTTGAGGGTTGCCGGGTTGGCCTCAATGATCAGTCCGTCCGGGGTGACCACCATGACCGGGTCCTGGATGGTATGGAACAGTTCGGCCCAGACTCCGCAGCAGTCGTTAATCTGTTCGGGGACCTCCTGCTGTGCCTGATGTGTAGGGATGAGAGGTCGGAAGGTCTTGGGTTTGTCGTTCGTTGCAGGCGGCATAGCTTTCTGGTTGTTTGTCAAGGGCAGTTGGTGGTGGATTGATATGTGTCGTTATTTTGTGGTTGCATCATGCTCCCGCACAAAATTATCGAGTTCTCAAAAGAGCTCGTATTTGATAGTAGCGCAGATTGGATTGGATGTGAAATGGAAGATGAATATATTGAAAGAATATTTACTCCTGGGCGCAGAATGCGCCTGTGTGGTTGGGTGAGTTGGCGAATGATTAAGAGGAGGTGAGGATTGTTGCAGGAAAGGGTTCATCAGTGGGAAAGTGGCCTGAGAGGCCCGGTTAGCGGTGATTTAAACAGGTTCTCTATAAACGAGAAAAGCGAATTTAGGGCCGCCACCCGAAATTCGCTTCGCTTCTCGTCACCTGG
>CALENA010000132.1 GCA_937910875.1 uncultured Desulfobulbaceae bacterium | reverse complement strand
TTTTGAGCATAACGCCGATATTGGGCAAAAGGGCCATTTATGGACGGGCACTGACTAACTTTCATGGCTGGCCGTTTTGGTCCAGCTATGCTGGTTTCTATGAAAGTTTATGGGCCCTTATCGTCAGTGACGGCAGGGGCCTTTTTTTGTGGGCTGGGATCAGGCCAGGAGCAACCGGTTGGCAAAGGAGATGATTGGTACGATCAGTCGCGAGAGAAGGCCGCTGAAGGCCAGGAACATGATAATGACAAAGCCGTAGCGTTCAAGGGAGGCGTAAGAGCGTGCCTGGTCCGGAGAGAGCAGGCCCATGAGGATCTTACTGCCGTCCAGGGGTGGGATGGGCAGGAAGTTGAAGATACACAAAACCAGATTGATCCAGACGCTGGCGATAAGGCAGGCGTTGAGCGGGATGATAATCGCCTCGGCCAGGGGTGAATACGGCAGGTTAGCCGCCAAGAGCCAGAGGGTCTTGGCCGCAACGGCACTGAGGATTGCCAGGGTGAGGTTGACTGCGGGCCCGGCCAGAGCGACCCAGAGCATGTCTCGGCGCGGGTCGCGGAAGTAGGCGGGGTTGACAGGGACTGGTTTGGCCCAGCCGAACTTGATCAGGAAAAAGGCCAAAGTCCCCAGTGGGTCCAGGTGTTTGAGCGGATTCAGGGTCAGCCGGCCGGCCAGGCGGGCTGTGGGGTCGCCCAGGCGGTGGGCCACATAGCCGTGGGCGAATTCATGCACGGTCAGGGCCAGGAGCAGGGGCGGGGCCATGATGATCAGGTTGGTGATGAATGAGGTGGTGTTCATGGATTCTGGCGAATGGCTGAAGGATGGTCCGGGACCAGGAGATTCTTCAAAAAGGGTGACGTTGGAGTAACTCTCATCATGGCCGCAATACCATTCACTGTAAGCACCGGGCTCTGGAATAGCAATGGGTCAAGATGCTGCCGGTTTGGGCTGGTCGGATTCAATGGTGAGTGGAAAATTATTGCGGACAAATTGGCGCTCATCCTCCAGGGTCTTGATCCGTCCGTCCAGTCGGGCGTCCAGGAGACGGTCAAGGATGGTTTTGAATAGTGGGCCGGGCTGATAGCCTATGTTTTTGAGATCATGACCAGTAAGCAGGGTCTCGGTCTGACGCAGGGTGGTGACAAAGTGGGAGATGTTTTTCTTGATCTCGTTTTTGCGGGAAATAGTCATCAGATACAGCAGTCCCTCATTGCTCAGGCCGCGGAGCAGGCGGCAGAGTTGACTGTTGCGGATGCTGGTTCGCTGATAGAGAATCTGGCCGAGGTGATCGGCCAGGACTTTCTGGTCGATGAGCAGACTCTCGGTTTTTTCGGGCAGGTGAAAACGCTTACAAAAACTTCTGAGGTCGTCTGCGGCTGATCTGGCCATGATGCCCAGCAGGTAGACCGCCCAGCCCTGGCATGGAGTTTCCTGGTAGAGGAGCTCATACCAGGAGAGGGTCTGTTGCGCCTGCTTGATGATGTGGAGGAAGCGCCGGTCGATCTTAAGGTGAGGTTTAAGTTCCGGCCAGAGAAACCGGAAGAGGTCAAACTCAGCCAGACGGGTCAGGGCCGGGAGTGGATTTTCTTCGGACAGGATCTGCTGGAGTTCGTGGAAGAAGCGGGGGTCATCGCCCTTGCCAAACAGGTTCATCTTCACCGCGCTGTGGATCAGGCGATGGGTGTGTTTGGAAATGGCCAGACCCATGCGTTGTTCAAAGCGGATGGCCCGAAAAATTCTGGTCGGGTCTTCAACAAAGCTGAGATTGTGCAGAACCTTGATGACTCCGGCCTTGAGGTCATTCTGGCAGCTGAAAAAATCGACCAGGGTGCCAAACTGTTCAGGGTTGAGCTGAATGGCCATGGCATTGATCGTGAAATCACGGCGATAGAGGTCGAGTTTGATGGATGACAGTTCTATCGTGGGCAGAGCGGCCGGGTATTCATAGTATTCGAGTCGGGCCGTTGCCACATCGATCTTGAATCCATCAGGGAGGATGACCACGGCAGTGATGAAGTGGTCGTGGGCCGTGCAGCGTCCTCCCAGGGTCCTGACCAGTTCCTTGGCAAAAGTGATGCCATTGCCTTCAATGACGAGATCCAGGTCCAGGTTTTTCTGTTTGAGGAGCAGGTCGCGGACAAAGCCGCCCACGGCAAAGGCCTTGAATTTCAGGCGGCTCGCCACCTCGCCGATGGTCTTGAGGAGAATGACCAGGTCGCGACCCAGGTATTCGGTCATCAATAAACTGGTATTGCGGCTGCGTTGCAGGGAAGGGACCTCACTGTCCTGATACAGCCCTTGGGGTTGGTGGCCGGGGTCGTTGACCAGTATGTTGAGGAGGTCGGTGCGGGTGATGATCCCAACCAGCCGGTTCTCGTCGATGATCGGAATCAGGCGCTGGTGATGGTCGATGATCAGTTTCTCGATATCGCTGAGGGTGGCATCGGCCGGCAGGGTCTGAACGTCGCTGGTCATGTATTCCTGGACCTGCAGGTGGCCCAGGTTGTGGTGAATGGCCTTTTCGACGACCCGGCGCGAGATCATGCCCAAAAGCTGACCGGCCTCGGGAGCCACGGTATCTGTTGGGTCGTGGTTGGTACTGACCACCGGCAGGACCGTGACGTTATAGCGGGTCAGAAGGTGGTGGGCCTTGTCAATACTGGTATCGGCCGGGATGCTGATCACCGGTTGTGACATGATCTCCCGGGCCATGGAATGGGGTTGGATCTCCTGGTGGAGGATGCGGATGAGGCGTTCCTGGGCCTCGACCAGGGTCATGTCCTGTACCGTGGCGGAGGCTGCAGTGGCATGCCCGCCTCCGCCCATCTCCCGGGCAATCCGGCCCACATGGACCTCGGGGATTCGGCTGCGGCAGATCAGGTAAATTCGTCCGGCCATGCTGACCAGCCCAAAAAGGGTGTTCAGGTTTTCCATGGCCATGAACTGACGGATGATGAGGGCAAAGTCATCCACATAGTCGGGCAGGGTGAGTGAGACGAGAATGATTTCAATCCCTTGGATGGTGTAGCGGCTGGCGGTTTTTTTCAGCTGGTGGAGGAGTTCGATCTGGAGCGAGGTCAGGTCATGGCTGATAAACTGGGCGATAAGGTCGAGTTTGGCCCCCTGTTCCAGGAGCCAGGCCACGGCCCCGAGATCGGCGGGCGTAGTGGTCAGGTGGGTCAGGGAGCCGGTGTCTTCATAGATGCCCAGGGCAAAGAGGGTGGCCTCATCCGCGCTGATCTGGATCTGCAGTTCGCGGAGCTGGCGGCAGAGGATGGTCATGGTCGAGCCGCTTTCTTCCACGATCTCGATGGCCCCTTTCAGGTCTTCCGGGCTGTCCGGGTGATGATCGTAAAGGTGGATAATCAGATTCGGGTTGGTAAGGCAGGCCTGGAGTGGGCCGAGTCGCGAAGTGACCCGGGTGTCGACCACGATCAGGCGCTGAATTTTCTGGAAATTGATCTGTTTCAGACGAAGAAAAGGGTACTGGGTGTCGAGCTGCTCGTTGATATAGGTGCGGACGTTTTTTTCCTGGGAACCGGGAAAGGCCAGGATCGCCTCCGGATACAACTTGAGGGCGGCGATCATCGAGGCCAGGCCGTCAAAATCGGCATTGAGATGAGTGGTGATAAGGTCCATGGGCCGTGTGCTCTTCGGTCGTGGCGTCAAACTGCTTTTTCTTGAGCCTCTTGAAAAATGATCTTTTCACCCACCTTCTGCGTTATGCTCAAGAGGCTTCCCTGACTGTTATTAAACTGCCTGGGGCAGGAAAAGCCCATGGAAATCTCAACTGCGGGGGTGGAATTTGCGATGCACGTCTTTCAGTCGTTCCTGGTCGATGTGGGTATAGATCTGGGTGGTGGCGATATCTGAATGGCCGAGCATCATCTGCACTGAGCGCAGGTCGGCGCCATGGGCCAGCAAATGGCTGGCAAAGGAGTGGCGAAGCATATGGGGTGAGATGTTCTTTGTGATCCCGCTTGACTGGGCCATGGAATTGATGATCTGCCAAAAACGAATCCGGGTCATGGCCTTGCCGCGATTGCTGGTAAAAAGAATCGGGCTGCGCCGCCCCTTGAGCAGTTTGGGGCGGGAGGTGCTCAGATACTCCTCCAGGATGACTCTAGTCGTCTGGCCAAAAGGGACCAGGCGTTCCTTGCTGCCTTTGCCGCGGACCCGGACAAAGCAGGCGTTCAGATTGCAGGCGGCAATGGTCAGGTTGACCAGTTCTGAAGCCCTGAGGCCGGTTGCGTAAAGGAGATGGAGCATGGCCAGGTTGCGGCGGGAGAAATGGGTCTGGGCCGGCCCCGGGGTGAGGAGGAGGTTGACCTGATCCACCGTGAGATTTTTGGGGAGGCTCTGGCCGCTCTTGGGCAGGTCTGTGGTCAGAAAGGGATTGTGCAGGCAGAGAGACTCGCGCTGGAGAAAGATGAAAAAACTTCTGAGGGTGGAGATGCGGCGGGCGTTGCTGCGGTGTGAAATCTGCCGACTCAGGCAGTGGGCCAGAAACTGGTCGATAAGCGTGCTGTCAACTCGGGCAAGATCTGTGATTCGACGCTGCCGAAGATAGCTGAGGAAGAATGAGATGTCTGCCTGGTAGGCGGCAACAGTGTTCTCTGCCAGCCTTTTCTCGCTGATCAGATAGTGGAGAAAAAGCTCGCTGAGCGAGAGAAATTGGGGTGGGAGTGTTGTGGAGATGGCAGCTTAAGGGCGGCAGAGGGTTCGGCCCAGCAGGAAAAAATAAAGAGCGGTCTTCGGAAGTCATTGCTCCCGAAGACCGCCTGTCTTTTTGTCCCGGCTCAGGCCTTTCTGATGCGGTTGAACTTGCGCATCTTGCGGCGGGCTTCCGCCTGTTTACGACGTTTTTTGATACTTGGTTTTTCGTAGTACTCGCGGCGCTTCAGTTCACGTTTGATGCCATCGATCTGAAGCTTCTTCTTGAGCTGGCGGATGGCGTACTCGATATCTCCTCGGACTTCAACTTCGATCATTTGGGACTCCGTTCGGGGCAAAGGGTTCCTGGGGTAATGGGCCGGTCAGTGAATGGCTCGGTCTGTCCAGGAAAAATATTAATTAATTAGAAAATCGTCTGGTCAGCAGGGTACTATAGATCAAATTGTAAGCCTCTGCCATCAAAAAACAAGTCTTCCTTTATAAAATGAAGATCAGTCCCTGTCAATGAATTTTTCAAGATGGCTTTGTTTCGGGGAGCTGTTTGGGGAATATTTTGCCTGGATTGAGGATGTTGTGCGGGTCAAAGAGCTGTTTGATGGCCAGCATGGTGTTGATGGCAACGGGATCGAGTTCCAGACCCAGGTAAGGGGCCTTGGTGATCCCGATCCCGTGTTCACCTGAGATGGTTCCCTGCATCTCAATGACCCGCAGAAACAGCCTCTTCTTGGCCTGTTCGGCCCGCTGAGCCACTCCTGGCCGGTCGCGGTCGTGCATGATATTGACATGGAGATTGCCATCACCGGCATGACCGAAGGTGAGGATCTTCAGATCGAATTCCCGGGCGATTTCTTCGCAGAACGCCACCAAATCAGGAATTCTGGTTCTGGGGACCACCACGTCTTCGCTGATTTTGTGGGGGGCTATCTGGTAAGAGGCGGGCGAGACGGCTCGCCTGGCTCGCCAGATCTGTTCGCGCTGCTCTTCGTCTGCCGCCTGCTCAATTGTACAATCCTTATGGGCGGCTGAAGCCATCAGTTGCAGCAGACGGTCGCGCTGGGTTTTTACCTCCTCGAGGCTTCCGTCGAGCTCGAGGATGAGAATGGCCTCGACTTCAGGTGGAAAAGGGGCGGGCAAAAGGCTCGCAACAGCCCTTAAGGCAGTGCGGTCCAGGTATTCCAGGGTGCAGGGGGTGATGCCCCGGTTCAGGATTTCTGCCACCAGAGAGGTGGCTGTGGCCAGTGCGGTTGAGGTGATCAGAAAGGTCTCTTTGTGCTCGGGTAGAGGCAGGAGACGGGTGATGATCTTGGTGATGACGCCCAGGGTTCCTTCGGCCCCGACAAAGAGTCGGGTCAGGTCATAGCCAACCACCCCTTTTTCCGTGCGGGTGCCGGTGTGCAGCACCTCGCCGCTGGCCAGTATGATCTCCAGGCCCATGATAAAGTCTTTGGTCACCCCGTATTTAACGGCTGAGGGGCCGCCTGCGCCTTCGCCGACGTTACCACCCATGGTGCAGAATTTGAGGCTGGCCGGGTCAGGTGGGTAAAAGAGTCCTGCCTTGCGCAGTTCTCGTTGAAAATCTCCGGTGATCACTCCGGGTTCAACAATGGCGATCATATTGGCTTGGTCAATCTCGATGATCCGGTTGAGACGGCTGCAGGCAAGGATCAGGCCACCCTGGACCGGCAGGGCGCCGCCGGTCATGCCGCTGCCGGCACCGCGGGCGATCACCGGAAAACGATGCTCCGAGGCCAGACGCAGGAGATCAGCCACCTGGCTGCTGGATCCCGGAAAGGCGACGATCTCGGGCAGCAAGGTCTGACGGCTGGCATCATAGGAGTAACAGTGCAGGTCCTCCGGGGCAATGGTGCAATGCTTACTGCCTACGATCTGGCTGATTTTTTTGAAAATATTTTTATCCATGCGTAACAATTCAGCAAGATTTTGAGTAACTATTCAGTAGCACCCCATCTGCTTCGTCATCGGCCTGCTCATGTACTGATCAGTACACTTCGCAGACCTCTTTCTCGCAGCTGGAGCACTACTGAATAGTTACACTACATGGTTTTATGTTCGTTTTCAGCTTCAAGCTTCTCAGTAGCAACAGAAATAAATTCGACAATACAATAAGTTGGCTTTTTCGCTGTTGTTCTGGAAATAAAGGCCGGGGACCCCCGGTTGCTTTGCTGAATAGTTACAGTACATGGTTTTATGTTCGTTTTCAGCTTCAAGCTGGATTGTTACGATTTTGAAAGAGACCTTCCTGTCCCCATCTCTTTCCACTCCTGGTCAGATCAATAGATTCACGGTTCGACCATTAGTGGATGGTTATTTTCGGTGAATACTTATCTCCATTCATGCTATCATAGCGGAACGGAAAAAAAATAACAGTCTGATTTTTTCCATGGGCTTATGGTCAGGTTCTGGCAAATGAGAGGACCTGTTCCGATTGATGATGGGGGAAGGTGTGGGAGAGGATAGAACAAAAACAGTGGTGGCGCTGCTGGCAGGTGGCCGTTCCGGTGAGCGCGAGGTCTCATTAAAAGGGGCCGCAGGAGTTGAACAGGCACTTGATCCCAGCAAATTTGAGGTCCGGCGCTATGATCCAGCCACGGATCTGGCCCGCCTGGCCTCAGAGGCTCTGGAGATTGATGTGGCCTTTATTCTCCTGCACGGTCGCTATGGCGAGGATGGAACGGTTCAGGGCTTTCTTGATCTGCTGGATATTCCCTATCAGGGCTCCGGGGTCTTGGGCAGTGCCATGGCCATGGACAAGCATGTGGCCAAGACTCTCTACCGGCTGCATGGTTTGCCCGTGGCCGACTGGGAGTTGCTGCAGTTCGGAGAGGATCTGGACTGCGATGGATTGACGGCCCGTCTGGGCCTGCCACTGGTGATCAAGCCGGTGCGGGAGGGATCGAGCCTGGGGATGACCATTGCCCATAATACCCAGGAACTGGCGGCAGGGATTGACAAGGCATTCTCCCATGATTCCAGGGTGATGGTCGAGGTCTTTGTCCGGGGGCGGGAGATTACCGCCGGGGTGATCGGCAACAGCGAGCTTGTGCCGTTGCCGCTGGTGGAGATTATTCCCGGGAAGGAGTTTGCCTTTTTCGACTATACGGCCAAGTACCAGATGGGGGCCTCAACCGAGATCTGTCCGGCGCCGGTGCCTCTGGAGGTGACCCTGCAGATCCAGGCCTATGCCCTGGCCGCGCATCGGGCCCTGGAATTGAGGGGCTATTCCCGGACCGACATGATTCTGGCTGAGGATGGCGCCCTGTATCTGCTGGAGACCAATACAATTCCCGGGATGACGCCCACCAGCCTCCTGCCGCAGGCCGCGGCCGTCCATGGCCTCAAGTTCCCGGCCCTGCTGGAGCGACTGCTGGAACTGGCCCGGGAGTAGTCGGTGGCCTTCAGGGCCTGCCCCTGAACTGTTGGCAGAGAGGCCGGGAGCATTCCTCCCTTAAAACCGATTTTGGAACCAGGGCGCAAGGACATCGGGAACTGCAATGGTCCCGTCTGCCTGCTGGTAATTTTCCATGACTGCCAGCAGGGTCCGGCCCACGGCCAGGCCTGAACCGTTCAGGGTGTGGACCAGACGGCTCTTTTTTTCACCCTTGGGGCGGTAGCGGATACCGCCGCGTCGGGCCTGGAAATCGAGAAAGTTGGAGCAGGACGAAATTTCCCGGTAGGTCTCCTGGCCCGGCAGCCAGACCTCGATGTCATAGGTCTTGGTGGCCGAGAATCCCAGATCGCCGCTGCACAGGGTCACCACCCGGTAATGGAGACCCAGGAGTTGCAGGACCTCTTCGGCATCGGCCAGCAGAGTCTCCAGCTCTTCGACCGAGTCTTCCGGGCGGGTGAACTTGACCAGCTCCACCTTGTCGAACTGGTGCTGGCGGATCAGCCCCCGGGTGTCGCGACCGTGGGAGCCGGCCTCTGATCGGAAGCAGGGGGTGTACGCCGTAAACTTGATGGGGAGATCACCCTCGTCCAGGGTCTCGTCGCGGAAGATATTGGTGACCGGAACTTCGGCCGTGGGGATCAGGTACAGATCCCAACCCTTGATCCGGAACAGATCCTCCTCGAATTTGGGCAGCTGGCCGGTGGCGGTCATGGAGGCACTGTTGACCAGGAAGGGCGGTAGGATCTCGGTATAGCCATGTTTCTGGGTATGCAGATCAAGCATGAAGTTGGTCAGGGCCCGCTCCATTCGTGAGGCAAAGCCGCTGAGCAGGGCGAACCTGGCTCCGGCAAGCTTGGCTGCCCGCTCAAAATCCAGAATTTTCAGATCCTCACCCAGTTCCCAGTGGGTCTTGGGTGTGAAGGAGAAAGAGGGCTTCTCGCCCCAGGTCCTGACCTGGATGTTGTCGCTGTCGTCCTGTCCCACCGGCACACTGTCGTGGCAGAGATTGGGGATGGCCATGACGATTTCCTGGAGACCGGCCTGGATCTCGCTCAGTTCGGTGTCCATGATCTTGATGCGGTTTGAGACCTCACGCATCTCGCTGATGAGCGGTTCTGCTGTGCTCTGGTCACTCGCTCCCCCTTTCTTGAGTTCGGCGATCTCGCGGGACACGCTATTGCGCCGGGCCTTGAGTTGCTCCACCTCGCCCAGCAGGTTCAGGCGCTGCTGGTCAATGGTCGCAAATTCATCCAGCTTTTCGGTGGTCATTCCCCGGCGGACGGTTTTTTCCTTGACCAGATCCAGGTTCTCTCTGATAAATCGAAGTTCAAGCATAATGGCTAACGTCTGAAAGTGTTATTGGGGATTGAAGGGACGCTGGTGGCCCCTCATGGTATTGTCGACTGGCGTCAGGCAACCTGTTGAACCCTGGAGGTGAGCAGGTTGGCCCAGGTTTTTTCTATCACGGCTGCGGGCTGAGCGCAACCTCTATCAAATTGATTTTCAGTGGTGCATCTGCTAGGTTGTGGTGCATGAGTTGTCAGTAGCCGGTGTCCCCGACCACGTCTTTGCTTGTGTGATGTTGTCCTTGCGTACTGTCTCCAGACCTACGCAAGATCAAATTATTGGATGAATGTGCGGGGCGAGAGCCTGGCCCGTTGTTTATGGATATGTATACCTCTCTGGTCATTGTTCTTTCCGAACTGCGGCGCTCGATCCGGGCCGTGGGTCTGAGTGTCGGTGTCGGGACCCTGGCCCTGTTTTTCCTTGCCCCGCAGCTCCTGACCGTGGCCCAGGGCCATCTTTCGGAAAAATTGTATTTCTTTTCGGTGGCAGGTCCCTTTCTTGCCCACGTCAAACTGGCCCTTTTTGGGGTGCTGTTTGTTCTGATGCCCTGGTTGATGGCGGTCTTGTGGCGGGCCTTGGCCAAGCCGTTCAAGGTCACCGGGATTCAGCTGGTGTTGTTTATTGTCTTTACGGCCCTGCTTTTTTATGCCGGAACTCTGTTTTGTTATTTTGTTACCTTGCCCTTCGGGGTCAAGTTTCTGCTGGGCTTTGGTTCTCAGGATCTGCAGCCGGTGATTTCCATCAGCCGTTTTGTGAATTTTGTGGTCGTCTTTGTCCTGGCCTTTGGTGTGGTGTTTGAGCTCCCGGTGTTTATGGTCTTTCTGGCCAAAGTAGGGGTCTGTCCGCGCCTGTTTTATGAGAAGAACCGGCGCTATGCCCTGCTGATGATTGCCATCCTGGCTGCCGTTCTGACTCCGACACCGGATGTGGTCAATATGCTGCTCATGGGGGGGCCGTTGTATCTGCTTTATGAGGCAGGTATTCTGGTGCTGATGATCATGCGAATCAAGTAATCACCACTGATCGCAGCTCAGTTCCGGGCCGTCTGGCCCTCTTCCGGGGATGTTGCCTGTTTTCTGGCCGTTGATGAAACAGGTTGAATACGGGATGCCTGGGGGGACTGTCAGAATTCCCGGAGGGAAAAGCCGTGCTCGGCCAGCAGGGCGGCAGTGACGCCTCTGGGGGAGCTGACCCCGCAGGAGGGGCTGCGGCTTTTGAGGAAGACGGCTGTGATCGGTTGGCTTCCGGCCAGAAGCAAGGTCTCTCTGGCCCCACGGATAAAGGCCTGGCTGATGTCTTTTTGGTTGTTGCGGCACAGGACCTGAGCCTGGCCCTGCAGAACTCCATGGCCATCGCCGCCTGTCAGTTCGGCTGCGGGTCTTGGGGTGGGCAGGCCGCCCAGCTGCTCCGGACAGAAGGGAATCCAGCAGCTGTTTTCCAGGGCCTGCAGACAGGCCAGGTTGGGCTTGCTTTGCCCGTCATAGCGGCAGGAGAGACCGACCAGGCAGGCGCTGACCAGATAGAGAGACGGCTGTTGCATCACTAGAATCTCCGGTTGCTTTGCTGGATAGTTACGGTTGGTTTTTATTATCCGGAAGTTCATCGGAGACCATCATTGGCCATGCCGAAGGTGCAAACGTTCATAATTGGTTGTGGCCGGCCAATTTGGTCCAGCCATGCTGGTTAAGAAGGGAAATCAGGATTGAGCGGTTCATGAAGAGAAGAGTGCAGACCCAGTTGTCACCGATGCAGCAGAAAACGATCTGCCGCCTGACCGTCCTGTTTGCCTTGCTGCTTGTGCTCTGGCTGGTCTTTTCTCCGGGAAAGGGTATTCTCTTTCTCAGAAAACAGCAATCAAAGATTGCAGTCCTGGAGGCAGAGACGCTGGAGCTGGAGACAGAAAATGACAGACTTCGCCAGGAGATTGACCGGGTACAGACCGACCCGGCCTATCTTGAGCAGATTGCCCGGGAACAGCGTGGCCTGTTGAAGGAAAATGAAATGGTGTTTGAGTTTCTCGAGGGAAAATAGAGTCTCGTGCAAGAGGCTCAGCCAGGGCGGCAGGTGCAGAATGCTCTGCTCCTGCCGCCCTGGCTGAAAAATCGTTTTTGGAAAGCCGGACCGGCTTTCTCGGGGCTTATGCTCAGGAAAAGCCCGAGCGGGTCGAGCAGCCGGAGAGGGCGCCCGCCGGAATCTGCGCACCTTTGGTCGGTTGGCTACTGGTGACTGAGATAATTTTTTTGATGTCCTGACTGTGGCAGTGTTTGCAGGTCAGGCTGTCTAGGGCCGAAGCGATGAGGACGAGGCTCTCAAAATTCTTCCCGCAGCTGTTACATTTGAATTCATAAATGGGCATGGTACGACTCCTTGCAAAAGTATAATAAAGGCTCATGGATTGAGCCTTGGGTTTTGCTCTGATCTGACGTTACAATTGTCTTTCTGACAGATTTGTCAAGAGGGAGTGGGCTCATTCGTGACAGGAGGGGGGGTTATTCAAGCAGGGATTTGAGGATGTCGCAGGAACGGCAGATACCAATTTTCTCTTTGGCGCTGAGTTGTTCGGTACAGTCACAGCGGGTCCCGCAGATGAACCAGCACAAATGGCCGCAGGAAAATTCATAGGCCGGGCATTCTTCTTTCATCCCGCACTGTTTGACCTCCCAGCAGGGGAGGGAGGAGCTTGTATCGTTATTTTTTTTGCTGAGAAAGAAAAAAATCTGGCGTTCGATGTGAGCCGGGACCGGACGCCAGCCTTGTTCATAGCTGTGGATCGCCTTGAGAGAGATGCCGAGGAGTTCGGCGAGTTGTTGTTGGGTGCGGTGCAGTTTTTTTCGAGCTTGCGAGAATTCTAGTTTGTCCAAGGGGTCCATCCTTATCTGTCGGTGTTGGAAAAGAACTGTAGCAGAAGATTGTGCATGGGCGGCTTGTTCAAGGCTTCCTTGATCGAGATCGTTGAATAATAGCAGGATATCGGATTGTTGTCTTTAATTTTTCGGAGATATATGGATGGATGCTGATCGTCGACAACTGATTTCGGATCTACGTTCGCAGTTGGCTTATCACTTACATCTTGGAATTACTGACTATATACAGTGTGGTAGTTTGCGTGATTTTCTGGCTCAAGATGTCAATTATTGTTTGCCGGTAAAGGGTAATTGTGATGTCCCGGTATTGAAAAATGAGTCAGGCGATCTGTCTTCCGGGCAAAATGATGCCGCTCCGGCTGGTGACCGTGAACCTGGGGCGCTGGCCCTTGCTGATATAACGGTCGAGGTCAGCCACTGTCAAAGTTGTTTGTTGCATCAGGAGCGGCTGGTGCCTGTGGCTGGTCGTGGGGGAGGCCAGGCCAGGCTGCTGATTGTCGGTGGCTGGTTGATCGGCGTTGAATCGTCTGCGCAGACCATCTCGGCTGAGGATGCATTTGTCTTTGGCCGGGAGGAAGATCAGATGCTGGCCAGGATGGTTGCGGCCATCCATCTTCGGCCGGAAGAGTGTTTTGTGACCAATATCATCAAGTGTGGGATCGGGCCACACGCCCAGCCCCGGGCCGAACATATTGCCGCCTGTCTCTCCTATCTGCGCCGACAGATTGAGCTTATTCGCCCTGATGTAATTTGTGCCATGGGGCCTATTGCTGTTCGGACACTCCTGGGGCAGCAACATTCTCTGTCTCGGCTTCGTGGTCGGTTTTATCCCTATTCAGCTGGGGGGCGTGAGATCCAACTGATGCCCACGTATCATCCCACGTATCTCTTGCGTAATCCTGAGATGAAGGCGGCGGTCTGGGCCGATCTTCAGGCCATTGAAAGACAGCTTGGCGGCTGACACCAGCCACAGAGATTGAGGCCGATTTCATGTCGGCTGATTTCAGACAAAAAGGGGGGAGCGGGATGGTCATACATCCTGCTCCCCCTTTTTGTTTGGTTGGGGCTGAGTGGGCCATTGCCGGGAGCAGGCGTCAGGGGTTGAGGGAGTAGAGGCTCCCGGCAGACTGTTTCTCGGACGAAAGCAATGTGTTCCGATTTTCCGGGGAAAGTTCGGATAACCGGAACGACTTGGCGTCTGGCGGGACGCAGGATCTCGTCTTTTCTTTGAAACATAATGAAATATTATCATTATGTTAGGTTGTTTTTATGGGCGATTCTCCTCTTTGGTATGTTGTTTGCAAGTGGGAAAGTGTCCGTTTTTATGTGGTTGATCAGATTCAGCAAACGCAAGCGTTTTGGTTATGAGGGTGAGATTATGGAAAAAAGGGTAGCAGTGATGTGGAAACAATATTTTTCAATTCTTTTGGCATATATCCAGTCTCCTGGTGCTGTTGAGTTGTCTGCGGCCTCTGAGTTCGGGGAGGAATGTCTCCGTCAGGGCATGTGTGTTTCTGAGTTGGTCGAGTTGCATTTGAGGTTAGTTGGTGAGCATCAGCAGATATTGCCGCCCGAATATATGGCCATGTCGCAGGATTTTCTTTTGGAGGCCACCCGGCCCATGTCCCTGGCCAATGGGGTGACTTCCACCGAGATTGTTTTGGCAACTCTCTATGATAACAGCCTGAAACAGGTCCTGGAATTACGGGATATCAAACGGCGTTTGATCCAATATTCCCAGAAGTTGGAAAAAAAGGTTGAGGACCGGCAGAAAGAAGCTCAGGCCGCGGAAGAACGTTTTCAGGGGCTGGTGGAGACCATCCCGGATATCGTTTATCAGATCGATGTGTCAGGTCGTTTTGTCTATCTCAACAGCGCGGTCCGATGGTTGGGCTATGAGCCGGAAGAATTGTTGGGTAAACATTTCAGCCAGATTGTGCATGTGACCGATCTGAAGAGATCGAGCGCCCTCTACGTCTTGCCGGGCGTCAAGGGACGGGTGACCGGCGATCAGGAAGCGCCACGCCTCTTTGACGAACGGCGTACCGGAGCACGCAAGACCACAGGGTTGGAACTTGGCATCTTCCTGAAGTCTGAGCAGATTGATCCTGGAACGATTCAGCGAGTCGGTCGTGAGGTCTGTCCGGTTGAAATTAACAGCTTTGGCATGTACAGCACGGGGCACGATGGTCAACCGGGTCATTATGCTGGAACCTTGGGTGTAATTCGTGATTCGCGGGAGCAGAAGAAAAAGAAAGGCGTGCTCAATTTCGGCAATTTCTTCAGAGGGAGTTCGCCGAAGTTGGCCCAGGCCTGAAGCGGCTGAATGAAAGGACTTCGTGATCCGTGGAAAGAGGCGGGCACAGAAAGGTCCCTGTCCGGCGTATCTGAAACATGGGCGACGGATAAGTCGCACATGTTTCGGGCGGAGCGTAGCCGGCCAGGGAGCTTTCTGCGCCCGCCGGGCCAAGCCCACCACCATGAACCTGTATTCTAAAATCTCGATGAAGAGTTCCAGAAAATGAGTCTGTTGTGCGGTTTCTTGATTTAGGTCAAGGTCGGATGATTTGTGAATGGGTATCTTCCGGCCATGAATAGACAATTACTCTCACACACGCCTCGGTTTTTGGCCATCTCCACCCTTCGTTTCTGGGTGCAGATGGCCTTCCTTGTTTTCACTTTGTGGATCGGATACCGGTTTTACCGCTTCTACCTCTGGGCCATTGGTCAGTCCGAGGTTTTTGTCCCGCGCTCGCCCGGAGTTGAGGGTTTTTTGCCCATCAGTGCCCTGTTGAGTCTCAAGGGTCTGATCTTGACCGGTGAGTATGATTCCATCCATCCGGCCGGGTTGACGATCTTTCTCGCTGCCCTGGTGATTGGTTTTTTCCTGCGGAAAGGCTTCTGTGGCTGGATTTGTCCGGTGGGCGCTGCTTCCAATCTGCTGGAGCGGGTGGCCCGCAAGGCCCGGATTCTTGTGGATGTCCCATTCTGGCTCCATGGGCCGCTTCTGTCTCTCAAGTATCTGCTGCTTTTCTTCTTTCTCTATGCCATCCTCTGGGCAATGGATCTGAACGCGGTGGTGGCCTTCCGGAACACGCCCTATAATCTGGCCGCTGATGCCAAGATGCTGCTTTTCTTCACCGACCCGTCGCGGTTGGCGGCCGGAGTTACCTTCTTTCTGATTCTTCTCTCTTTTTTTATCCGTAACTTCTGGTGCCGTTATCTCTGCCCCTATGGAGGTCTTCTGGGTCTGCTTGCCCTGTTTGGCCCCTTCCAGGTCCGCCGCGACCAGGATCTGTGCATAGATTGCGGCAAATGCGATCGCATCTGCCCGGCCGCGATTCGGGTCTCGGGTCAGGAGACGGTGATGAGTCCGGAGTGTATCGGCTGTATGGAGTGCGTTGCCGTCTGCCCAAAGAAGAGTTGCCTGAGTGTTGGCATATCACGGAAGGTGACGATCCCGCCCCATGCGCTGGCATTGGCCGTTGTCGCAGTCTTTCTTCTCTTTTATGGTCTGGCCACGCTCAGTGGTCACTGGCAGAGCCAGGTCCCGACCGAGGTTTTCCAAGAAGTCTATCGGCTGGCCGACCGGATGGGTCATTCCTGACCGGCGCCTGGATTAAGCCCCATCTGCCATAAGATCTATTATCGCCTGGAGTGCGAAATGAATGCGAGGCCATTTCCCCTGACCGGGCTGATCTGTGGTTTGAGTGGGATGCGGCAGAGATTGTGTGTTGACTCTTTCTCAAGAATAAGATTGTATCTTTTATAAGCCATGTTGGCTTCTGGCACAACTTCATCTTATCTTGAGAAAATTTGTCATGGTCATGGAATCCTTCTACTCCCTAGCGAGGACTGGTGTCAGATCGTGTCTGCCTCATGGGCAGATACGATCTGTACAATCGTGCTGCTTGTATGAGCCGTTGCCGCAAGACCTGTCCTGCGGGGGCCGATAGCATGAAATGGTGTGAGCACAACACGTCGGAACCTGAGGGCGGTTTGCCCCGGCAGAGTGTGCTGCAGCGCGTTGTACAGGCTGTGCCCTTTTCACTGTTTTCCCTCTTTGTTCTCTGGCTCTTTGCCGCTGTAACGGCCATCTATGTTAAATCTGAACTGCTCGATTATATGGTTGCCGGACGCGCGCTCGGCCGAATTGAGATCGCCGCACTGACTGCAATCGATCCATCCCGTTCCTACCTCTTTTCCTTTTTTGAACAACTGAGCTTTTATCGCTCCGACCTTCTCCTGGGCTTTTTCATCCTGCCATTGATCGGTTGGGGGCTCCTTTATTGGCTCCCCAGGCAATGGCGCCTGTTCTGTGTGGTTACGGTGACCTTTTCCGTTGTGGTCTTTCTCTGTCTGCAGTTGCTGGGTTTCAAGCTGGTTGGTCAGTTTCAGTCGTGGGAACTCTGGTATGAGTCGATACGCTGGGGGGTGAGACATCTGGATGTCGCCCGGAAGTATCTGGGTGCTGCTCTGTTCCTGCAACTGGGTGGTGCCCTGCTGGTCCTTTACCTGCTGGCTCTGTTGGTCAAACGCTGGTGGCAGGGGTCGAGCAGACAGTCCTTTTTTGTTGGGGCCCTGGCCTGGATCAGTTGCCTGACTCTTTTTGTGATGACGGCCATCGCATGGGCCACTCCGATGCACGCGACTTCATACCATCGCAGTGCTTTTCTGATCTGTTTTGAGGCGTTTTTCGGGCTCGGTGAAGTTGACGTTTCAAAATATGATGAGCTTGGTTTGGATGATGTTCTGGCGGCCTGGCGTGAAGTGACAAATACCCCGGCCCCAAAGCCTCTTCCGGATCATTTCGCTGCCGCCCAGGATTATGATGTCATCTATTTTATCCTGGAAACGGCTCCCAGCAGGTGTCTTGATGTCAGCGGAGACATGGAAGACCTGCCCAATCTGAAGCGCCTGAGAGAACGCTCGTGGGTCGCCCCGAACCACGTCACCACCTATCCCTTTACCAGTTTTGCCCTCTATTCCATGATCACGTCCTGGTACCCCACTGATATCAGGTATCAGGTTTCAGGCCTAGGGCCGGGCGTGCCCGGTGTGATGCGGACCCTTGGGGATGCCGGCTATGCCACGGCCGCCTATCTACCCATTGATGATGAAAACTTCCATCATGAGGTCGGTATTTCACGGATCGTTTTTCCAAAGAATCCGGATGGATCAGGTGTCAACCTGGGGCAAGCCGGGGATTTTCCCGAGCAGATCAACAGCGACAGGGTGGCGCTGGAACTGATGAAGAAGGATCTGGGTGGATGGATACGCGAGAATCGCCGGTACGCGGTGATGTATCTTCCCCAGGTCGGCCATGCCCCCTGGCATGAGGTTGGAGCAGGTACCGCCTCCTCGGATGTTGTCTCCCGTGGTCGCGCACTCATTGGACTGCAGGATCAATGGCTGGGGGAACTGCTCGATTTTTTGGAGGAGGCAGGGCGGCTGGAGAGGACCTTGATTGTGGTTACCGGAGATCATGGCATACGGACCAGAATGGAAGATCCTGCTTTTGTGGGCGGGATGATTGACCCCTATTCGTTCCGGGTGCCCTGTCTTTTGTTTGCCCCCAGTGTGCTTCAGGAAACCGCCGAGATCCCCTGGATGACCTCCCATATTGATTTGACCCCTTCAATCCTTGATCTCCTGGGGGCTGTCAAGGGTCGTGATCTGGAACTCGGGGCCCCGATCTGGGATGAGCGGCTCGAGCAGCGGACAACGTTATTCTGGGCCGACAAGTACCTTGGGGTGGATGGCTTTCATGAAAATGGAACATATTATATGTGGCATTATATCAGTGACTGAAGTTTCCCGTTTTTTCTGCGACCATTTGTTGGGTACAGGGAAAAGCGCAG
>CALENA010000131.1 GCA_937910875.1 uncultured Desulfobulbaceae bacterium | reverse complement strand
CGGAAGATCGGGCTTGGCATCATGGGGCTCCACGACCTGTTCATTCAACTGGCCATTCCCTATGGCAGTGATGAGGGACGGGCCATGGCCGCTGAGATCATGCAGTTCATCCGGGACGTGGCCGAGGAGCAGAGTGTGGCCCTGGCTGAAGAAAAAGGCCCTTTTCCTGCCTATGATCCGGCCGTTAATTCCTATCCGGCCAGGCGTAACGCGGCCCTGACGTCGATCCAGCCCACGGGCACGGTCTCGATGATTGCCGATTGCGGATCGGGCTGTGAGCCCTATTTCTCGATTGTCATGGTCAAGAATGTCATGGATGGTGACCGGCTGATCATGGTCAACAAGCACTTTGAGCAGGTGGCCCGGCGTGAGGGGTTCTACTCCGAGGAGTTGATGGCCCAGGTGGCTGACAGCGGAACCGTCATCGGTCATGCTGGAATCCCTGAGAAATGGCAGCGGATTTTCTGCACCGCCCAGGATATCAAGCCCGAGGATCATATTCGGATGCAGGGTGTCCTCCAGCAGAACGGGGTGGATGCCTCGATCTCCAAGACCATTAATCTGCCTTCCTCCGCCACCCGCGAAGAGGTCAAGTTTTCCTATATTCTGGGGCATCAGCTGGGCTGCAAGGGCTTGACGGTCTATCGTGACGGTTCCCGTGACTCGCAGGTCCTGAACACCAGAGATACCGCCCCGGACCAGCGCACTGCCGTGGTCTCCAGTGAGGGCTGCACCAAGCTGAAACTCCCGGACACCCTGAATGCCAAGCGTTATCGTCTCAAGGATCAGGATCAGAAATCGGTCTATATCATTGTCTGTTTTGACGAGAATGAGAGGCCCATGGAGGTCTTTGCCAAATTCCCCTTTGATAATCGGGTGGATCTCAAGGATAAGTCGACCATGTGGACCACCACCTGTCGCCTGGTTTCCCTGGCCCTCAGGTTCAATGTACCGGCTGAGGAGATCATTAAACAGCTTGACCGTTCAAGCGGTCATATGCTAGACCTGCCGGCACAGCTCAGCAAACTCTTCAAATCGTTCATGGCCGGGACTCATTACGGGTTTGCCAGCACCTGTCCCGAGTGTTCCGGGCAGCTGATCTTTGAAGAGGGGTGCGAGACCTGTCATCAGTGCGGGTACAGCAAGTGCTCATAAGGGGCTGGCAGATTTGATCCTGGCCAGTTTTCTGGCCGGATCAGCTGCGTGTCGGTCCAGAGAGGTGTTCAGGATCGGTTTGTCCGAAAGTTCATTGGAGACCATGACTGGCCATGCCGAAGGAACGAACTGTCATGGGTGATTGTGGTTGGCCGTTCTGGTCCAGCCATGCTGGTTAGAGATACGTTTCTGTCCCCCGGACTGTGTTATTGGGGGCATGAAGATTGTGTGCGAGATCCTGTAGCAGGGATAAGATTATAACAAGAGGCAAGTGTATGGCAAAGATTGGCAGAAATGAGCAGTGTCTCTGTGGCAGCGGGCGGAAATTCAAGCATTGTTGTCTGATTAAACAGCAGGCCGGGGTGACACCCACCACCCCGGAACAGCAGTTCAAGCTTTCCCTGAACCGCGAGATTGCCCAGATCCAGAAGACGGCGGGTGAGAAACGGCTGAAGATTCGGGAACTCGGGGTCTTTGTCCTCTTCTCCACGGTTGCAGGCGATGCCTGGCTCCTGGAAATCTCAGAATCCGATGCCCTGCAACTCTCTGATCAGGGGGCGCCGCTGCCGGTGGTGATTGATGAGAACCCCGAGACCATCGAGATCAACTGGACGCATACCTTTGGTATTCGCGATAAGGTGTTTGAGTTGACCGCCTATGCCGATAAGACAGTCTCTCCACGGCCTGGATATCCGACCAGGGAAATTCATGCGGCCATTGCCCGGATCAAGAAAAAGTTTTCAGCCGAGATGCTGGGCCGGGTCCATGTTGCAGCAGAGGCCGTGGCCATAGCGGACGAGGGTGCGGGGGCGGACAAGGATTGAGACGGCTGCTGCTCTTCCTGTTCCGTGTGGCGCCGCTGGCTGCCGTCATGGGGACAATCTTCTTTCTCTCCAGTCAGCCCTTTACTCAGCTGCCGCTGCCCAATTTCTTTGGCCTGGATAAAATTCTGCACCTGATCGCCTATGCGGTCCTGGGCCTGAGCGTCCTCTGGTTTCACTGTCCCGGCGCCAAGGTGCCGCCATGGAAGGCCGCCTTGTGGGCCTTTGGCGTGGCCCTGCTCTTCGGGATCAGTGACGAGTACCATCAGTCTTTTGTCCCCAATCGCATGGTCAGTGGCTGGGATGTGGTCGCCGATGGCCTGGGCGGCCTTCTGGTCGCTGGTGTCTGGATGGTCAGACGAGAACTCCGGGACTATTTCTGCTGGCTGCACCGTTATCTCGAGCGGCGATTGCTGCTACCCAACAAATAACAACAAAGGGGCCGTCGGTTGATCCGACGGCCCCTTTGTTGTTTCCTTCTCTTTTCTCTTTCTTATCTCTGGTTTTTGAGCATCCTCGCCATATCCTTGGCAAAATAGGTAATGATGATATCGGCGCCGGCCCGCCGGATTGAGAGCAGGGTTTCGGCCATGACTCTGTCACCGTCAATCCAGCCGTTGGCGGCTGCCGCCTTGATCATGGCGTATTCGCCGCTCACGTGGTAGGCGGCGATGGGGAGGTCGAATTCATCGCGCAGCTTGGAGATAATGTCGAGATAACTCACTGCCGGTTTGACCATCAGGATATCTGCCCCTTCGTCCACGTCCAGGGTGGCCTCGCGCAGGGCCTCACGGCTGTTGGCCGGATCCATCTGATAACTGCGGCGATCCCCGAACTGGGGGGAGCAGTCGGCGGCATCACGGAAGGGGCCGTAGAAGGCCGAGGCGTACTTGACGGCGTAGGACATGATGGGGATCATGTCGAAATTGTTTTCGTCGAGAGCGGCCCTGATTTCAGCAACCCGGCCGTCCATCATGTCCGAGGGCGCAACCATGTCGGCCCCGGCCTGGGCGTGTGACAGGGCGGTCTTGGCCAGGATCTCAAGGGTGGCGTCGTTGTCGACCTCATTGCCTATCAGGCAGCCGCAGTGGCCGTGGTCGGTGTATTCGCAGAGGCAGACGTCGGTGATGACGGTCAGCTTGGGGGCCTTGTTCTTCAGCTCACGGATTGCCCGCTGGATGATCCCGTCCTTGGCGTGGGCCCCTGAGCCGACCCCGTCCTTTTTCTCGGGCAGTCCAAACAGGATGACAGCCCCGACCCCCAGTTCCAGACATTCCTTGGCCTCGGCCGCCAACTGGTCGATGCTCAGGCGGAAGACACCGGGCATGGAGGAGATCTCCTCCCGCTTATTCTTGCCCGGCATGACAAAGAGGGGATAGATCAGTTGACCGGCGGAGAGCTGGGTCTCGCGGATCAGGGAACGCAGGGCCTCGGTACGGCGCAGTCGACGTGGGCGGTATTCAGGAAAAACCATGG
>CALENA010000130.1 GCA_937910875.1 uncultured Desulfobulbaceae bacterium | reverse complement strand
GGATTCAATGATGGTGTTGGTGATTGCCGCCGCCTCCCGATGAGAAATATTAATTTTCTCTGACAGGGATTCAATAAGTTCTGATTTGTTCATGCCTTACTCCTGTTCCTGGGAATGCGATCTTTCTGGGACCTTGAGCGAACAACTCGCGTTCTTCTATGTCCAGCAATTTCCAATAGTTGTTGTCGTTTTCTGGACAACATGCAAGTTGCCTTTTTGCCAGATAAATGGCTGCCGACTCTCCAACCCCCTGTAATAACTGTTTAGATTTAATCAGCTATTTTTTCTTTTGTAAAGGGAATTTCTTCATAAATATTTTTTTAATTTCATTTGGGCCGAGCAGTCGGTGCTGGCCCACGGCCAACTTGCCCAGCTGCAGCTGTCCGTAAGCCAGGCGCTTGAGTTCGATGACCGGGTGTCCCACGGCCTGAAACATCTTCCGAACCTGGCGTTTCCGTCCCTCATGGATGGTGATTTCGACTCGGGTCATTTTCCCCTCTTCTCCCGTGACCTGCAGAGACGCCGGAGCGGTCTGTCGTCCCTCAAGCATGATGCCGCGGCTCAGTTGGCTGAGCTTGTTCCGGTCGGGTCTGCCCAGGATCAGGGCCTCGTAAGTCTTGCTGATCTCATGACTGGGGTGCTGGACCTGCTGGGCCAGTTGACCGTCATTGGTGAGGAGCAGGGCCCCTGAGGTGTCAAGATCAAGGCGACCCACGGGAAAGACGCGGGTGGTGACTTGGCTGACCAGGTCGGTGACCATGGGGCGGCCCTGGGGGTCAGAGAGGGTGGTGACGTAGCCGGTGGGTTTGTGGAGCAGGATGTAGATCAAAGGGTCGCGGCTGCCAATGACCTTGTTTTTGAAACGGACCTCCTGGCTTTCGGGATCAACAAGCACCCCCATGGCCGTGACTGTCTGGCCATCAACCTTGACCTGGCCGCCGGCGATATGTGCCTCGGCCTTGCGCCGTGAGCAGATGCCGCAGTCGGCCAGGAACTTCTGCAGGCGGACAGGCTTGCTCATCGCAGGTGCGGCGGGAGCAGACGGGATGAACGTTCATCCACCAGCTTTCGGGTGGCCTCGTCCACTTCCAGGACATCGGTGTACCAGGGCTTCATCCGACAGTCAAAGACGATGGGTGGGGTCAGCCCCACATGGAAGCGGTTGACGCTGGCGGCGGAGCCATGGATGTCTGCGGCCGGCTCAAAGCGGGTGAACAGGGTCCAGAGAAATTCCTGCATAGAGCAGGTGGCCTCGGCGCTGTTGTCCACCAGGATAATCACCGGCCACTCGCGCAGGTCGGCCCAGGCGCAGAGCCGCTCGGCCTGTTCCGGACCTTCAGTGTAGGGGATTCCCTGTACCACCAGCGTGCCGGGGAGGAAGACCCTGGGGTGCTCGCACCCGGGCGGCAGGGAGGTGGAGAATGTCCGCGGCAGCTCGCGAATTTTTTCCTGGCCCAGGCCGAGCATCATGGCCTTGGAGCCCTTGTTGACCGATGGTCCGGTGTAATCGAGGGTATCCTGGGAGACATTGGCAAAGACGAAGAGATCCTGCTGCCAGTCGATCCGCTCCAGGACGTGACACCAGAGCTGCCCGAAATCGTTCAGGTCCACGTCTCCGTCGGTGGCGATGAGAAACTTGGTCAGAGAGAGCTGGCCCTCACCCAGGATGCGCAGTCCGCACCCAAAGGCCTCGCGGGAATAACGGTTGGAGACCCGGGCCGCGGCAAGGCAGTGAAAACCTGTTTCTCCGTAGGTCTTCAGTTCCTTGACCCCCTTCATGACCAGAGGAAAGAGGGGGGAGAGCAGATCCTGGAGGAAGTCGCCGATAAAGAAGTCCTCCTGTCTGGGCCTGCCGACCACGGTGGCCGGGTAGATGGCGCCCTCGCGGTGATAGAGGTGGCTGACCTGGAAGATCGGATAGTCGTGTTCCAGGGAGTTATAGCCGTAATGGTCGCCAAAGGGGCCTTCGGGATGACGGATATGGGGTGGAACCTGACCCTTGATGGCGAACTCGGCATTGGCGACCAGCCGATGGCCACCGCGGGGATCTTTGACCATGTCCAGTTTTTTTCCTAAAAGGAGTGAGGTGAGCATCAGTTCGGGGATATCCTCGGGCAGCGGGGCGATGGCCGCGAGCATCAGGGCCGGAGGGCCGCCGATATAGAGGGTCATGGGCAGGGCCTGATTAAGCCGTTCTGCCGCGTGATAGTGGTAGCCGCCGCCCTTGTGAATCTGCCAGTGGATGCCGGTGGTTGTGGCATCGTGCCGCTGGATTCGGTACATGCCCAGATTATGCCCGCCGTTTTCCGGATGTTCGGTATAGACCAGGGGCAGGGTGACGAAAGGCCCGCCGTCGCTGTGCCAGGAGGTGAGCATGGGCAGGGTGGTGAGATCTGGAGTGGTCTGGCAATGGTCGAGGATGGGCCCGCCGTTTCGGGTCTTGAGCCCGATCTTCAGTCCCTCCTGGAGCAGGTGCCGTCTCTCCCAGAGGGTCTTGAGTTTCAGGGGCATGATCTGCTCGGTCAGCTGAACCAGGTCGCGGACAAAATTCTGTGGCCGGGAGCCAAAGGCCAGTTCCAGGCGGTGATGGGTGCCGAAGAGATTGGTGACCACCGGAAACTGGCTACCCTTGACCTTGCTGAAGAGCAGGGCCGGGCCCTGGCAGCTGATCACCCGACGGTGGATTTCGGCGATTTCAAGATAAGGATCGACCTCCTGGTCGATGACCAGCAGATTGTTTTCACGTTTGAGCAGCTCAATAAAGCTGCGCAGGTCGGTGAGGGGCTCGTGGGCCATGGTTAGCAACTCTCCTCGGGCAGGTGGTGGGGACTCTCTTCCCGGAGGAAGTGGGTGTGGTATTCGTCTTCGCTCAGATGCTCTTTGAACAGGGCCGTGAGCGTGCTGGTCAAGGCCTCGATCTCATCACTGCTCAGGCGGCTACTGAGCAGCTCGGCAAATTTCCGCTGGCCCGTAAGCCTGAGAAACCAGGCGCAGGAACGCTGGTCGATCTCCTGGTTGAGGCCGAAACAAATCTGATGTGGGTCAAAGTCCATGGTCTGATCGGTATGAGAGGTGAGAAGCAGTCTTTGGGCCTGTAAATAAATAACCTGGCCAATCTTACATCTTATTTTCGGGTCATCTTTGAATGCGGCTCAATCACAAAATCCTCAACGTAGCCCTGCTACGTCTGCGGTTTTATTCAATCGCCGCATCCAAACCTGGCCCAAATCTAAGTGTAATATCAGCCAAGTTATTTTCTTACAGGCCCTTTGGCTCAGGTAGAGCTGCTGATTCGGCAGACGATTTGCCGGGTCCGGGGGCCATCGTATTCACAGAAGAAGATCTTTTGCCAGGTCCCCAGAAGCAGCCTGCCCTGGTCCACCAGAATGGTCAGGGAACTGCCGGTAAGGGTCGCCATGATGTGTGAGGGTGAGTTGCCCTCCTGGTGCTGGAAAGGGTAGTCCAGGGGGACAAACTGGCGCAGTCCTTTGATCAGGTCGGTGCGGACCGTGGGGTCGGCCCCTTCATTGATGGTCAGACCGGCCGTGGTGTGTGGGGTGAACAGGATGCAGGTGCCGCTGGTGATTCTGCTGGCAGCCAGCTGTTCCTGGACCTGACCGGTGATATCGACCAGTTCCATGTGCTGGTGGGTGTTGATGGAAAAGGTGGCCTGGTGCATGGGCTTCCGGGGCTGAAAATGGTCAGAGGCCGGGGATGAGATCTCCCGGCCTCTGGGCAGGAATGCAAAACGGCCTGGCCAGCTTCTTCAGTATCCCCTGGGGCTGGGCTGGAGCTGGCTCAGGGGATGCCAATTAATTCTGGAGCAGCCACTGGCCATTGTTGTCGCGACAGGCCGTGGTGTAAGTGCGCTCGGGTTTACCATCGATGATGGCGATGATCTCGGCCTGGCGACAGGGACGCTGGGTCTTGGGCTCGACGTAGGCAGGCTTTGGAGTGACTTCGTAGGCATTGCCGGAGTCCGGGTTCTTCCAGGTGTTTTTCTGCCCTGAGACGCCGCGCTCATAGACCTGGTTGAGTTGTTGACGGTCGGCCTTGTCCATCTCATTGCCGATGATATAGCCCAGCATGGTTCCAACTGCGGCTCCGATCAGGGTGGCCTCGGTGTTATGGCCGATGGCCTGGCCGGCAAGTGCCCCGCCCAGGGCGCCGAGGCCGATGCCGGATTGGGCGTTGTTGTCCTGGTTAGCACAGGAGGCGGTGAACAGGGTCATGGTCAGAATGAGCAGTAAGGCGAGTTGTTTCATGGGTGCACCTTTTGGTTTTTTGTTATTTTATCCGAAAGTTCAGCGGAGACCACTATTGGCCATGCCGGAGGAACGAACTTTCATGGTTGGTTGTGGCTGGCCATTTGGGTCCAGTCACGCTGGTTCGAAAGAAATGGTCTGTTGATCATGCTGTTCAGCGGAAGAATATCTCAGGTTCTCAGATTCATATGGTAGAATGATAAACATCTGTTTCAGGGGATGTCAAGGGGGGGAGTGCCTCGCAAAGGCAGTGTCCTGATTTGTCCCATCTTGACACACTGTTATGTTACCGCATACTATGGATGGATTGGAAGGGAAAAATGGTGGCGGGCCTGATTGCCAGAGTTGCCTCAAGACCTTAACGTATGATCACTGAAGAGGTTACCGGAAAAGTCATGGTGGAGCTGGTTTTTTTGATAGGGTATCGGGCCGTGGGCAAGACCACCATTGGCCGGAGGCTGGCTGAGCAACTGGGGTATGATTTTGTTGACAGTGATGCCCTGATCTGTGAAAACAAGGGGCAGAGTGTGGCCGAGATTGTGGCCGCTGAGGGCTGGGCCGGCTTTCGTGCTGTTGAGGCTGAGGTCCTGTCTTCTCTTGCCCGGAGAAGGCGTTGTGTGGTGGCCACGGGTGGCGGAGCAGTCCTCCATCAGGGCCTGTGGCGACACTTGAAGCGACAGGGCCTGGTCGTGTGGTTGCGCGCTGATCAGGACGTGATCTGTGCCAGAATCGCGGGTGATGCGGCAACCACCGGTCAGCGGCCATCACTCACCGGTGGTGGAATCTGTGCCGAGGTGGCAGCCGTCCTGGCCGAGCGCGAGCCCCTGTATCAACAGGTGGCCGATCGGGTAGTCGAGAGTGGCCGGATTGATCCGGAGCAGGCTGTGGCGCAGATTATGGAACTGCTTGCTGCCGCAGCGGTCAAAGGGCCTGTAAGAAAATAACTTGGCTGATATTACGCTTAGATTCGGGCCAGGTTATTTATTTACAGTCCCAAAGATGAGCATCTAAACAAGGTGGGATGAGCAAATGGCAGGAAATACATTTGGGACAATATTCCGGGTGACCACCTGGGGGGAATCGCATGGAATCGGGGTCGGGGCAGTGATTGACGGCTGTCCGCCGGGACTGGTGATTGATCCTGAGGCCCTGCAGCGGGAGATGAACCGGCGCAGGCCTGGACAGGGTGGGGCGGCAAGTCCGCGCAAGGAGGCGGACCGGGTTGAAATCCTCTCGGGACTCTTTACTCCTCCGGGTGAAGAACTGCCCCGGACCACCGGAACCCCTCTCTCCCTGGTGATCTATAACCAGGACGCCCATTCCAGATCCTATGATCATCTGCGGGAGATCTTTCGGCCTGGCCATGGCGATCTGACCTATCTCAGTAAATACGGGATTCGCGATCACCGCGGCGGCGGACGGGCCTCGGCCCGGGAGACCGCAGCCCGGGTGGCGGCAGGTGGAATTGCCAAGGTGCTGCTCGACAAATATGGTCTGAGAGTCCGCGCCTATACTGTGGCCCTGGGCGGGATCCGGGCGCAGGAGAGGGATCTGGATCAGATTGAACAGAATCGTTTCTTCTGTCCCGATGCCCTGGCGGCGGAGGCCATGGAAGAGCGGGTGCGCGAGGTTCGGGCCAAGGGTGATACCCTGGGCGGGATTGTGGAGATCGTGGCCGATTGTCCGGCCGGACTGGGCGAGCCTGTTTTTGATAAGCTTGAGGCCGAGCTGGCCCATGGTCTGATGTCCATCGGGGCGGTCAAGGGAGTGGAGATCGGCGCAGGCTTTGCCGTGGCTGAGATGCTTGGTTCTGAAAACAACGATCCTATCGGGCCGGATGGCTTTCTGGGCAACAATGCCGGGGGAATTCTGGCCGGGATCTCCAACGGTGAACAACTGGTCATACGGGTGGCGGTCAAACCTATTCCCTCCATCGGGAAGGAGCAGCAGACCGTTAATCTGGCCAATGAGCCGGTCAATATCACCATTGGTGGTCGTCATGATATCTCGGCGATCCCCCGGATCATTCCGGTCTGTGAGGCCATGGTTCGCCTGACCCTGGCCGATCATCTCCTGCGGCAGGCGGTTATTGATTCCATGGAGGCCTGAGACGGATACGATCATGGGAGCACGCCCTTCTTCAGCCATTCGCTCGATCTGGATGCTGAGCCGTGAGTATGGAACCCTGGCCGGGGCCGGTGGGGTCAAGGACATGGTTCGTCAACTGGCTCGCAGTCTGGCCCGCTGGTCTGGTCGCTCGGTTCATGTGGCCTTGCCCTGTTACGGCTTCATGAACCCTGAGGCCCTGGGTTTCAGCCTGCTTGCCGACCCCTTGGACCTGGCCCGTCCCCTCGAGTACGAGGTCGACATGGACTATGTCCATCAGGAGCGGCGGGAACGGGTCCGGGTCTGGACGGCCAGGCAGGAGCGGGTGACCATCTATCTGCTCGAGTCGCCACGATTTCTGGAAAAGCAGGGGGTGTATACCTATACCCTGGCCGATCAGCAGAAGAATCTGGTGCAGAGACAGGGCCAGGGGCATTATGACTACTTTGCCATGAATATCCTGTTGCAGAAGGGTGCCCTGGATCTGATGCTCCTGCTCGGGGTCCGGCCGGACATCATCCACTGCCACGATGGCCACACCGCCCTGGTTCCGGCCATGATTCGCGAGCATGGCGGTCTGCGCCATTTTTTCCGTCAGACAGGAACCCTGGTGACCATCCATAATGGAGGACTTGGCTATCACCAGGAGGTGAATGATCTGGACTTTGCCCAGGCGGTGACCGGCTTGCCGGAGAGGGTGATCATCGCCAGTTGTCTGGGGAGCGACTTTGACCCCTTTCTGGCCGCAGCCCCCTATGCCCTGTTTAATACGGTCAGTGAGAATTATGCCCGTGAGTTGCAGGAGACCGATGACGATCGCCTGACCGGGATGCTCGGTCACCTCCTGCTGGAACGTGGGGTGCGGCTGGCCGGGATCACCAATGGTATTGATCCCGGGGAGTATGATCCCCTGGCCCCTGAACAGAGTGGGCTTGCCGCAGCCTTTGATCCGGCAGCTGCTGGTCCGTTGACCGGCAAACAACGCTGCCGCCGTGATCTTCTGCGTCGCTGCGGGGTGAACGCCCGGATTCCGGGGATACGGCAGGGCGGTTTTCTGGATTGCCCAGGGACCTGGCCCCTGTTGACCTTTGTCGGTCGTCTCAGCGAGCAGAAGGGGGTGGATCTCCTCTTGTCGGCGCTGGCCGAACTTCTGGCCCGAGATCCGGCCTTTGCCTTCCTGCTCCTGGGGACCGGTGGGGAGGCGCAGGAAGAGGCGGTGCTCAAGCTGGCCGAGGCCTATCCCGGGCGCGTCTGTGTCCTGCTGGGTTATGATCCGGTTCTGGCCAACCAGGTCTATGCGGCCGGGGATTTTTTCCTGATCCCCTCCCGCTATGAGCCCTGCGGCCTTACCGATTTTATGGCCCAGCTCTTTGGCAATCTGCCCATTGTGCATGCGGTTGGCGGTTTGGTGAAGGTCGTGAATGATGAGACGGGTCTGAGTTATGAGGGGGATGGCGCTGAACCGCTGATTCATACCCTGGATCGGGCTCTGGCCCTCTATCGTACCAAGCCAGAGAAAGTCCGGGTCATGCAGCGCCGTGCCGTGCAGGTGATTCGTGAGCGATACACCTGGCAGCGAGTGATGCAGCATTATCTGAAGTTGTATAAAAGGGCCAGCCCTGGTCCATTTGTCTGAAAGTTCATTTGAAAGTTCATCGGAGACCATGACTGGCCATGCCGAAGGAGTGAACGTTCAGGGTTGGTTGTGGCTGGCCTGCCTGGTTTAGCTATGCTGGTTTGTGGGGAATGAACGGGAAGTTGAGGTCTTGAACATAAGAGAGGATGATAATATGACAATCAAAATTGGGATTAACGGTTTTGGCCGGATTGGCAGGAATCTGTTTCGGGCGCTGAGCAAAGATCCGGAATTTGCCGGGATGGAGGTGGTGGCTATCAATGATCTGACCGATATCCCGACCCTGGCTCATCTGTTGAAGTATGATTCGATCATGGGGATCTATGCGTCTGAGGTGACGGCCACCGAGGAGGGGATCGTGGTTGATGGTCGTCCCATAGCCGTGACCCGCCATCGCAGTCCAGCCGATATCCCCTGGCAGCGGAGCGGGGTTGAGTATGTTGCTGAGTGCACTGGTTTTTTTAGCAATCTTGATGCGGCCCAGGTCCACCTGAACGGCGGGGCGTCCAAGGTGGTGATCTCGGCCCCGGCCAAGGGTGGAGTCAAGACCCTGGTCATGGGGGTCAACGAGGACGAGTATGATGCGACCATTCATCACGTGGTTTCCAATGCCTCCTGCACCACCAATTGTCTGGCTCCGGTGGCCCGGGTGATCCTCGATCATTTTGGCATCAAGCGTGGGCTGATGACCACGATCCATGCCTATACCGGCGACCAGCGCATCCTGGATTTTCCGCACTCTGATCTGCGTCGGGCCCGGGCCGCCGGCCTGTCCATGATCCCCACCAAGACCGGAGCGGCCGCGGCCGTGGCCCTGGTCATCCCTGAGCTCAAGGGTAAATTCGATGGTCTGGCCGTCCGGGTGCCGACCCCCAACGTCTCTCTGGTGGATGTGGTTATGGAGGTGGAGCGTGAGACCACGGTTGACGAGGTCAACGAGGCCCTGCGTTCGGCCGCCAATCGTTTCCTGGGTTACAGCGATCTGCCTCTGGTCTCCATTGATTTCCAGGGCAACGGCCATTCATCCATTGTTGACGGCCCTTCCACCCGGGTCATTGGCTCCACGGTCAAGGTCATGAGCTGGTATGATAACGAGTGGGGCTATGCCAATCGAATGCTGGACCTGATCCTGTATATGGATCGCAACAAGGCTTTGTAAAGCGATCAGCAGCGTACATTGATCTGCTCTGTTTTACCGCAGCGGCTATGTCATTGGCTTGGCTTGCAGAGCCTGGCCGGAGCTTGCGGGCTTTCTTTCGCGCATCTGCTGCATTGCTCTGCAGGTACAGCTCAGGGCAGGTGCATGGCTTTTTGCCTGGAGCTGGAGAGCCACCCATTTTTTAAGAGGAACCAGATGGATCCATTGTCAAAAAAACTCATGCAGGAACTGGCCGAGCGCCAGCAGAATGGGCGGATGCTTCGTAATCTGTCTCTGGCCCGGATGATCGAATCCACGGCCTGGCAGCCCGCGGTCGATATCTATGAGGGTGAGGATGAGGTGGTGCTCTATCTGGAGTTGGCCGGGGTTGATCCTCAGGACATTTCGGTGCTGGTTGATGATTTTCAGGTCCGGGTCACTGGTCGCCGACGGTTACTCGCCCAGGAGGCAATTGCCTGTGTCCATCAACTGGAGATCGAGCAGGGTGCTTTTGAACGGGTCGTCTCGCTGCCGGCCCAGGTGGATGGACGGCGGGCTGTGTCCCGTTATCGGCAGGGTATCCTGATCCTGGCTCTTCCCAAGCGGGTCCATTCGGGCAAGGTCAGCATTACTATCAGTGTGGAGGGGTGAGAGGGATGAGTGAAGAGCCGGAAGTGACCAGAACGGTCGACCCCATGGAGTTACAGATTCCCGAGGTCATGCCGGTCCTGCCGGTGCATGGTTTTGTCTTTTATCCGGGCATGGGTTTTCCCCTGCGGATCAGCAGCGAGTCTTCCCGGAAACTGATCGATGATGCCCTGCTGGCCGACCGGATGATTGCCCTGGTGGCCAGCCATGAGGCCCCGGGTGCCTCGGGTGTTCTTCCTGATGCGGCGGCTATCTACCGGGTGGGCGTGGCAGGCTATATCCATAAGCTCAACAAGGAAGAGGATTTTTATCAGGTGCTGGTCAGTGGGACCAAGAAGATCCAGCTGGTGGAGATCCGGGAGCCCAATCCCTATCTCACGGCCACCGTGGCCGAGATCGTGATGGAGGTCAGTGAGTCGAAGAAGAACGAGGCCCTGGTGCATGCCATTCGCAGCCAGTTTCAGCAGATGGTTGCGGCAGCCCCGTTGCCAGCCGAGTTGCAGACGACCATCAACGGCCTGACCAATCCCTATCATATCTGTTATCTGGTGATCTCGCAGCTCAATCTGAGCATGGAGGAAGAGCAGGCGCTGCTTGAAGTTCGGGAGTCCGAGGAGCTGCTGCAGCGGGTGGCCCTTGAGCTCAACAAGCGGCTTGAGACCATCGAGATGAGCAATGAGCTCCAGGCGACCATGAAAAAAGACATGGATGGGCGTCAGCGTGAGTTTTTCCTCCGCCAGCAACTCCAGGCCATCCGAAAAGAATTGGGCGAGGGCGACGAGGACAAGGTCGAGTTGGTTGAACTCCGTAAACGGATGGAGGAAAAGTCGCTGAGCCCCGAGGCTGAGGCCGTGATCAAGAAGGAGTTGGGGCGTCTGGAACGGATTCAGCCCTCGTCACCTGAGTACTCGGTATCGCGTAACTATATTGACTGGATTCTGGATCTGCCCTGGCAGGAATCGAGTCGCGATACCCTGGATCTGGCGCAGGCGGAAATTGATCTGGACCATGACCACTACGGTCTTCAGAAGATCAAAAAACGGATTGTCGAGTTTCTGGCCGTCCGCAAGCTCAAGGATGATGTCCATGGCCCGATCCTCTGTTTCAGCGGCCCTCCCGGTGTGGGCAAGACCTCACTGGGGCAGTCCATTGCCCGGACCATGGGACGCAAATTTGTGCGCATGGCCCTGGGTGGGCTCCGGGATGAGGCCGAGATCCGCGGTCATCGCCGGACCTATATCGGCGCCCTGCCCGGGCGGGTGATCCAGAGCCTGAAAAAGGTCGGCACCAACAACCCGGTTTTTCTCCTTGATGAAATCGACAAACTGGGCAACGATTTTCGCGGTGATCCGGCCTCAGCCCTGCTTGAGGTCCTTGATCCGGAGCAGAACTCGACCTTTACCGATCATTATCTCGATATTGAGTTTGATTTGTCCAAGGTCCTGTTCATTGCCACGGCCAATTACCTTGACACCATTCCCGGTCCCCTGCGCGACCGGATGGAGGTGGTGGATATTTCGGGGTACACCATTCAGGAAAAAGTGGCCATTGCCGTGAGGCATCTCCTGGCCAAACAGCTGGAGGTGCATGCCCTGACCGCAGAGCAACTGGAGGTCCCGGAAGAGACCATCCGGGCCTTGATCGAATCCTATACGCGCGAGGCCGGGGTCCGGAATCTCGAGCGGGAGCTGGCCGCCATCTGTCGAGGAGTGGCCGCCCGGGTCGCCCGGGGTGAGGAGGCCAAGACCCGTGTTGCCCCTGAAGACCTCTATCGCTTTCTCGGACCTGCCCGTTTCTATTCCGAGATCAAGGCCAGGAGCTGGGGGCCGGGACTGGCCACAGGACTTGCCTGGACCCCGGTGGGCGGCCAGATCCTGTTCATTGAGTCCTCCAGGATGAAGGGCAGCGGTGGCCTGACCCTGACCGGCAAGCTGGGTGATGTGATGAAAGAGTCGGCCACGGCCGCCCTCACCTATATTCGTTCACATGCCGCAGATCTTGCCATTGATGAGGACATGTTTTCCAAGATAGATATCCATGTCCATGTGCCGGAGGGGGCGATTCCCAAAGATGGGCCGTCGGCCGGCGTGGCCATGGTTTCCTCTCTGGTCTCGGTTCTTTCTGGCCGGTCGGTTCGTCAGGATGTGGCCATGACCGGTGAAATTACTCTGCGCGGTGATGTCCTGCCGGTGGGGGGAATCATCGAGAAGGTCCTGGCCGCACACCGGGCCGGCATCCGGGAGCTGGCCCTGCCCCTGCTCAATGAAAAGGATGTCCTGGAGATCCCGGAAGAGGTTCGCTCCGAGCTGGTGGTCCATTATCCACAGACCATCCAGGAGGCCCTGGCCCTGGTTCTGGAACCAGTCGCCTGAGCGGGGTGGCGTGCAGGATGAGAGATAACAGTCATGAGTGATCAGGAAAAACAGGCCACCATCGAGAGCAACGCCCTGAAGGCCAATCTGGCCGAGACCGCCCAGGAGGTGGAGATCCGTGCCGAGCTGCAGCTCCTGCTGGATGTGGTGGTTCGCTACCGGGGCATTCATGCCACACTTGAGCAGCTCCTCCTGGAAATCTGCCATCCCTACCGTAACTGGGGCCTGCTCCTGCCGCAGCTGCGCAGTTATGTGCTCAAAAATTCCAGCCATTACCTGCGTCATGAGCAGGGGCCTGCGGCCTTTACCCTGCTGGTCGGCTTGTTTCTCGAGGCCCTGCGTGATTCCCTGAAAAACAGAACGCTGATGGCTCAGATCATTGAGGCCCAGCTGGTCTGGCTGGAGAAGATGCTGGCCGGCTTTGATGCGGAGCAGCTTCTGCTTTTTCAGGCGGGGGTCAATGATTATTTCCGTGAACTGCTTCGCTTCAATGAGGAGCAGCCTCGGGCCATGCTCCTCATTGTCCAGGGCCAGCATCCCATGAAACGGGTGGCCGCACGACTGCTGGAGTTTGATGGGCAGGAGAAGAGCGCCTTTGATTATGAACCCATTGCCCGGCTGATGCGGGCCATTCTGCTTCGTAATTACGAATATTGGCTGACCGAAGATGATCCTCTGCCCTGGTTCCTGGAACGCTGTGGCGACCTCTGCCGCGATTTTCACTCCGGCAAGCTCTTTTCGGCCATCTCCCATGAAACCATTCGCACCTATCAGCAGACCCTGGAAGAAATCTCGATTGACAGTGGTGCCCAGGGGCTGCGGGAGATCCTGGACTTACCGGCCCATATAGATCTGGTCAGGTTCTATCGGGAGATTCCGACGCGTCTGGCTGTGGCGGGAAAGGAGTCGGATGACGGACTGCCCAATGGTGCCAATGAGCGTTTTGCCGAAAACCAGAAGCTCCTCTTTCTCTTTCGGATCATGGATACCGAGGGGCTCTATCTCATCCACGAGGAGACCCTGCGCGAGATCAACCGCAGTCTGGTGCTCCTGGTTCGACAGCAGACCTTTGAGGAGATCGAGCAGTTCCTGCTCACCGCCTTCCAACTGCTTAAGGCCAATGTCCGCCGCTATCCGCATACCTCGCTCCAGTGTATTCAGGTCCTGGGCGGAGAGGTCTTTGACCGGGGAAACAGCCGGATGGTCGAGACCTTTCTCTGGGAGGTGGTCCGTTTCGGCTTCCAGTATGCCAATGTCCGGGGTGTGGACGAGGACTGGCAGCCGCTGACCAATCCGGCCCACCTGGCCAATATCCGGGTCTGGCTCAATCTGATCATGCAGGAGCCCAAGTGGTGTTCGACCCTGTTTTCGGCTTTGATCATCAACCTCAAGCTTTCCGGGACCTGCGTCAAGGATACTGATCTCTTTCAGCGCGATATCACGGCTCTGCTCAACCATCCCATTGAGCCCATCTATAACCTGACCAAGCAGTTCACCAAGTTGATGCCGGTCTTCTTTAATGAGATCGGGGCCGAAGGCGAGCTGCGCGAGGTCTCGACAGAGCTTGATGAGATTCACAAACGCCGTGACGTGCTGATCCATTTCCTGCGCAAGCAGAGTCACGTGGAGAGTTCAAATCTGATCGTGGACTTTATTCAGGCGATCCTCCTGTTCTGGAAGTCGCGGAACAAGAAGCTGCTGATCCCCTTCCTGCCGGAAGAGGTCTATGGTGAGGTGGCGCAGACTGGTTTGTTTATTGACGATCAGCATATCCTGGCCAATCGCATCTATCATGAGCTCGGGCTTCAGTCCATGGGGGACCTGCTTGCCTGGCAGCGTTCTGATCGGACCACCTATCTTGCGGCCCAGACCGATCTGGCCCCGACTGAGCTCCGGCGTTTTGATCTCCTGGTCCAGATGTTCCAACTCCTGCACGAGAAGTACAACCTCGGCTTTCATGAGTTGCGTGAGGCCTCACGGGACGGTTTCCCCGAGATCGAGGGACTCCTTGAAGTCCTGGAAAATTGTGAGTCTGAGCAATGTCTGGCCGCCCTTCTTGAGGTTCTTGAAAATCTCAAGGAGACGATCCTTTCGCCCGAGAAGTTTGAGGTTCGTGAAGAGATCTATCACAAGCGTCATATTGCCGTGGATATCCCGTCGGTGTATGGCCGCTATCGGGAGAGGAAGTTTGACAGCCTGAGTCTGACCTTTCGCCTTGAAAATCTGGCCGGCATCTATCTGGAGAAATTGCCCGAGCAGATCAACCTGACCTTTATTACCCGGGCCACCTTTTACCGGGTTGTCAGGGCCCTGCGTCTGTTTATTCGGGCCCTGCGGATTGACGGCATTATTTCCCGCAGTCTGGAGACCTATGTCTCCCTGCTCAGCAGTTCCCTGCAGATCAAACGCTTTTCCTATACCCAGTATCTGGATATCTTTCGCGGTCTGTCCGAGGGTGTCAAGGATATCATTTACAGCCATTACACCAATATTCATCAGAACAACCTTTCGATCCTGATCCCCCAGATCGGCGCCATGAATCTTCTGACCCGTTACAGATCACTCTGGAACGATGAGGAGCCGGCCGATACGGTGCACCGCTTGAGTGAGGCCTTTTTCCGGGATCTGATTGCCTCAACCTTTGGCCTTCAGCATCTGGATAATTTTATTATTCGGATCATCAATACCCTGGAGCGTCAGCGGGACGTGTTGGACGAGCAGATGCTTGACCTGCTCATGACCTATAATCCCGAGAATGCCATTTCCAGTCTGACTCGGCTCAATCCCCATACCCGTGATCTGATCCATCTGGGCAACAAGGGGTATAACCTGGTGATGCTCAGCAATGAGCAGATCCAGGTGCCTCCTGCCTTTGTCATTACCACCGAGGTCTTCCGCTGCCGTGAGGTGATTTATAGTTTTGCCCGGGCCCATGAGGAATTCATGCAGCATCTTCGGACTGCTTTGAATGAGATTGAGCAGATCACCGGTCGGATTTTTGGTTCGTCAGATCGCCCTCTACTGGTTTCGGTGCGCAGCGGTGCCGCCATCTCCATGCCCGGGATGATGGCCACGATCCATAACGTGGGTCTGAACGAGGAGATCATCGAGGAGTCGATCAGGGCGGAAGGCAATGCCTATCTGGCCTGGGATAATTATCGTCGTTTCCTCCAGTCCTGGGCCATGGTTTCGGGCATGCGGCGTGAAGATTTTCAGGGGCTGATGAATCAGGCCAAGGAGCGGCACGGGGTGACTTTGAAGCAGCAGTTTACCCCGGAGCAAATGCGGGACCTGGCTCTGGAGTATCAGAGACTGATCCGCAGGCAGGGGCTGGAAATTCCTGATGATCCCTGGCTGCAACTGGTCTGGGCCATGGAAAAGGTTTTTGAGTCATGGGAGACGGCCAAGGCCTCGGATTATCGGAAGATCATGGATCTGTCCGATGCCTGGGGCACGGCGGTGATTGTCCAGGCCATGGTCTTTGGCAATCGGAACAACTTGTCAGGGTCCGGGGTGGTCTTTACCTCGCACCCCTATCGCAAGGTGCAGCGGGTGGCCCTTTGGGGTGATTATGCTTACGGCGATCAGGGCGAGGATATTGTCTCGGGTCTGGTCACCAGTTTTCCGGTCTCGGTGGAGCAGGCCGAGCTTGACGGCCGGTCACGTGAGGAGAGTCTGGAAATACGCTTTCCGGCTATTTATCAGGGACTGCTGGATATCTCCCGTAAGCTGGTCTATGAGAAACGCTGGAATCCGCAGGAGATCGAGTTCACCTTTGAGGGGCCGGAGGCCGGGGATCTCTATCTCCTGCAAACCCGGGACATGATCACCATCAAAAAGAAGGAGCGTTTTGATGTCTTTGCCGAGAGTCCGGAACTTGAGAGCTCATTCCTGGCCAAGGGCATCGGCGTCTCAGGATCGGCCCTGGCCGGACGGGCGGTGTTTACCGAGGCCCAGATTCATGAACTGCGCATGAGTGATCCGCATACGCCCCTGATTCTGATCCGCCAGGATACCGTGCCCGAGGATATTCGGGCCGTGGATCTGGCCGATGGCCTGTTGACCTCGCGCGGTGGTCAGACCTCCCATGCCTCGGTGGTGGCGGTGCGTCTGGAAAAGACTTGTGTGGTCGGTTGTCGGCAACTCAAGGTGTATGAGACGGGCGGGTATTGTCAGGTGGGCGAGGAGCGGATCAATTTCGGCGATCCGGTTTCAATCGATGGCCGCAAGGGCCTGTTTTTGAAAGGCCTGCATCCCATCCGTGGCGTCATGCATATCCTGCCGCTCTAATCAGCATGGCTGGACCAGACGGGCCAGCTACAAGCAACCATGAACGTTCGTTACTCCGGCATGACCAATGCTGGTCTCTGGTGAACTTTTGGATGAAGAGGCTGGCGGGTATTGCTGAGAGGAGTCCCTTGTGATCACCGGCCTAACTGTTTCAGGAACAGGTGGTCACAAGGGGAAAGAGACGGGGCTGTTATGCCTGCAGACGAGGCCGGGGCCGCGGAGCTTGCTGACGGGTCACTTTGTGTTGAGTGTCCCGGATAGTCTTGTTGGGCTGAGTGTCATCTGACACTGTGCTGCCTAACAGGGTAGAGGTGCGAAAGAAGCAGAACCAGTCCTCGCGGGCCTGTGGAGGTCCGACGCTTGGCTGTTTGCTGTTACTGAACTGACTTACGGTGACAGACAGCAGGTGGAAGGCGCAGGTGAAGCCGACGGCTGATGCAAAAAATGTCAAAGGTTCCATTTGGTTATCTCCTTGAGTGTCGTTGAATTACAGGCGTGAGCAACGGAGGTCAAAGACCGGGACCTGGATCTGTTCCTGATTGGTTGCTGAGACATGGTCCGGTTTGGTGAGGACGTAGCGGATGCCCGCATCGTCGTGACTCAACTGGGCAATGGCCTCTTCCTGATTGCCGATTTTGATCAAGTGCCGCACCTGGATTCCCTGGGCCTTGGCCTGGGCAAGAAAAGATTCGGCGTTGCTGGTGGCCAGGGCCTGGAAACGCTCACTCTCGCGGGCCTGTCGTTCACCCAGGTACTGAAGCGGTCTGTTGCTTATGTCCAGGGCAATGATTTCACAGTCCAGACGCTGGGCCATCTTCAGGGCGTATTGTGAGACCTGCTGGGCATACTCACCATCCTGGACCATAAGTAACTTGGTCTGCAGGGTGGCCTGATTCAACATCCTGTTCAGGGCATTGGCTGCCCCGGTCTGATGGCCGGCGGCCATTTCGCCGATATTGATTGATGCTTCCTTGATCTTGACGAGATTGACATCCTTGTTTTTGTTTTTTCCCAATTTGAGCCAGCTGCTGAATCCCATGATATTCTCCTTTATTAGAGTAGGTTTGATTGTTGTGGTGTGTTGCTTGATGCTTCCTTTAATGCAGCTTTGGTGCCAGTCTTGATAGAAATATTTTATTTAAATGATAACAAGATCATACCCATTGATTTGATGTTTTGATTGCCTGAGGGCGCAAGTGGTTCAGGGTTGCAGGCTGAAACAGTTCATGGGGTGAGAGATGGGCGCTTAAGGGTGATGTTTCAGGGCGAATCAGGCAGGTTGTTTTCGTTTCTGTATGATATTGCTTGATTTATTTGTAATGCGCTGGCGGGCTGTTGCCGGGCTTAGGGGGAGTGTTGTTGCAGATTGAAACCGTGTAACAGGGTGCAACAACGGCTGCGTTACAGCTTCTGGGGAAAAGGGCAAAGGCGAGGGGGACTGTCAGGGAGAGCGCGTGGCCCTCCCTGACAGAGAGAGGTTGGGGTCAGGCAAGCATCTGGGGGATGGCCTGATCCAGGCTCTTGATAAAGATGAGCTCGATGGTTCCGCTGATATCATCAGTCATGGCCGCGATGTCCTCGCGGTTCTTTTCCGGTAACAGAACCTTGTTGCAGCCAGCGCGGAGGGCCGCCAGCACTTTTTCCCGGATTCCACCCACCGGCAGGACCTGTCCGGTCAGGGTCATTTCGCCGGTGATTGAGACCTTGCGATGAACCGAACGATCGGTCAGCAGGGAGATCAGGGCAATGGCAATGGCCAGCCCGGCCGAAGGACCGTCTTTGGATACGGCGCCGGCCGGCAGGTGGACATGGATGTCATTGTGCGTGAAGAAATCAGGGTCGATTTCCAGTTGAGCAGCATGACTGCGAATATAGCTCAAGGCGGCCTGGGCCGATTCACGAAGGACCTCTCCCAGTGAACCGGTGAGAATCAACTGGTTGTTGCCAGGCATTTTGAGCGTTTCAATGAACATGATTTCCCCCCCGAACCTGGTCCAGACCAGGCTGGTGACCACACCGACCCGATCCTCGCCTTCGGCGGCTTCCTGCCGGTATTTTCTGGGTCCGAGCAGAGAGGTGATGGTCTCAGCGTCGATGACCGGCAGGGTTTCAGGTTCCTCCTTCAGGACCTGCAGGGCCAGTTTGCGGCAAAGGGTCCCCAATTGTCGGTCCAGCCCTCTGACCCCTGGTTCCCGGGTATAGTTGGAAATGAGTTGTTGCAGGGCGCCATCGCTCAGTTGCGGGTGAAATTCGCTCAGGCCATTGGCGGCCAGCTGTTTCGGAAACAGGTGTTTTTGGGCGATAACCTGTTTTTCCTTGAATGAATAGCTTGGAAATTCGATGACTTCCATTCTGTCCAGCAGGGGCCCTGGCAGTTTTTCCACATCATTCGCCGTGGTGATAAACATGACCTTGGAGAGGTCAAAGGGCACGTCGAGATAATAATCCAGGAAGGTCTTGTTCTGTTCAGGGTCCAGAACCTCCAGGAGGACAGAGGCTGGGTCGCCGCGAAAGTCCTGACCGATTTTGTCTATTTCATCCAGCATGAAGCAGGGGTTGTTGACCCCGATTCGTTTGATCTCATTGAGAATGCGCCCGGTCATGGCCCCGACGTATGTCCTGCGGTGGCCGCGGATTTCCGCTTCGTCACGCAGGCCGGCCATGGACAGACGGACAAATTCCCGGCCGACCGACAGAGCAATTGCCTGGCCGAGGGATGTCTTTCCGGTTCCGGGAGGACCTGTAAAACAGAGCACGGGGCCCTGGTTCACCTGCAATTTTTTTTGTTTATGGAGGATATTTTCAACCGTCTCTTTCAACTCGGTGAGTTGCACCGGTTTGGAGAGGTAATGGGTTGCCCCCTTGCGCAGGGCATCCACGGCATTGGCCACTGTGGCATAGCCGGTGACCATGATCACGGCGGTTTCAGGAGAGAGCTTGCCGACTTTTTCAATCAGAGTCAGACCGTCCATCTGATCCATTTTCAGATCGGTGATGATGATATCATATGGGGTGGTGGCAGCCACTTGTTGCAGGGCGTCAACGCCGTTCTGCGCCACATGGGCGGTGTGTCCCATCCCCTTGAAATAATGCTGGAGATTGTCCCTGGCCACCTGCTCGTCGTCGACAATCAATATCCGTGATTTCTGCTGATTTTTAAGGGTCTTGGCCGCCAGGAATTCAAGGATTCGTGCCTTGACCACCTCGAGTCCGTGGTGGTGGGCGGTCATGATTGATTCGGCCCGGCGGAGGTCAAGGTTGTCTTTGGTCTCCTTGAACCAGGGCAGGCTGAGGGCGAACTCAATGTAGTTGAGAGCGATGGAGAATTCAGCTGAGCCAGGGTCGGTGTGTCTGAGACGGTTCAGCTCGTTATTGATCTGTGTGGCAACAGCGAGTGGTAGGTCGGTGTCTGCGGTTTTGTTCTTTAATTCGGTCAGCTGCCGGCCATTCAAGGGTTCATCAGGTGTCCCTTGTTCCTGTTCTGGCTCTTTTTTTTGAAAAAAGTTCATATGCTGATCTTGGGCCTGGTCTTGAAGTGGATGGAAGATGTGCGCCCCAGCTGTTGGAGAAGTTGGTGAAGAAAACAGCCAGGACGCACAAGAAAAAGGATGAGAAAGCGGTTGCGCGTCGGCCCCTGAATGTCGCAGGATAGTGACAATCCGGGGTTGACGCGTTCGCTGATGGAATTACTCAAAAAGATGACTGTTGAGGATGAGGTGGCAGTAAATACTTGCGGCATACCCCAGGGCAATGACCGGCATCCATTTCAGATGGGAGCCAAAGGTGTACATTCCCCGGGCAGATCCCATCAGGGCCACACCGGCGGCCGAGCCAATGGAGAGCAGGCTGCCGCCCACGCCGGCTGTCAGGGTGACCAGAAGCCATTGGCCATGGGACATGGCCGGGTCCATGGTGAGAACAGCAAACATTACCGGGATATTATCGACGATGGCCGAAAGGATTCCAACCAGGATGTTGGCGTAGGTCGCTCCCAATTCAGTGTACATGCTGTGGGAGACCAGGGCCAGGTAGCCGAATTGTGAGAGGCCGCCGACGCAGAGAATAACGCCGTAAAAAAAGAGCAGGGTGTCCCATTCAGCGCCTGCAACCCGGTGAAAGAGATCAAAGGGTGAGGCGGCCTCTCTATCCAGACGGATGCCCAAGGGGGAGTCGTATTGCAGCGCCCGTTTTTCCTTTTGTTTGATGATATAGCTGAACATCCCCAGATAACCAAGTCCGAGCATCATACCGGCGGCCGGGGGCAGGCCCAGGAAGTTGTGAAAGGAGACGGCGGTAACAATGGTCAACAGAAACAGGAGAATAATACGTTTGCCGCCATACTTGATGTGGATGGTCTCGGTGGAGGCTGCGGGTTGTTCCTTTTTAATGGTCAGACTCATGATCAAGGCGGGAATGAGCCAGTTGATGAGAGAGGGGAAGAAGAGGGCAAAGAATTGCCAGAAATCGACCTTGCTGCTCTGCCAGACCATGAGGGTAGTGATATCGCCAAAGGGAGAGAAGGCCCCGCCGGCATTGGCGCCGACCACGATGTTGATACAGGCAATAGCAATAAACTTTTTGTTGTCACCGGCCACGGCCATGACCACGGCACCCATGAGCAGAGCAGTGGTCAGGTTGTCGGCCACCGGAGAGATGACAAAAGCCAGAAAACCGGTGATCCAGAAAATAACCCTGAGTGAAAAACCTCTGGAGACCAGCCAGGAACGCAGGGCCTGAAAGACATTACGCTCTTCCATGGAGTTGATGTAGGTCATGGCGGAAAGCAGGAAGAGGAGCAGTTCCGCATACTCAAGCATGTTGCCGAGGATGGCGGTATGGGCTGCGCCTTCCATACCCATTTGTTTGTAGAGGACGGCCAGGAGGACCCAGATAATTCCAGCGGCCAGAAGGACCGGCTTGCTTTTGCGGAGATGGGTCTTCTCTTCCAGGATCACCAGGGCATAGGCCAGGACGAAGATGAAGAGGGCAATATAGCCAAAGGGCGTGGCCGTGAGATTTGTCGAGACCGCTTCAGCGCTGTGGCCGGAGGAGGCGAGGGCCTGGGTTGCCCCGCCAAACAGGGCGCAGCAACAGGCAATAAACAGTTTCATAATAAAGTTCCTTATGCAGTGAAAAAAGTTTATATGAAAGTTCATCGGAGACCATGACCGGCCATGCCGAAGGAACGTACTTTCATGATTGGTTGTGGCTGACCATTCTGGTCCAGCCGTGCTGGTTATTCAAATGTCCATTGCGATACATGAAATCGCAATGGTGTGCCGCCCTTAAATACCGAAGAACAGGGCAATGGATCCCATCATGACCACCAGGTAGAGAATGGTCATGCCCGAACCTGCCCTGAAGTAGTCGAGTGTCTTGTATCCGCCCGGCCGCATGATGAGTGCGTTCACCTGATGGGTCGGCAGGATAAAGGTGTTGGAGCAGGCGATGGCCACCACCAGTGCCGCGATGCGCGGGTCGGCTCCGGCGGTTGAGGCCATGTTCATGGCCAGGGGCACCATGAGGACCGTGGCACCGACGTTTGAGGCCACCAGGGTGAAAAAGGAGGTCAGGATTGCGATGACGCTCAGGAGGACGATTGGCGCGACAGTCCCCATGGAGCCCATGATGGTCTCGGCAATGTACTTTGCGGCCCCTGTTTTTTCAAAGGCAATCCCCAGAGGAATGAGGCCTCCGAGGAGGAAGACGGTCATCCAGTCCACCGAGTCATAGGCCTCGTCAATGGAAAGGACCTTGGTGAGAATCATGGCCAGGGCCCCGGTGAGCAGGGCAATGGACAACTGGACATGAAAACCGAGGATCATGACCAGGGAGAGGATCAGGCTGCCGACGGCGAATTTGATCTTGTCGGTGCGGAGAATTTCTCCCTGGACCTCTTCGGTGAAGACCAGATCCGGTTTTTCTTTCAGATAATGGAATTTTTCCCAGGGGCCCTGGAGAAGCAGAGCATCACCGGGTTGCAGGGTCATGGTGGAGATCCCGCCGACATAGGTCTTGTTGCCACGGAAGATGGCAAGGGGGTTGATGCCATTCTTTTTACGGAAGGAAAATGTGCGCAGGGTCCGGCCGGCCAGTTCTGAGCGGGGGGAGATAATGGCCTCCATGATCCCGGCATTGTTGGATGAAAGGCTCTCGGCAAAGATTCCGAGATCATCCTTGATGATCCAGCCAAACGATTTGGCCATTTTGGCCACCAGGTCCGGCGGTCCTTCCACGGCAATAGTGTCACCGCCGCTGATGGTGTCATCCCGGTCCGGAGAGAAGTTTGTTGTGCCCCCCTTTGCGGCGATGGCCACGACACTGGAAAAATAGATGGGCCGGATCTCGCATTCTTCAAGGCTCCGGGGGCCGGCAAAGTCCTCAGGAATCTCGATTTCAAAGAGATTACCGATGTCCTGATAGGTCTTGGTCAGGTCTGGTGACATAGCACCTGAGCCGGTGTCCTCACCCTGAACTGAAGGCAGGACGAAGCGGCCAAAGACGACAAAATAGATAAGGGCCGCAACGATCAGGGCCAGGCCGACAGGCGTGACAGCAAAGAGACCAAAGGGCTCAATGCTTGGGTCGGAAATCTTCATCACGTCGTTGAGAAGGATGAGGGGGCTGGAGCCGATCAAGGTGATGCAGCCGCCGATGATGGCGCAAAAGCCCATGGGCATCAGGATACGGGAGACCGGGATGTTGGTCTGGCGGCAAATCCGTTTGGCGGCTGGCATGAAGAGAGCCGCGGCGCCGATATTCTGCATGAAACTGGAAATAAAGGCCACCGTACTGGAGATAAGCACCATGACCCGGCTTTCACTTTTACCGGCAAACTTGAGGATAAGTCGGGCCAGGGAATTCATGGCCCCTGTCTTGTCCAGGCCGGCGCCGATGATGATGACGGCAATAATTGAGACGACCGCATTACTTGACAGACCGCTGATGGCCTCCTTGGGGGTAACCAGGCCCAGCAGGGGTAATATGATCATCATGATAATGCCGACCACGTCGACACGTACCCATTCAAAAATAAAGAGTAGAACGGCCAGGACGAGAACGGCCATGGCGAGAATAATTGGAAGAGTCATTGTGTTTCCTTCGTGTTGTGTGAATGTGTAAAGTTGATTGTTTTTTCAGTTCATACTTTTGGCCAGATCAATGGGGAGGATCAGTGAGGGGGGCCGGTTGCAGAGTGATCTCTGCTTGATGTTTCTGGACAGACAACGTTATCTCCTGTGTTGCTGATCTTGAATTGTGTCACCTGTTTTCTCCTCTGAGACGCTTTGGATCTGTTGTGTTTCTGGATAGTATTTGTCCGTTACCGGATAGAAGTTGAATGCGTGACATTGCCTTTTGCAACCCGTATGCCGTTTTTTGTTTTCAGAAAGAATTTAATGATCAGGGGCAGAGAGTGTTATAACCTGGTGGTAAGGAAGTGCGGATGAAAGTCGGCAATCCCTTGTTGTTGCAGGATGAAACAGGCGGCGGGGGGCATGTTGCAGATGGTTGCGGTTGGGTGTCTGTTTGAAAAATGATAAAAAACAGAGTGGTTAGCAGAAGTATTGCGTGGTATTGTTGCATTATGTATCGTTGCTATTTGCAACAATGTTGCATTTGTGAAACAGTGGTCGGTTAGAATGAGAGCAGGGGAAAACCTGTTCAGGTCGGACAGAGGGCTTCTGGGTGCGGGGTGGATGAAAAGAAAGAGTTCTCAGGTGGCAGAGACGGTGTTGGTGAGGAAAAATGGAGCAGGAGAGTGGTCGGAACGTCTCTGATCGGCGGTTGCTTGTTGGCAATTACTTCTCTCTGAATGAATGAGAGAGAATTTTTCCTGATATCTGGCCTTGAACTTGCTTAACGATTGTCTTTGGAGATGGGTGCAGTTGAAGAGCCCATGGTTCAATGCTGCGAGCGGCGCGCTCTATTGCTATTCGGGAGAACGTGTGGTCGTGCCTGTTTCGGTCGTTACTGCAGTAAGATGGCGCGGCTGAAATGGTTTTATCCGAAAGTTTACCAGGGACCATCGTTGGCCATGCCGGAGTAGCGAACTTTCATGGTTGGTTGTGGCCGGCCATTCTGGTCCAGCCATGCTGGTTTGTCAGCATGGCCATAAATGATGGGGCCAGGGGCCTTCTTTCAAGGTGATCAACGCAGCCAGGATCTCTCTGGCTGAATTGTGGGGAGTTCTGATACAAGTGGGAGAATCCATGTGGTGCATTTAAATCTGCGTCAGAAAATGATTGGCTGTTTTTGTCTCCACTTGTTTTTCTACGTGGTGGTGGGAGTTCTTTTCATCAAAGATTTTGAGATGTTCAAGGATGAGGTCTCGCTGCTGACCCATGCCGGGAATCTCAGTAATATCTGCCTTGAGATTCGACGGTATGAGAAGAATTTCATTATCCGTCGTGATAATGAAGATTTTAAACGGGTGATTGAATATCT